>CBJLAJ010000148.1:0-13177 GCA_966421005.1 uncultured Paraburkholderia sp.
CGACGTCCGGCTTGATGTCCGGCCGCTTCCGGCCGCTTCCGGCCAGTGCCCGAACTTGTGCGGGACAGACAAGACAATCGGCTTGTCACCAATCGATTTCACGCTCGCCCTCGGGACGCCGCAGCGCGACGCCGCTGAACGCGCGCTGCCCGCGTTGGTTGAACGCGCGATTGGCAGCGACGACAGCCGGTTGCTGCTGGATCGCGTTTTTTCCGTCGATTCTCCGGACGCGTTGCGCGATGCCTCGATTGGCTATGGCTTCGAGGTTTATTTGATCGACGCTGCTTCCCTGCTTGCTGGCAATGACATCGACAAGAGCTTGCGCCGTACGGGAGTCTGGCGATTCCTCGTGTTGTTGGACAACAGATCGATCGGCCTCATGACGGTCGCACGTGTGCACGGCAAGTGGAAAACTGTTCAGGTAGGCGGCGCAGGGCTCGCGCAGGACATTTCGAACGCCGTGAGCGACTATGCCCGGGACCCTTCGGCCCCGCAGTTGCGCTTCATCCGCAGCCAGCAAGGTATGGCGGATTTCATCCAGGTCCTCGCGCGCGGCACTGGCGCCTCGCTGGCCGAGCCGGCCTACGTCCCGTTGCTGAGCGCGCAAGAACTCGCGTCGCCGTCATCACTGAATTCGACCGCTGGCGCGAGCGCGGCCGCTGCATCGAAGCGCGAAGCACTGAGCGAGCGGCGGATCATCGATGCGCTGCTTGCGAGCATCAAGCGTGGTATGGCCGACCCGCGCTTCACTCAGCGAGGAGTCACGCCATGAAAACCGCCACGACGGCGTACCTCATTGCGATCGCCGCAGCCTGCGCATTGCCGCAGATTGCGCGCGCGGACAGCAAACGGCTCAACGTTCCGCTCGTGCAGCAAATGCACAGCGACTGGTGCTGGAGCGCGGACGCCGATGCTGTGCTGACCTATCGCGGCGTCGCGACAGCGCAATGCCGGATCGCCAACTGGGTCGATTCGATCGACTACGCATGCGCAAGCTATCCGTTTTATTGGAACGATCGAGCGAATTCGCCCAACTACCTGGCCGGCACGACCGGTATCGAAGGCATCCTCTGGTGGCTGGGCCGACGCGCATCGCGCTATTACAGCAGCCCACTCGCTTACAGCTCGACGCGTGCGGCGATCCAGCGCGGCAACCCTGTCGTTGCGCTCTGGTCTTGGCAGGGCGGGGGCGGCCACTTCATCGTCATCGACGGATTCGACGATGCTTCGCAAACGCTTTACTTCATGAACCCATGGCCAGGCGAAGGTGCGGGCTATGGCGACTACAACTGGGTGCGATATGGTCAGGGCGACATGGGGCTTCACAACTGGGTGGAATCGCTGATCGCGTACTAGGGGCTGTTCACGCTGGTTGCAGCCTTGCGCTGACGATCGGCGTATGACGCAGTTCGCACGCGCACACAAATCCGTGCGAATCGGGATGCGCAACGACGCGCGGTAGCCTACTCTTTTCTTATGTCGTCGCCGCGCTCCGCCGAGCGTTCATTCATAGTCGCACCCCGCCATGATTGTCACTTCTCGCCGCCATCCCGCTTCGCGCGTCCTCGGGTTCTGGCGCTTTCCGGTCCTGGGCGCGCTCGCTCTCGCGAGCGCCTGCACAATCACGCCACCCCAGCGGCCTTCCGCGCTGACGGCGCCCCCGGCGGCCGCGGTCAACAGTGCGACGCTCGATCAATATCGCAAGGCCGTCGCCGAGCGCATTGTCGCGCGCAATCCTTCCTATGTGCAAAAACGCGCGCCGCAGGCGATGCTGCGCTCGCTCGTCGTCGTGGAAATCAAAGTCGACCGCGACGGCAAGCTGCTCTCCTCGTCGGTCTATCGCACCAACGGTGACGACGAAGCGGAAGCCACGGCGCTGGCCTCGGTGCGTCGCGCAGCTCCGTTGCCACCGCCGCCGCCCAAGCTGCTCAACGGGCTGGGCCAACTCGAGATGTTCGAGGATTGGCTGTTCAACGACGACGGCAGATTCCAGTTGCGCACGCTGGCCGCGCCGCAAGCCCAAGCGCTCGACTGACGCCCTTGCGTCAGGCATCCGGCCGGCAACCGGCACGGATGCGACGAGCCGCGCGTCCATCCACCGACGCCCAAGGTCGGTGGACTCGCTATAATCCAGACCGCATTGCATCGCGCGGTAGGCTGCGTCGTCCCATTTGCGCTCCCTGCGCCGAGCAAAGCACCGACTCCCCGATCGATCCACATTAACGGCCCCCGCCTGCGTTCACCGCAGGCTCACGCGCGGCGTTCGCACCGCGCGCCACGACAACGGAGACTCCTATGCCGGTTTCGCCGTCATCGCCCGCGATGGCTACCCCATCTGACACAGATAACGCCACGAGCCGCTCACGCATCGTATTTGCGAGCTTCATCGGCACTGCAATCGAGTTCTACGATTTCTACGTCTACGCCACCGCCGCGGCGCTCGTGATCGGCCCGGTGTTCTTCCCGCACAGCTCGCCCACGGCCCAGGCGCTATCGGCGTTCGTCACATTCGGCCTCGCTTTCATCGCGCGGCCGGTCGGCTCGCTGCTCTTCGGACATTTCGGAGACCGCATCGGCCGCAAATCGACACTCGTTGCCTCGCTGCTCGTCATGGGTCTGTCGACGACGTTGATCGGGTTCGTGCCGGGCTACGATTCGATCGGCGGATTGGCGCCCGTGCTGCTTTGCGTCCTGCGTCTCGGGCAAGGCATCGGTTTGGGCGGCGAATGGGGCGGCGCCGCTCTGCTCGCAACGGAATATGCGCCGGCAGGCCGCCGCGGCTGGTTCGGCATGTTCCCGCAACTCGGACCGTCCGTGGGCTTTCTGGCATCCAATGGGCTTTTCTTCGGATTGGCGCTCACGTTGTCCGACGAACAGTTCCGGACCTGGGGCTGGCGCGTTCCGTTTCTACTGAGCGCCGTACTCGTCGCGCTCGGTCTTTATGTCCGGTTGAAGATCGCCGAAACCCCGGCCTTTCGCACCGCGATCGAACGGCGCGAACGCGTACGCGTGCCGCTCGTGACGCTGTTCGCGCGCCACGGCGGACCGACGCTGCTCGGCGCATTGGCGATGGTCGTCTGCTATACGCTCTTTTATATCTCCACCGTCTTTACGCTCTCGTACGGTGTCGGGACGCTGCATTTCTCGCGGCAAAGCTTCCTCGGGCTGCTGTGCCTCGCCGTCGTGTTCATGGCGCTCGCCACGCCGCTCGCAGCGTGGGCCAGCGACAGATTCGGCCGCCGGCCGGTACTGATCGTGGGCATCGCGGCAGCCATCGCCTCGGGTTTCACGATGGCACCGCTCGTCGGAAGTGGATCGCCGCCACTCGTCGCGCTCTTTCTCATCATCGAGCTGTTTCTGATGGGCATCACCTTTGCACCGATGGGCGCGCTTCTGCCCGAGCTCTTCCCCACCAGCGTGCGCTATACCGGTGCAGGCGTGTCGTACAACCTCGGCGGCATTCTCGGGGCGTCGGTCGCACCGTATATCGCGCAGATGCTTGCCGCGCGCGGCGGCCTCGCGTGGGTTGGCGCGTATGTGTCGATCGCGGCGACGGTCAGCCTCGTAGCCGTCCTCATGATGCGCGAGACGCGCGATATTTCGCTGAACTGAGTGGTCGGCATGGGCGGGCCCGCGCTGAATCGCCGGCCCCGCCCCTACTTGCGTTCGCGCGAGCGGGCGGGAAAGTAAGCCATCGCCGTCGGCATGGCGACCGGACGCTTGCGCGCTTTCAGCACGCTCGCAGCATGTCCGAGTAAAACGAGCAACGCGACGGCCGAGGCATCGCCAAGCAGGCGAATCGGCCAATCCGTCCAGATATCGCCTGTCTGCACGCGTGCGAAAGCCAACGCCGCATCGATCGACATCGATACGATCGTGCCGCCGACGAAGCAAACGAGGCCCTGTCTGCCGATCGTCACCACGCCCGGCAGCCGCTCGGCGAGCCAGCGTCCCCATCCAAGCCGCACCATTTGCGCACAAAGCCACGCAATCGAGAGAAAGCTGACGATGCGAACGCTCGCGAGATTCTGCTTCATGAAACCCGGCGAAGGATGCGAGTCGATGCAGAGTTTGACGAAGGCGAAGGTCAACGCCACGACAAAGGCGGCTCGCGTTATCCGCTTTCCGGTTATCGAAGCCAGCGTTTCGGCCGATACCGGATGAACACGCGTGAGGATGCCGAGCATGAACATCAGTTGCCAGGCAAAGGGATTGAAAGCCCAACCGCCTTCACCCGCAGCCGGCAAGAGCGCGCCGAGCCACGGTGCCACAAGCCAGACGACGAGACTGGACGACAACACGCCCACCGGTGCGCGGCGTGCAAACGGCACGATAAGCGGAACAGTCAGCGCAAAAAGCACATACATCGGCAATACGGCCGACAGATAAGGCTGACGGCGAAAGAGCGCGATTTCCGCCAGTGTCTGCCAGGGGTGGCGGGCGAAGACAGGCCAAGCCGTGTCCGCCATCGCTGCCTGGGCGCAGGGCAAACGGGTCAACAATGCACCGCCGACCAGCATCAGCACGGCCGTCAACAGATAAGCGCGATAGATTTCCCCGGCCCGCTTCAGAAAGCGTCGGCGGGCGGCGGTCTCGCCGTTGCGCGACGCCACCGCGGCATAGGCTGCCGCGGACGCATAACCGCCGAGAAACACGAAGACTTCGGCTGCGTCGCAATACGCGTAGCTGTGAAGCATCGCATGTTGCAATATCCCCCGCGAGATGTGGTCGATCGCAATGACGATCAACACCGCACCCCGTAAAAAATCCACCTCAACCGAACGTCCCACGGCCACGCTCATCGGAATCCCTCGAATGAATCGGACGATGGCAACAAGCGGGTAACGCTGCCCTGCGCCCCGCTGCGACCATCGTTTCCTCACGAATAAATGCGATGGACAACTTGTTCCCCCGTCCGTTCCTCGTCGAGGGATGCCGTTTCAGGAAAAGCAGGGTTCGCGCCCGAGCGAGTTGTGCGCCGCGAGAAGGCGCGCGCGTTCAACGATAGTAATAACGGCCATGATAGCCGCCATAGTAGTAGCCGGGATAATAGCCTCCCGCGGGTACCACCACACACCCGGCCAAGGTGGCAGCCAGTAGCACCGCCGCACTCCAAGTCAATATCGAGCGTTTCATTTCCGTCTTCTCCCTTCAGGCGCTTCTTGCGCGGCACATATCGAAACATCGGAACGTCGAATCGTTGTGGCAGAACCCGACGAATCGATTGAACAGGAGTGTGCGATACCGCACCGTTGCAATTTGTAAGCAGCCAATGCGGGCGTATTACAGAACATCCGCATTGCGCGTCGGATACTGTGTGCACGCTGGCGGTATGTGCGTCACAAGACAACGAACGGGCACAGATTTAACAGGCTTGTAATGAACGAAGAGAGAGGGAAGCACCCGACGCCGCGCAAACATCGCTTCGATTTTGCAAGGCGCGGCGAACGATGCCTCGTTATAATCGCCACTTTGGCCGCCGACATCCCATGCCTCGGACCAAGCTCGCCCGATTTCCCGATCTCATGCGCTATGCGCGACACCTGTGGCGCCGTTATGGGATCTTCTGGCTAGGGGCCATCGCAGTCGGATTGGTCGCCGTTTTTTATGCACGGCTGATCGATTGGGGCTATGGCGCGTTTCAGGCGATGCAGCATCGCCACGCATGGCTGCCGCTAGTCGTCACGCCGGCCGTCGGCGCAGCGTGCGTCTGGGCCACGCGCCGATTTTTCCGCGGCGCCGAAGGCAGCGGCATCCCGCAAGTCATCGCCACATTGGAAGAAGGTCCAGCCAGGCTCGGACCGCGCATGCTCGGCATGCGCATTCTCGTCGGCAAGGTCGCCGTCTCGTTTTTGGCGATCCTCGGCGGTTTTACGATCGGACGCGAAGGGCCGACAGTGCAAATCGGCGCAACGCTGATGTACAACCTTCGTCGTTTCTATCCACGCTCGAACGCCCTCATCGAACGTCAGCTCGTGCTCGCCGGCGCCGCCGCGGGCCTCTCTGCCGCCTTCAACACGCCACTCGCCGGCATCGTCTTCGCCATCGAGGAGCTGACGCGCAGTTTCGAAGCGCGCGCAAGCGGCGTGCTGATCACCGCCATCATCGTCGCCGGTGTGATCGCGCTCGGCATGAACGGTAACTACACCTATTTCGGCACGATCCAGCTCGGCTCGCATTTCCCCGATCTGCTCGCGCTCGCCGTCGTCATCACTGCGCTGGTTACCGGCCTCGCAGGCGGTTTTTTTGCGTGGCTCCTGCTTCATACATCGCGCTGGCAACCCGCTGCGCTGCAGCGCCTCCATCGCGAGCAGCCGGTGCTGTTCGGCGCGTTGTGCGGACTCGTGATTGCCGTCGTGGGTATCGTCTCGGGCGGAACGACATTTGGCAGCGGCTACGCCGAAGCGCGCGGCTTGCTCGACGGCCACGAGCAATTGTCGGCGTTCTATCCGTTCCTCAAGCTGATCTCGATGGTCGGCTCGTATCTGCCCGGGATACCGGGCGGCATCTTTGCACCGTCGCTATCGATCGGCGCAGGTTTCGGCAACCTTCTGCACATGGTATTTACGAACATGCAGTTGCCGATGCTGATCGCGCTTGCGATGGTGGGCTATCTCGCGGCAGTGACGCAATCGCCGATTACCTCTTTCGTCATCGTGATGGAGATGATCAACGGCCATGCGCTCGTCATCTCGCTGATGGCGACGGCACTGATCGCGAGCCGTGTGTCGCGGCTCATCGCTCCGCCGCTCTACGAAGCGCTCGCGCATCGCTATCTGACGCAAGTGGCGCAACCGCCACCCGCTCCCGAATCGCCGAAGACACTCGAGCCGCTCTTCGAAGACGAAGAACCGCCTGCGGATCGCGCGGACGAGCGAAGCATCTGATCGAAAAACCGTGGAGGAAAGAGGCGCACCAGTCACGCACGGTGCGTAGAAACGGCGACAGCGATGCGGACGTCACACGCCCGCACCGAATTCATGTCTGAGGAATTTCGATCTTGACTTCGAGGACTTCGAGATCGTCTTGCCGTTCAAGGCTCACGCGAATATCGTCGTCCGAGATCTTGACGTACTTCGAAATTACAGCGACGAGCTCACGCTGCAACGCCGGCAGATAATCGGCCGGCGCGTGTCCGCCGCCGCGTTCGTGCGCAATGATCAGTTGCAGCCGCTCCTTCGCGACCGCCGCGGACTTCTTTTTTTCGCCCAGCAAAAAGGAAAGTATCGACATGACGTGCTCTCCTTACTTGCCGAAGAGGCGCTGCAAAAGCCCCGGCTTCTGATAATCGGTGAAGCGCAACGTCTTTTCCTCGCCCAGAAAGCGCGCAACGATATCCTTGTAGGATTCCGCAACGTCAGTGCCGTCCATGTGCACGGCCGGCAAACCTTGATTCGAGGCGTGAAGCACCGCCTCCGATTCGGGCACCACGCCGATCAATTCGATACGCAGGATCTCCTGGATATCGGACAGCGAAAGCATTTCCCCTTCGCTCACGCGTTTCGGGTTATAGCGGGTGATGAGCAGATGTTCCTTGATCGGCTCCTTGCTCTCGATGGCGCGCTTCGTCTTCGACGAAAGAATGCCGAGAATCCGGTCGGAATCGCGCACCGACGATACTTCCGGGTTCGTCACGACGAGCGCCTCGTCGGCAAAATGCATGGCGAGCAACGCGCCGGATTCGATACCGGCCGGCGAGTCGCAGACGATGTAATCGAAACCCATCTCCGTCAGATCGTTGATGACTTTCTCGACGCCTTCGAGCGTGAGCGCATCCTTGTCGCGCGTTTGCGATGCGGGCAGGACGAAGAGGTTTTCGCACTTCTTGTCCTTGATGAGCGCCTGGTTGAGGTTCGCCTCGCCCTGAATCACGTTGATGAAGTCGTACACGACGCGGCGCTCGCAGCCCATGATGAGGTCGAGGTTGCGCAGGCCAACGTCGAAGTCGATCACGGCCGTCTTGAAGCCTCTCAATGCGAGGCCCGACGCGAAGCTCGCGCTCGTCGTGGTCTTGCCCACGCCGCCCTTGCCCGAAGTCACCACAACGATTTTTGCCATTTCCCCTTACCCTGTGTTCGTCAATTGAGTCGATGAGGCCTGCGCGACGTGTGTCGTGCGTCTCACGTGAGCCGCAGCGGCTCGATGATCAGTCGTTCCTCAGCAAGGCGGATTTGCACCGACTTGCCCAATAATTCGGCCGGCAACGGGTTTTCCGACGTTCGATAGATGCCTGCAATCGAAATCAGTTCCGGTTCGGCGCACGTGCAGAAAATGCGCGCGTCGTGATTGCCATGTACACCGGCGAGCGCCCGTCCGCGCAGCGGCGCGTAGATATGGATGTTGCCCTCGGCGATCACTTCCGCGCCGTAGCTCACGAGCCCGAGCACGATGAGATCGCCTTTCGCGTAAATCTGCTGGCCCGAGCGCAGCGGTTTGTCGATGACGAGTGCCGACGAAGCGGCGAGCTGCGGCTCCGGCGCAACGATGGCGGGCTGTGGCGCCGTGCCTTCCTGTTCGCCCTTTGCAGGCGCGGCGCGCCGGTCGCGCGCTTCGAGCAACGGCAACCCGGCACGCGCGGCCCATTCGGTCTGATGCGGCGCGGCAACGACGCCCAGCGCGCGCATCCTTACCTCGGCGAGCAACGCCGCGAGTTCGTCGAGCGGCACGCGCTCGTCATCGGCCAGGCGCCGCAAATCGATGGCGACGACATCGCCCGCGAAGAATTCCGGCGTCGCCTCGAAGCGCCGAGTGAGCTCGTTCTTCAGCGCACCGAGGTCGGTCGTCTTGACGACGAACAAGAGCGTATCGACCGAGCCGCTGCGTAGTTCGAAGAATGGCGATTTATTCAGCGACATAGCGTTGAGGCAAAAAATTTTGCCTATTTTACAGGGGTCCGCGCACGCGGCGTCGATTTTTCCGATATGAGGAATGGCTACGACAAGCGGGAGTGCCCGACGCGCGCACGATGAAGATGCCGGCAGGACACGCCTGAACGGCGTGTGGCTGGGAGCGGCGCGTTATGCGTTCAGCGTTTGACGTGCCGCACGAGCAGCGTTTCCCACGCTTCGGGCGCCCGCGGCATACGCGCGTGATCGCCCGTCGGCCCGAAGCCGAGACGTTCGTAAAAACGCATCGCGGTGCGGTTGACGTCGGTCACCCACGCGTGGATCTCGTCGGCGCCATGCTCGGCAAGCCACTCGCTCGCGGTATTGACCAGCAGCTCGCCCCCGCGCAAATGACGCACGGCCGGCGCGACCCACAACGCGCAGACGAACGCCTTGCGCTCATCGTCGAAGTACGCGCCGATCAACCCCGCCGGGTACCCTTCGGTGTAGAGGATGAAAGACGTGGAGGTGTCGGATTCGGCATGGCGGGCAGCCACTGCCTCGAACGTTTCGGCGTTTTCATCGAGCGCTTCCTCGAGCGTCTGCCCGAAGGCATAGGGCGCTTCGCGTAACGCCGAGGTGCGCAATTCGCGAAGCGTTGTGCCCTGATCGGCGGCGATACGGCGAACTGTCAGCGATGAACTCATGAATATCCGATGGGCGGAAAAAATGCCGGTGCGTAGCTTCGCTCCAACCGGCGGGCGAGTCAAATCGTCGTCGAGGGCAACCACGCTTGAAACCTTGCAAGACCTGGGCCACGCGCATCTATAGCACGTAAGAACATTGAAAGAAAGTGTCCCCTCGCCACTGTGCGCCGCTTTGCGCCGCCGTGGGGCCGCGCCACCAGCGCGGCAGGCGAAAGCGGTCGTTCGTACTGCGAATCGTCAGGAGTCCCGACCGTCGGCGCCCCCAACGGTCACGAGCGCGCCGCGTCTTGCGTCCGCAAGAGCCGCCAGGCCATTGCGGCGAGCACGGCGACGGCCAATAGCAACGCACCCCATAGCACGTATCGGCGCGCCGAATCGGCGTTGCCCGCCGCACGCCTCGCTTCGTCCGCATCGACGGGCAGTGGCGCACCCAGGCGGGCGGTCTCGACGCTCTGCGCGCCGTCGCCGCCCACGAGAATATCGCCGCGCGGTTGAGCGGCCGAAGCAACGCTGGCATTGCCGACACCGAGCGAGAACGGTCCAGCGCCGCGCGCGACGAACGTGAGGAGTGCCGGCTGCCAGCCCACCGTCGCGCTCGGCATGCCATTGCCCAGTCCGCCGTTGCGCATGTCGACGACAACGCGCCATTCGCCATCGGTATCCGGTGCGAACTCCAAGGGCGGATTGCGCGCCTCGCCGCGTTGCGCGACTCGAAAAAGCACCGTATGTGCAATCTCGCGCCACGGCGCATTGCCGCTCGAGCGCGAGTAGACGGTGGCCCGTGCCACCGTATTCGGCTGCGGTACATCGATTCCGAGCCGGTCCACCGGGTAGGCACCGCCCGTTTCGAACAGATATTCGCCCGCGGCGTTGCCCGCATGGACAGCGAGCCCTTCCCGCCATTGGCGCGTGCCATCCGATGGGCGGGCTTCGCTCGGATAAAGCTCGATGTCGACCGATGCGATCTCGGGCCCGCCGCCTGGCCAGCGCAGCCGCAAATAGCGCTCTCGCTGCGCGAGGCCATCGAGCGCGATGCGCTCCTGCGCGAGCTGCTCGCCGTCGTGGTTGGCCTTGAGAATCGAGGCATCGGCCACCGGGCGCCAGGTTTGGAGATCGGCGCTCGCATCGACATGCACCCGCCCTTGATAGCTGTCGTTCCGCACATGGATGACCAGCGCGCCCACGTGCTGCGCGGCCGAACCAATATCGAGCAGGTCCGCATCGCGTGCGTCCGCCTTCGGTGCGTCCGTGGTGAAGCGTAATGTTCCGTCCTGCGCGATAGACACGCCGGCCGTTGCCGCAGGCGCGTTCGCAGCGGCGCTCGGCAATGGGAACCAGTTGATCTGACGCAGCGTCGGCGCCGGATGGGCCGTGGGAGCATCGAGCGAATAAGGTACGGGCTCACCGGCTCCATTGAACACACGCATATCGCCGAGATCGGAGCGCCGGCTCGCCGCATAAACGGGTGCGGGTACGGCAAGTGCGTAATACGGCGCGCGCCCATCGAGTTCGAGCGCAAAGCGATGCATGAACGGCGTTTGTGCGGCTGTCGCCGCGAGCGGCAACGCCATGGCGAGCGCCGCAAGCACCATCGCGCCGCAGCCTGCAACGAGCCGCTTCATGTGACCTTCCCTCTCGTCGTTTCGTGATCCGAAGCTTTCGGCGGCAGCGGCGAAAAGTAGCCGATCAATAGCAGCATTACGCCAATCCCGATGAACGACACGATGCGCTCGAGCCCCTGAACGTGCGACAAGTCGAAAACGAACAACTTCAAGACGGTCAAGGCGAGCAGGCCTGCCGCGACGAACCAGACCGCGCGCGCGCCTTTGCGTGTCGCCCAGCCAGTCATGGCAAGCGCGCAGAGCGTCCAGAGGACCGAGACGCAAGCCTGGGCCAATGTGGAGCGCGTCATGTCGTCGACGGTGTACGGCACACCGATCCAATGATGAAGGACGCGCAACAGCAATGCGTTGAGCCAGAGAAATCCCGTCGCCAGCGTTACATAGGCGAATACGCGGGACGGTAATACAAAGCCGAATGTCGCCGCGCGCCGCAGCCATGCCGCCATCGCGACGAACACGAGCATCTGCGCCACATCGAGCGGATTGAGCAGCGGCAGCCACGGCAACGGCGCCGCGCTGCCATCGCTTTGCAAACTGGCCAGGGTCCATATCCAGAGCAATGCGGCGAGCGGCCCGGCCGCCCACAGTTGATAAGCGCGCGCGAATCGCCCGATCGGCCAACGCAAACGCGTACCCACGGTGGAGACGAGCAAAACCGCCATGCCGACGCCGTACGCCCATACGCTCCAGCTCCACGCGCCTTCGGGCACGTACCCGCGCAAGCGCCAATACGCTTGCTGGGCAATGAGACAGCAGAGCATCCAGAACATCACGGTATGAAGCGCCGAAGCAGTCCACCCGGGGGCATCCTTCTCCTCGCGCCACAGCAGCAGATATCCCAGGACCAGCGCAGCCGGCCACGCGATCGCCCCAAGCCCCGTTAGTGGCGCCTCGTCGAGGCCCAGTGCGGCTAACGTTAGCCACGCCAGCACCGGCGCAAGCGCCAGTGCCGGCCATCGTGCCGCCGGCCACGCAAGTACGCGGCGAAGCGCATGCGCGAGCCAGGCTGTCAGCACGGCAAAGAGTACCGATGCGTCGATCGCGAACCGCCTGGGCGCCGCGACGGCATGGGTTTGCGCATAGGCGGCGATCTCGTTTGCTCCACCGCCGATCCACCAGAAGAGGCCCCATAGGGCTGCCGCAAGGCCCAGTTGCCCTGTCCATGGACGCCACGTGCGCCCTTCGTCGCGCCCATGAAGTTGCCAGCCCGTGAAAACGCCGCCCGCAGCAATCAGCAATGTCGCCAGATAGGCGCTGTTCAGTACAGGCGTAGACGGTGCGCTGGCGAAAAGCTGGCTCACGAAAAATGCCCCCGCCGCCGCGAGCTGCATCAGGAGTCCGAAGCCAAGCGGCAGGAAGCGCCGCTGACGTACGCCGAGCCAGGTGAGCGCCGCGCCTTCGATAGCCCAGGCCGCGCTCGTCGTCGGTCCGCTGAACGCGAGCGGAATGGCGAGCGTCGCGAAGATCACGCCGATGGCGACCGCCGACTGAAACAGCAACGCCAAGCGCTCGCGCCGGCGTGCGAGCCACGCAGCCACGAACAGGTAGAAAGCGGCCAGCGCCACCGCACTCCAGGCCAGCCCAAACGGGATGTGCCTCATCAGCGCCGCCTGCAAACCAAGCGCGACGATGGGGGTGCCGAACACGAGTGTGCCGTCCACGTAGTGCTTGATCGCGAGTTCGCGACGCCCCGCGTAAAGCAGTGCAATGCCGACATACATGAGGAAAAAGAGGATCAGAAACGGCTCTGTACTCGCGAGCAGTTCGGGACGGTACGAGGTTACGCCCCAGGCTGTGCCAATCGCGAAGGTGAACGTAAAGCCAAGCAAATTGAGCGGGCGCCACGCCTTGAACCACGCGATCGCGAAGATGCCGGCATCGAGCAGTGCGTAATAACTGAAGAGAACGACATGGCTGCCGCCACCCGTGGCGATGAGCACCGGCGCCAGGAAGCCGCCCGCGCTCGCAAGAAATGCAAGCGCGGGCGCGTCCTGGCGTACTGCCAGAAACGCACCGAGCGCGC
>CBJLAJ010000149.1:0-13112 GCA_966421005.1 uncultured Paraburkholderia sp.
TCAGCGTAAGCCGATCGGGCTGTTTCGGTGAGGCTGACCATCTCATTAAACCCCGTAAGACCTTGATCTTACGGGGTTTCTCGGACTACTTCGGCTTTCGCCGGAACAACCGTTGGTGCCCAGGAGAGGACTCGAACCTCCACGATGTTGCCACCGCTAGGACCTGAACCTAGTGCGTCTACCAATTCCGCCACCTGGGCAGGTGTGCGTTGTGCAGCAAAGATCGCCATTATATGGGTCCTGAAATTGCTGTCAAGCGCTTTGTCGCATTTGTTGGCGCAAGGCGGTGATGTTGGCTCTCATGCGGCCCCAACACCGGCGCGGGGACGGTCACGCACCCAGCCTCAGCTGATCCACCGCCCAGCCCGCCCCATTCACAGTGTTAGAATCGCCCGCATTGCCTATGTCTCAAATCCCGGAACAAAAACAAACCATCGACACGCGTCCCTTGAGCAAATATCCGTACCCGATCCCGAGCCGCGAAGAAATTCTCGGCGTGCTGCGCACCAGCGACACGCCGCTCACCGCGAACGACATTGCCGAGACGCTTTCGATCAAGCGCCAGGAGCGCGAAGGCTTCTTCAAGCGCCTTGGCGCGATGGAGCGCGATGGCCAGATCCGCCTGGACAAGCGCGGCTACTACCAGCTGACTCATCCATCGAACTTTGTCGCCGGCCGCGTACAGGGCCACCGCGATGGCTATGGCTTCGTCATACGCGATGACGGCCAGGACGATCTGTTCCTGCCGAACGCCGAAATGCAGAAGGTCATGCACAACGATCGCGTGCTTGCGCGCATCGTCGGCTACGACCGGCGCGGACGGCCGGAAGGGCATGTCGTCGAAGTCACGGATCGCGCGAACAAACGCGTGATCGGCAGGCTGCTGAGCGAAAACGGCGCGCTGATCGTTGCCCCCGAAGACAAGCGCATCAGTCACGACATTCTGATCACGCAAAGCACCAAAAAGGCGAAGGTCGGGCAAGTCGTGGTGGTCGAATTGACGGATTTTCCGAGCCGGCACTCGCAGCCGCTCGGCCGCGTCTCCGAAATTCTCGGAGACATCGACGATCCCGGCATGGAGATCGAAATCGCGGTGCGCAAATACGGTGTGCCGCACGAGTTCAATCCGCAGGCGCTGGCCGAAGCCGCGAAGCTGCCCGACGAAGTCAGGCCGATCGACACGCGCCATCGAGTCGATTTGCGCGACGTCCCGCTCGTGACGATCGACGGCGAAGATGCGCGCGACTTCGACGATGCCGTCTACTGCGAGCCGATGAAGGTCGGCCGGGGCGATGGCTTTCGCCTCATCGTGGCGATCGCCGACGTCTCGCATTATGTTCAGCCCGAAACCGCACTCGATGCCGATGCGATAGAACGCAGCACCTCGGTCTACTTCCCGCGGCGCGTGATTCCAATGCTGCCCGAGAAGCTGTCGAACGGTCTTTGCTCGCTGAACCCGCAGGTGGACCGTTGCGTGCTTGTCTGCGATATGGTCGTCACGGGGCGGGGCGAGATCAAAGCCTATCAGTTCTACCCGGCAGTCATGCACTCGGCTGCGCGTCTGACCTACACCGAAGTTGCGGCCGTATTGGCCAACACGAAGGGCCCGGAGGCTGCGCGCCGCAGTACGCTCGTGCCGCAGCTGCAAAATCTCTACGGCGTGTTCAAGTCGCTGCTCGCCGCGCGGCAAAAGCGCGGAGCGATCGATTTCGACACGACGGAAACCTATATCGTCTGCAATGCGCAGGGCAAGATCGAACAGATCCTGCCGCGTCAGCGAAACGACGCGCATAAACTCATCGAAGAATGCATGTTGGCGGCGAATGTCTGCGCAGCGGATTTTCTCAAGCGCAACAAGCATCCCGGGCTTTATCGCGTTCACGCGGGTCCGACTGCCGAAAAGCTCGAGAACCTGCGCACGTTCCTGCGCGGTATGGGCCTGTCGCTTGGCGGCGGCGAAACGCCGCATGCGAGCGATTACGCCGCGCTCATGGCACAAATCCGCGACCGGCCCGACGCACAGATGTTGCAGACGATGCTGCTGCGCTCGATGCAGCAGGCCGTCTACAGTCCAGACAACATCGGGCACTTCGGTCTGGCTTACGAGGCCTATGCGCATTTCACGAGCCCGATTCGGCGATATCCGGATTTGCTCACGCATCGCGCTATCTATGCCATTCTCGCGGGGCGCAAATATCGGCCGCAGCCGCCGCTCGGCGTGACGTTGAACACGGCGCTTTCGCCGAAAGCACGCGCATTGCAACAGGCCGACGAATCGGGGCCGCGCGACAACGGCGGACGGAATGTCGCGATCTGGGAAGAGCTCGGTCTGCATTGCTCGTCGAACGAACGGCGCGCCGACGAGGCTTCGCGCGATGTCGAAACGTGGCTCAAGTGCTACTTCATGCGCGATAAGCTCGGCGAGGAATATGGCGGCATGGTGAGCGGCGTGACGTCGTTCGGCATCTTCGTGCAACTCGACGCGTTGTTCATCGAAGGGCTCGTCCATGTGACCGAACTCGGCGCGGACTATTTCCAATACGACGAGATCAAGAACGAGTTGCGCGGCGAGCGCACCGGTATCCGCTATCGATTGTCCGATCGCGTGCGCGTACAAGTGAGTCGCGTCGATCTCGACGCGCGGAAGATCGACTTCCGCCTCGTGCGCGATACGGTGACCAAAACAGCAGTCGTTCAGCAGCGCGCAGCGCTCGCCGAGCGAGCGGCCACGGAATCGGCAGGCCCGCGCGTGCGTACGCTCGCAAATGGCGAAACGGCGACGCGCAAGAAAGCGGCGCCGAGCAAAACACCAGCAGTGAAGGAAGCGCGTGCCGCCCGCGCACAAGCGGCCAGAAAGCGCGGCGCTGCGCCCAAGCCCGCTTCGAAGTCGCGCGCACGCAAGAAGTAGCTGCGGTAGCCGGTTGCCGGCGCGCGCCGGCTGGCGGTCCAAGCATGTCGGGTGCTTCGGCGCCTGGCATGACATCGGCGCATATCAGCGACAGCAAGCAGCCTGTGTATCGGTTGCTTGCATCGTGCATCTACACGATTTTCACGATTTTCGATTCAGCTATGGCACGTCTCAAGGTTCTCTATGGGTTTCACGCAGTCACGGCGCGCTTGCGTCACGACGCCTCGACAGTCGAAGAAGTGTTTTACGACGCGACGCGGCGTGACCGTCGCATGCAGGACTTCCTGCATACGGCGAAGGAGGCCGGGGTACGACTGATCGCGGCCGACGAGACACGTCTTTGGGGCCTCGCGCATACGGAGCGTCACCAAGGTGTCGTGGCGCGTGCAAGCGACTTGCCGCTCGCCCAAAACCTTGCCGAGCTGCTCGATGGGATTCAGGGTTCGGCGCTGCTGCTCGTGCTCGATGGCGTGACCGATCCTCACAACCTTGGCGCCTGTCTTCGCGTGGCGGACGCGGCGGGCGCGCATGCCGTGATTGCGCCGCGCGACCGC
Organism: uncultured Paraburkholderia sp.; assembly: GCA_966421005.1. Lineage (GTDB taxonomy): Bacteria > Pseudomonadota > Gammaproteobacteria > Burkholderiales > Burkholderiaceae > Trinickia. The sequence goes on from CBJLAJ010000149.1 coordinate 3,463, forward strand.
GCGGTGGGCCTCAATGCGACGGCGGCCAAAGTCGCGAGCGGCGCAGCCGACACGGTGCCATATATCACGGTGACCAACCTCGCGCGCGCCTTGCGCGAGCTGAAGGAGGCGGGCGTCTGGGTCATCGGCACGGCTGGCGATGCGCCCGCGAGCCTCTACGATACGAAGCTCGACGGGCCCGTTGCGCTGGTCATGGGCGCGGAAGGCGAGGGCATGCGACGCCTGACGCGCGAAACCTGCGACGAGGTCATGCAGATTCCGATGGCCGGAACGGTCGAAAGCCTGAATGTCTCCGTGGCGAGCGGTGTCTGTCTATTCGAAGCGGTGCGGCAGCGGCGCGCGGGGAAGTGAGCGCGGTGTGCGGAGCAACGCCGCGCGCCTGGTCAAAACGTATCAACGTTCGATCTGTTGATTCCAGCGCTTGTCCCATTCGGGGCGTCGCGCATTGATCGCTTCCCAATCGACGACGGTAACCTTCTTCAGCAGATTGTCGACGTCGCCGAGGCTTTTTTGCATCGCCGCGGGCATCGATGCCTGGCGATTGGTCGGAATCTGCTTGCCTGCTTCGGCTGCCTTTTCCTGCGCGGGCTTCGACAGCAGGAATTGCGCAAGCTTCTGCGCGAGCTGCGGATCGGGATTGTGCTTGACGACACACACGTCGACGAGCAGCAGCACAGGGCCTTCCTTGGGCGAAACATAAGCGACGGGCAAGCCCTTGTCCTGCAGATCGGCCACGGCCGTCGGCGTCAGCGGAAAAAGACCCGCTTCGCCGGTTTGGACCATCTCCGAAATCTTGGCCGAGTTCGGAACGTATTCGACGACATTAGCCCCAACAGTATTGGGCCATTTCGTAAAGCCCGGCTCGACATTTTTCTCGCTGCCGCCCCAGAGGCGATTGAGTGCGAGAAAACCGTGCAGCCCGAACGTGCTGCTCGATTCCGACTGGAACACGACTTTGCCCTTGTATTTCGGATCGGCAAAGTCGAGCCACGAGTTGGGTGCCGACCATCCCTTTTGCCCGAACAGTTTGGTGTTGTACGCGATGCCCGTCATGCCGAGCTGCACGCCGGCCCCGATATCGTCTTTCATTCGCGCAAACGGGTAGAGCTCCTTGAGCACTGGGGAATCGTCGAGCTTTTCGCACAGCCCCATGCTGACGGCTCGCGCCATGACGCCATCATCGAGAAAAGCGACATGAATCTGCGGTTTATCGCGGTTCGCAAGCAGTTTCGCGAGGATGTCGGACGACGTGCCGGGTACGACAACGACCTTGGCGTTATTGGCCTGCTCGAACATCGGCAGGACCTGGCTCGTATAGGCCTTTTCCATCGGCCCGCCGTTCATGCCGATATAGAGCGTTTTCGCTTGAGCGTGAACGGATGTTGCTGCAACGGCGGTGCACAGGGTGACGGCAACGGACGACAAGATCGACGACGGTTTCATGACGGTCTCCTCATGACGAAGTAATGGTGGGCAACGATGCTGTGGCAGGAACAAATCGGTCGACATCGAACGCGGCGAGCGGTGTTCCAGTGGTACCGGCGATCACGAGTTCGGCAAGGACTTCGCCAACGCCAGGCGCAAGCAAAAAGCCGCCGCCCGAAAAACCGAATGCGTGGAGAAGCCGCGGCGCCCGGCGGCTCGCGCCGATGATCGGGTTGTGATCGGGCGTACATCCTTCGACGCCGCTCCACGAGCGGATCAACAGTGCATCGCGCAGCATCGGCAGCAATGCGCAGGCGTCGCGCATGACCGCGCGTGTCGTGTCGGATGACGGCACCGCATATTGGCCGTCGCCATGACCGCGCCCGCCTCCGATGATGCAGTTGCCTCGCGCAACTTGACGGGCGTAGATGCCGCCTCCGTAGACGCCGAGGTTGTGCGTGATGAATTGGGGCAGCGGCTCGGTGACCCACATGTTCGGGTAGATCGGCTGCATCGGGACGGCATCGCCGAATTGTTGTGCGATCGTATTCGCCCATGCTCCTGCGGCATTGATGAGCCAATCGGCGCTGAACCTGCGATCGTTTGCCGACAATTGAAAACGCGCGCCGTCATGTGTCACGTCGTCGAGCGGCGTCAGTTCATGGACTTCGGCACCCGCGCGGCGTGCGGCCTGGGCAAATGCGGGCGACACGAGCCGCGGATTGGCATGCCCATCGCTTTCGCAAAGGGATCCGCCGATAGCGGCTTGCCCCAGCCACGGGTAGCGTTCCCGAAACGCCCGCCCGCTGATCAGCTCGAGATGGAGTCCGTGCGTGGCCGCCATACGCGCATAGTCGTCCAGCGCGGAAAGGTCGGCCTCGCTGCGGGCGAGCCGAAGATGGCCCGAAACGACGAATTCGCCATCGATGCCGATCAGCTCGGGCAGACGGCGCCAGACCTCTCTCGCGCGCATCGCGAGCGGCAATTGTTCGGCGGGCCGGCCCTGGCACCGCACGCCGCCATAATTCACGCCGCTCGCCTGAGCACCGCAATAGCGGCGCTCGAACAACGCCACACGCAAGCCGGTCCGCGCGAGCGCGAGCGCCGCCGATGCACCGACCAGTCCGCCGCCCGCGATCGCCACGTCGTAGTGCGGCTTATTCATCGCCTGCATGCTCCGGAATGGCCGCGAGCGCATCGTCTCCGAGTGCCGCTGCGAGTGGAATGGGCTTGACCGGCGCCTGCGCGCGTAGGCGGCCCGACGCATGCATCGGGCAATCGGTTTCTTCGGCGATGAGCGCGAGCGCCGCTTCGCCGCACATACGCCCTTGGCAGCGGCCCATGCCGACCCGCGTCAGGGCTTTCAGCCGATTGATCTCCGTGGCCTCGCCGGCACGAACGCAGCGGCGCAGCGTTGCGGCATCGATCTGTTCGCAACGGCACACGATCGTGTCATCGGGCCACGTTGCGGCGGAGGCAAACGGCGGGGGAAAGGCGGTTTCCAAGCCTTCGCGGAAGACGGCGATTCTCTTCAGTGCGCGTTCGAGCGATGCGGCTTCTACGCGATGCACATCGGGCAAGGCATCGCACTGCAAATCCTCGATTACCGCGAGCGCCGCGCGCCGGCCCGCCAGCTCCGCGGCGTCGGCGCCGGCTATGCCTGCGCCATCGCCAGCGAGATAGACCCCCGAGATGGAGCTGCGCCCCGCGGCGTCGCGCTCGGGCAGCCAGCTTTGTGTCGTATCGTCGAAGCGAAAGCGGCAACCGGCAATGTCGGCCAACTGGGTCTCGGGGCGCAGGCCGAAGCCGAGCCCGATCGCATCGCAGGAAATCGTTTCGATGGCGTCGCCGCTATGCTTCGCACCTGCGCGGCGCCAGGCGATACCGGTGACGGAATGTTCGCCGTTTACGCGCTGCAGCGCCACGTTGCGTTCGATCCTTACGCCATGGGCCTGGAGCCAAGCGACGTAGTAGAGGCCTTTGGCGAGAACGGCTGGTACGCGAGCGAGCTTCGACAACGCTCGAGTCTGCGCGGCCAGTGGGCTCGTGTCGAGAACCGCCGAGATTCGCGCGCCAGCTTTCGCGTATTGGTATGCCACGAGGTAAAGGAGCGGCCCCGTGCCGGCGAATACGATTTGCGAGCCGATCGCGCACCCCTGCGCCTTGAGCGCGGTTTGTGCACCGCCCAACGTATAGACACCCGGTAGCGTCCATCCCGGCACCGGCAACACGCGGTCGGTTGCGCCTGGGGCGAGAATCAGATGAGAGAACGGCACGTTCTGCTCGCGTGCATTGTGCAGCGCGACGAGCTCGCCGCCTTGTCCATTGCGAGCCGCACAGTCCCACACCAGCGTATCGGGCTGATAGTCGATGTGAGCAAGCAGTGCGTCCATTGTCGTATGGAGCGCGTGTGCCTTGGTTGCCTCGAATCCGTACAGCGTTCGCTTGGCGCGCTCGAAACCCACGCCTGGCGGCGGCTGACGATAGATCTGCCCGCCACAACGCGATTGTTCGTCGAGCACGAGCGGACGCAAGCCGGCGGCGACGAGCGTTTCGGCCGCCCGCACGCCTGCCGGACCGGCACCGACGATGACGATGCGTGGCGCGTCGGTCATCGTCCACCGCGCCCGGCAGTGTCGCTATCGAGCGGGGGGGCGCCGTTCCAATCAGTCTTCTTCGTGCCCATGGCCCGCGCGCGCGTGACGAGACGCATACCCGCCGCTATCGGCGTCGTGCATGCGCGCAGGCGCTCGCCGGTCTCGGTATGCAGCCAGCAGTCCTGGCATGCACCGATGAGACAGAATCCCGCACGCGGCTCGCCGTTGAATTCGCTGTGGCGCGCGAATCGCTGTTGCAACAGGATAGCGGTGAGCACCGTATCGCCCGCGAGCGCCAGCGCTTCGCGGCCGTCGAGGAAGAAGGCGACGCTTGCTCGCCGCGTCTCGGCGATCCGAACGAATTGCGGATCGCCGCAAAGGTCGGCGTTGGCTTGTTGGTGAGAAGTGCTAAGCATCAATGATTGCCGATCAGAACGCGATTGAGCCCGTAAATGCGATCGAGCAGCAGCATTGCCGCCGCCGAGATTGCGATTACAAGCGTGGAGACGGAGGCCATCATCGGATCGATCGATTCCGTCGCGTACATATACATGCGCACTGGCAAGGTGATGGTTTGAGGCGACGTGACAAAGACCGACATCGTCAACTCGTCGAAGCTGTTGATGAACGCGAGCAGCCAGCCGCCCGTGATGCCGGGCAGGATCATCGGCAAGGTGATGCGTCGGAACGTGGTCCTCGGGCTCGCGCCGAGCGAGAACGCGGCATGCTCGACGCTGCGATCGAGCCCGCTCGCCGCGGACAGGATCAACCGCAAGACGAACGGCGTGACGATCACGATGTGCGCGACGACGAGCCAGGCGAACGAGCCCGTCGCGCCGATCGCGGCAAAGAACCGCAAAAACGCGATGCCGAGCACGAGGCCGGGAATGACGAGCGGCGAGAGCATCAGCGCGTTGAGAAAGTCGCGCCCCGGAAAGCGCGCACGGGCGATCGCGAGACCGGCAGGCATTGCGACACAGAGCGAGAGCGTCGACGCGAGGAACGCCAGCTTCACGCTCGTGAAAAAGGCGCCGATGAAGTCGGGGTAGTTGAGGATCGCGCGAAACCAGCGCAACGAGAGCCCGTGCGTCGGCAATGTCAGCGTCTCATCGGGCGTAAACGCGACGAGCACGACGATCGCGAGCGGTGCGAGCACGAACAGAATCACGAGCGTGTGAAATGCGAGTGCGAGAGGTCCGTTACGTCTCATAGTGAAGTCCCCGGCTTAACCCATGCTGCGCGCGTAACGGCGCTCGAGCACGCGGTAATAGGTGAGCATGACGGCGAGGTTGGCGGCGAGCAGCAATAGCGCGATCGTTGCGCCGAGCGGCCAGTCGAGCGAGCCGAGGAATTGATCGTAGACCGCGGTCGCAGCCATTTTCAGGCGCCGTCCGCCCAGCAGGCCGGGAATCGCGAATGCGCTGGCCGATAAGCCGAACACCATCAAGCATCCCGACAGAATGCCGGGCATGACCTGCGGCAGCACGATCCTATAGAGCGTGATCCAGGGCGTGGCCATCAGCGAAAGCGCGGCCTGCTCGGTTTGTGGATCCAGTCTTTGGAGCGCGGTCCAGACGGGAATGACCATGAATGGCAGCATCACGTGCACCAGCGCGATGACGATCGCAAACGATGTGTATTCGAGCTTGTAAGGGCCGAGACCGACCAACGCGAAGGCTTGATTGACGAGCCCGTTCGTGTTGAGCAGCATGCTCCAGCCGAAGGCTCGCACGACCACGGAGACGAGCAGCGGAGCCAGAATCGCGAGCAGGAACAACGAGCGCCACGGATCGCGCATGCGCGAGAGGACATAAGCTTCCGGCGCGCCGATCGCCACGCATGCCACGGTGGTCACGAGCGCGATGCCGAACGTCCGCGCAAAGATGGTCTGATAGTAAGCAGAACTGACGACTTCGACATAGTTGCCGAACTGAAAGGCGGCGATCGGGCCGCTTGCCGGGTCGAAGCGATAGAACGTCAGCACGAGCGTCATCGCGAGCGGTACGAATACGAGCGTGGCAAACAGGACGAACGCAGGTGCGCTTGCCAGCCACAGCGGCATATAGGCTCGCCACGGCGCGCCGGTCGATGCCGATACCGGCCGCTCGCTGACAGCCGGCGGCGTTGGCGAGCGCGCGGGCTGCGAAGGCTTCGATGCGACGATCGTCATTGCCGCGTCTCCGTTGCCACGAAACGAATGGCATCGTTTGTCCAATCGACCCCTACGTGCTCGCCCTCGGCGATTGGCTCGCCGCCTTCGTTCTGGCAACACACGAGCACCTCTCCCAGCGGAGATGCCACACGGTAAAGCCATTGGCTGCCGAGGAAAAAACGGCTCGTCACGGTGGCCGCCACACGGCCATCGCTCGCGGCGCAAAGCTTGACCTTCTCGGGGCGGATGCAGACGGTGACCGCGTCGCCCGTTCGGGGCTCGCCATGAGCGCTCGCGCTCAACGCGGCGCGGCCCACGGCAACGACGTCATGCCCGAGGTCGATGTGGATCGCATCTCCGTCGTTCGCCAGCACTGTGCCGGCGAGCAGATTCGCCTTGCCGATGAATTGCGACACAAAGCGATTCTCGGGACGCTCGTAGGCGTGATAGGGCGTATCGATCTGCGTAATGCGACCCGCCTCCATGACAACCACGCGATCGCTGATGGACAGGGCTTCGGACTGATCGTGCGTGACCATGACGGTGGTCGTGCCGATTCGCCGCTGAATCGTGCGCAGTTCGAACTGCATGTCTTCGCGCAGCTTGGCGTCGAGGTTCGACATCGGCTCGTCGAGCAGCAGGACGGGCGGTGCGATCACGATGGCGCGGGCCAATGCGACGCGCTGACGCTGGCCGCCGGAGAGCTCACGCGGAAAACGGTGGGCGAGTGCATCGAGACGCACGAGCGAGAGCGCCTCGCGCACGCGCTCCTCGCTTTCCTTGCGATCGGTGCCGCGCATCTCGAGCCCGAACCGGACGTTCTCCCCGACGCTCATGTGCGGGAACAGCGCATAGCTTTGGAATACGACGCCAAGCCCGCGCCGATTGGGCTTCAGCTGCGTAATGTCTTGTCCGTCGAGCGCGATGCTTCCGCTCGATACCTCGAGAAAACCGGCGATCATCTGCAGCGTCGTGGTCTTGCCGCAGCCGGACGGGCCGAGCAGGGAAACGAATTCGCCTTTTTCGACCGACAGGTTCAGGTTATGTACGGCTTGCAGATCGCCGAACGATTTCGATAGATCGGTGAGCTTCAGAAACGACATGGCGGATCCCTTATAACCGCGGTGCTGCGACGCCCGATGGCGACATCGCCCTGTGGCGCGAGTCACGGCTGATTCTGTCCAGCCAGATTTGCCGCGTCAATTTGCAATTCCGCTCAGCGAGAGAAAAATCGAAAAAATTCCATTCGACGGAATGCTTCACTGTCTTTTCCGCAATTGATTTCGTCGAGAGCGATCAGGGTTTGCCCTCTGTTTCAGCTATGCGAGCCCCCACTCGCAGGAAAGCTGCGATACTCGCGAGTAACTCAGCAGCATAAATAGTTCCACTGCATGGAATAAAGGGCGAGGATATGAGGCAATCCCCGGTATCGGATGACACGTTGGCTCAGGCAGCCACCGAAGAGACGGACGATGCGCGCGCGAGCGGCATGCTGCCGCGCGCATTCGCCGTGATTCGCGCGTTGGCCGCAGCACAGGCGGACGGCGCGCGCGTGACGCAGCTCGCCAGATCCGTCGGCCTGACACAAGGTACGACGCATCGCATCCTGCATGCTTTGATCGAACAAGGCGCGGTCGAACAGGACGAACGCACGAAGCGTTACCGGCTCGGCCTTGATTTCTTCGCACTGGCAGCGCTTGCTGGCAACCCCGGCGGGCTGCGCACGCTTTGCCGTCCATCGTTGCTGAGGCTGTGCGCCAGTCTGGGCGAGACGATTTTTCTGCTCGCCAAGAGCGGGTTCGATGCGGTGTGCCTCGATATCTGCGAGGGGCCGTTTCCCATTCGATCGTTCACCAGCGACATCGGTGGACGCATCGCGCTTGGCGTCGGGCAGGGTAGCCTCGCGATTCTTGCGTTCTTGCCCGAAGCGGAGCGCGAAGAGATCATTCGTTTCAATGTGCCGCGTATTCGCGGGTACGGCGTACTCGACGAGGTCTATCTGCGCACCGAGATCGAACGCGTGCGGCAGCTCGGCTACGCGGGACGCAATAGCGGTGTGCTCGACGGCATGGCCGGGGTGGCCGTGCCGATCCTCGATCGCTCGGGTACGGCCATTGCAGCGGTCAGCGTCGGCACACTCGCCTCGCGGCTCAACGAGGAACGACTGCCGATGATTGTCGAGCTGCTCAAGCGGCAGGCCGATGCGATCGGGCCGTTGGCCAATCCGTTCGACGTCGCGCTGCGGCGTCGGCCGACGCACGCGCTCGCCGATGTCGTGCCGCACCCGCGCAGCGTATGAAGTGCAAACCGCAGGCGCGCGCCGCGGCGAGTGCCTGCGACTCCGGTAAAATCCCGGCTTTTCGCCTCGTATCGAACCGCTCCTCATGACCCAAGACGAACTGAAGCGCATGGTTGGCCAAGCCGCCGCCGACTACGTGAACGCGCACGCTCCGGAGGGCGCCGTGATCGGCGTCGGCACCGGCTCGACGGCGAACTGTTTCATCGATGCCCTCGCGCCGCATCGGGCGCGCTACCGCGGCGCGGTGTCGAGCTCGGTTGCGACTACGGCGCGGCTCGAACAGCACGGCATTCGCGTTTTCGACCTCAACGAGATCGAGTCGCTACCCGTCTATGTCGACGGTGCGGACGAGATCGACGCGAGCGGGGCCATGATCAAGGGCGGGGGCGGCGCGTTGACCCGCGAGAAAATCGTTGCTTCGGTCTCCGAAGTATTCGTGTGTATCGCCGATGCGTCGAAACGGGTCGATGTGCTTGGAAACTTTCCATTGCCGATCGAAGTGGTGCCGATGGCGCGCACGGCGATCGGCCGGCGAGTCATGGTCGCAGGCGGCGTGCCCGTGCTGCGCGTGCGGCAGGACGGTACGCCCTATATCACCGACAACGGCAACGAGATTCTCGACGTGAAAGGCCTGCATATCGCCGCGCCCCGCGAACTCGAGGCGACGATCAACGCGTGGCCCGGCGTCGTCACGGTCGGTCTCTTCGCCGCGCGCGGCGCGGACCTGTGTCTGTTGGGCTCGGAAGCCGGCGTCGAATCCGTTTCTTACGGGGCGCCGCGGTAAGACCTTCGACCTGGATGTGACACGGGGAATCATGTTCGCGGCCGGCGCGGCTTGCGCGTCGGGCCATGGATTCAAAAAAGAGACGCTGCAGCTTCGCCGCCGCCGCTTCAGGCCCGAAGAATGCGGCAAAAGCTGCGAGGGTCCCGGCACGCCGGGGGAGACCACCCAGACCGAAGGATTGCAACGATGCAACGCGAACTACGCTGCGCACTCGATACGGCCTATGCGCGATTGAAGGACGAGGAGGCCACGCCCACGGCATTCGCCTGCAACTACGCGCTCGGACTCGGGATCATCGTGGGCGGCCAGGCGTGCGGTGGTATGACGGACGCCGAGGCGGCTCACGAGCGCGCCCGGCTTGCCGTGCTGGCCGCGATCTTCGAGGCGCGCGCC
>CBJLAJ010000150.1:0-13106 GCA_966421005.1 uncultured Paraburkholderia sp.
GTGTTCCGGTTGCCGGCGGCGGTTTGAAGGAGTCTCGCCGACTAGTCACGAGGTAATGGGCAGTGCCATATGTTGACCAGCCGCCGGCATATCGCGACAATCCATTACACTACCGCCTCGATCGGCTCCCGACGACGGACGGTACATGGAAAACTTCAACGACCGCTCGCGCGCGTTTAGCTCGCGAGCGTTTATCCAGAAAGCTGTACTCCACGTCGCGCTTTTCGCTGCAATGGCGCCAGCAAGCCACGCTGCAAGCTTCGACTGCAAGAAGGCAACCCCTCCGGTCGAAACGGCGATTTGCGGCAACCCCGCGGTATCGAAGCTGGACGGCGATCTCGCCGTGGCATGGAAAGATGCGCTCGCGCGAACTCAAAACGCTGCGACGCTAAAGACAACTCAGCGGCGTTGGCTAACCGAGCGCAATGCCTGCGGGGCGGACACCGCGTGCCTCGCTGACCGATACCGCGAGCGGCGCGCCGCGCTCAGTGGCAGCCCGCTCGCCGCGGACCGCTGGGATCAGACCCGTTGGCTCGATACCGACGTCGCGGGCGTCGGCGGTCAGCTGACATTCACCGGTTCGCCGCCGAACCTGCATTTCTCGATGCAAGGCTTTAACGGCGCGAATGCAAGCGGATACGATGGCGATGTCACGCTGACGGACGACGAGGCACACTACCGCGGAAAAGACGGATGCCAGCTCGATTTCTCGAGAAAGGCCACACGCATACTCGTACGGGAAAAGAGCGTCGGCGGAAAGTGCGGCGAGGCAAACGCCGTCAGCCTCGGAGGCGAGTACGTCACCTGGGCGAAGGTTGCTGCGAAACCACAGGCCGACCTGTTGACGCTCAAGGTGCTCGACGATGCCTCGCAGAACAAGGCGGCCCATGCGTTGCTCGGCAAGGACTACGAGGCCGTCGTGGATACGGTCAATATGAGCGATCCGCAACAAGATATCGATGGTCTCGGTGCCAAGGTCCAGCACTTTTTTGTCCGAGGGCTTGCGGACACGAACGCCTCGATCGTGATGCACCACGGCGCGCAATTGTGGATCGGCGTGCTCGTATTCGACTCGGGCAACCATGTCCGGATGCGCTATTACACGAACGTGCCCGAGTGGAAACAGCGTTTGCCGAAGACGGTGCGCGCCTGGCATGACTCCATCGACAAGGCTATTCCGATCGACATGATGTCGTGAGTGCGGCAAGGCGCTGACGTATTCTGCTGCCAGCGTCTCGCGGTCCGCTGTTAACGCTTGCTGGCCCACAACCTGACACCAAGCGCTGCCGCTGCGGAAATCACCGCAAGCCCCGTCACGGCCAGCCATCCCCATTGCGCGTAGAGCAGCCCACCCGCACCGGCGCCGATCGCCATGCCAATGAACATGCCCACAAAAAGGACAGCGTTGAGCCGACTGCGCGCCCCCGCATCGGCGCCATAAACGATGGTTTGATGCGAAATCAGCGTGACCTGCGCGCCAAGATCGAACCCCACGGCGCAAAGCGCAAGCAATGCCAATTGTGCGTGCACGGAGAGCAACGGACCCAACGCCATTGCGGCGAACGACACCACAGCGAGGCCCGTACCGGCCAATGCCACGCGATGCGGTCCACTGCGGTCCGCCATCCGCCCGGCGATGGGTGCGAAGAGCGCACCGGCCGCACCGGCGATGCCGAATGCCCCGGCCGCCGCGCTGCCAAGATGAAACGGCGCATCGCGAAGCATGATGGCGAGCGTCGACCAGAACGCACTGAACCCGATCGAGATCAACGCCTGTGCCAGCGTCGCACTGCGCAATGCACTATGGCGCTGCCAAAGTGTCAGCAATGATCGCAGGAGCGAGCCGTAGGAAAGGGACGTCGTCGGAGCGAAGCGAGGCAGAACATGCTTCGCCCACAGCCCGACCGCCGCCACACTGACGGCTGCGGCGGCGAACATCGCACGCCAGCCGAAATGTTCGGCCACGAAACCGCTCACCACGCGCGACAGCAAGATGCCCAGCAGCAGACCGGTCATGACATTGCCAACGATCTTGCCGCGATGCATGTCCGGCGCAAGCGTCGCGGCGGCGGGCACGATGTCTTGTGCGAGCGTGGCGGCCATGCCTGTGAGCAGACTCGCGGCCAGCAGTAGCCCAATCGACGGCGCGAGCGCGGCCATCACAAGGGCCCCGCAAAGCGCCGTGGCCTTCGCCAGAATCACGCTGCGCCGATCGAAGCGGTCGCCAAGCGGTGCAAGCAGCAATATTCCGAGTGCGTACCCGAGCTGCGCGAACATCGGCACCATGCCGATCGTGCGGGAGGTCGCCCCGATATCGGCTGCCAGCGCGCCGAGCATTGGCTGGCTGTAGTACAGCGGCGCAACGCTCAATCCCGCTGCCACTGCAAGAAAGCGAACGAGGCGAGGCGAGGGTTCGGCCGAGGGCGGTAAGGTAACCTGAATTTCAGATGACGTATCGATGCTGGTGACGGTAGACATGGACAAGCCCCTTATGTAGTGGGATGGAGCGCAGTATCGGCGTACATGTCGTTACCCGGTAGTACCGCAGATCGAACATCTGTTATACGCTTGACGTATGACCGCCTCACAAGCAAGCCGTGGGGCAGGTGCGGCGTCCGTCAACCACTCGTTACCTCTATGCCTCGTCCGTCACCGCGTATGGCCCCGATGTCCTCCGAATCGGGCGACCGCCTCCAATTGATGGAGACATTCATCCGCATCGTCGAAGCCGGCAGCCTCTCCGCGGCTGCCGCGCAATTGGCATCGACCCAGCCGACGGTGAGTCGCCGCCTGGCGGCGCTCGAGCGTTCGCTCGGCGTGCGTTTGCTGCAACGCTCGACCCACGGCATGCGGCTCACTGCCGATGGCGAGCGCTGCTACAAACGCGCAAAGGACCTGCTCGAGAGCTGGGCCGCATTCGAGGCCGACGTGCGCGGAGCACAAGAGGAACCCGAAGGCATGCTGCGTGTCACGGCACCGCACGCCTTTGGGCAGGAGCGATTCGTCGGGCCGCTGACGTCGTTTTTGCGGCGCTATCCGCGCGTATCGGTAGAGTGGCTGCTAAAGGACGACGTGAGAGAGTTCATTGCCACCGGCATCGATTGCGCGATCCAGGCCGGCGAGCCGACCGACCCCTCGGTCGTGGCGATTCGACTTTCACAGGTCGAGCGCATCGTCGTAGCGTCGCCGTCGTTGCTCGAAGGCGTGCGCATGCCTCGCGAGCCCGCGGATCTCGCCGCGCTACCTTGGTTGGCACTCCGAACTTATTACCGCAACGAGATCACGCTGACGCGTGACGTGACAGGCGAAAAGCAGCGTATCGCCATTCGCCCGCGCGTCAGCACCGATAACCTCTATGCGTTGCGCAGCGCGGCGATCCTTGGAATGGGCGTCTGTGTCGGCTCGGCGTGGATGTTGGCCGATGCCATTGCAAAAGGGCAACTGGTACAGCTCGTGCCGAAATGGCGTGCCGCGCCGTTGCCCGTCTATATCGTCTATCCGTACGCGCAGTTTTATCCCTCGCGGCTGCTGCGATTCGTCGAAATGATGCGCGAGGCCGTGCCCGCGGTGCTCAGCATTTGACCGTCGGGCGGCTTTGCCTAATTGGGTTGGCTCGCGATAGTGGCGCGCGCTACGCGACACGCGGCGAGATCCCACGCGCCGCTGCCTACGGTCTTCAGTAAAACCGGCTCGTTGGCAGGCGCACCATCGGCGATGGCCGCGCCGATCGGACGTACCGCGGACCAATCGACGCCCGCTTGCAACAGGTCGCCGGCTTCTTCGCGCGCGGCGTGGAAATCGTCGACGAAGACACGGCTTGCCCGAACCGTGTCGGGTCCGATCTCGGCGGCATCGGGCGTAAATGCGCCCACTGCCACGACGAGGCGGCCCGCGCGCGCAGGCTCGCTATAGACGGGCGTTTTGCTCGTCGTCGCGGTCACGACCACGTCGACGCTATCGGCAATCGTTCCATTGGCCGGCAAGACGCGGATTCCCTCGCGCGACGTCTCGTCGCAAAACCGCTGTTCCGACGCGAGCTGTTTGCCCGCGACGAAAATGTGCGCGGCCGGATACAACCGCGCAATGGCGGCAGCATGATGGCGTGCTTGTTGTCCCGTCCCGATGATGAGGAATGTGCCCGGAGCACGCGGGCAGAGATGCTTCACACCGAGCATCGACAGCGCGGCAGTCCTGCGCCCTGTCACCGTGGGCCCGTCGAGGATGAATTCCGGCGCGCCGGTCACGCCGTTGCAGACAGTGACGGTTCCGAAGATCGTCGGCATGTTGCGCGCGCCGTTGCCCGGGCAGACGCTGACGAGCTTGTGGATTGCCACATCGTCTGCGGCGGCGGGCATCGAAAGCAGCACGCCGTTCTCTGCCAAAGGCACTGCAGTGCGTACCGGCGAGCGAATCGCGCCCGCTTCGAGTTCATGTGCCGCCTGACTCAGCGCTTCGATGAGCGCGGCGAAATCGAGAAGGCGGGCAGTGGCCGCGGCATCGAAGGTGGGAAGCGTCGACATGATGGGATCGGCAAATCGGACGGTGTTGAGGGCGGAATGGGCGCGTGCCGTCGATGCTATCCGAAAATGTTTCTGATTGGAAACGCATTTTGAAAGGCCCACCGGCGGCGACGTAGGCAACGGGCTACGTCGCTCGCGAACCGTCGTAAGCACTCGCCTGCTCCAGGAGCCACGCACGAAACTGTTCCAGCGGCTTGCCGTGGCTCAACTCGGTCGGATAGACGAGGTAATAGGCCGACTCCGCAATGGCTGTCGCCTCGAATGGAATGACGACACCAAGCTGCTCGAGCCGTCCTTCGACGAAGAACTTCGGCACCAGCGCGATGCCGAGCTCGGCTGCCGCGGCGCTGAGCAGCATGGTATGAAGCTCGTAGCGCACGCCTTGCATCGTTCGGTTGTCTTCGACGCCAAGTTCGGCGAACCAGCGCATCCAGGCATCGGGCCGGGTCGTCGAATGCAGCAGCGGATAGGCCAACAACTCGTCAACGCGCTTGACGGGTTTCGCGATCAGCGCAGGCGAGCACACCGGTACGATCTCTTCGCCGAATAGGTAATCGGACGATGTGCCGGGCCACGTCGGCTGCCCATAGTGGATTGCCGCCTCGAAATGCGACTCTTCGAACGAGAAGGTATCGGTGCGCACGCCCATGTTGACGCGAACGTCGGGGCTGCGTTCATAGAAGTCTTTCATGCGCGGAATGAGCCATTGCGACGCAAACGTCGGCAGCACGGCCAGCTCGAGCGAGCCGCCCCCGCTGCCGTGCGCGATGATCGACAAGGTATCGCGATCGAGATGTTCCAGCGTGCGGCGCACTTGCGAGCCGTAAAGCCTGCCGGCACGCGTGAGTACGACGCGTTGCTTCGAACGTACGAAAAGGCGAACACCCAGGATCGATTCGAGCGACGCAATCTGCCGCGATACCGCGCTTTCCGTCAGGAACAGCTCGCGGGCCGCGTGCGTGAAGCTCTCGTGGCGCGCCGCGGCTTCGAAGGCGAGCAGCGCGCTCATGTTAGGAATCCTGAACTTTCGCACGGTCATTCCAAAAACGCATCAAGTCCCGATTTTATCTCGCTTTACCCAACATGCAATCGTTTCGATAATTCGCACTGCGAAGATCCAATACGAAACCCTTGCCGCCCGAGTGCGGCACTGCTGCCAAAAAGGATGCAAGAAGGATGCAAGAAGCGATGCGTAACGCGAATCTCGAGGTGCTGCTGTCGAAACTGTTGGGCCGGGAAAAAGCCGACGCGCTCTTTTCGACGCTCAATTTCCCGTCGATTCTCAGCGATTGGGAGGCGGGAACCGTGACGCGCGCCGAACTCGCGCAGGCCATGAATATGGCGCTGTTCGAAGACCTGCTTGCCCGCTCGCCAAATGGGCGCGCCTATACGCAGGAGACGATTGCGCAGGGCGGCTCGGTCTATTTCGATCACGGTGCGCTGCGTACCGTGCGCTGGACGCATACCGGCGCATTGCCGCCGGGCGAGGCGGCATTCACGCGTATCCTGGGTCCGCTTGGCTTCAGGCTCAACGGCCGCTATCCGCTGGACAAGCTGGGCATGACGGGGCGTGCCTATGCGCACGAGGACGCACCCGACGAAATCGCGCAATTCTTCGTGAGCGAGCTCCACCCCGAACGGTTCTCTCCTGCATTCCAGCAAGCTGTGACGAACGTTGTCGGCACATCGAAAGATCCGTTGACGCCGCGCGCGCTGGCGCAACTCTGGGAGTTGGAGCGCGATGGATCGCTTCCTCTCGACGCCGCGCACGAACTCCTTCCGATCATCGTCGGCGCATTTGCGCGTCAGCACGATGTGCCGAGCGAAGCGGACTACGAAACACTCCTGACCGAATCGGCCGAGATGGCGTGGATCGCGACGGAAGGCAATGCGTTCAATCATGCTACCGACCGCGTTGCGGACGTCTTCGCCTTGTCGGAAAGCGAAAAGGCAAAGGGCCGGCCGATGAAGCCCGAGGTCGAGCGTTCGCGCTCGGGACGTGTGTTCCAGACGGCGTATCGCGCGGATATCGTCGTGCGCACGTTCAAAGCCGCGGACGGAACGCCCGTGTCACGCGAGGTTCCCGGCTCGTTTTACGAATTCATCACGCGCAAGCGCGAGTTCGATCAGGCCGCGCGTAGCTGGGTGACCGATCTGCGCTTCGATGCCGGCAACGCGCAAGGTATCTTCAAGATGACGGCGAACGCCGCCGCGTGACCGGGTGATCGCGAGCGCCGGTGCTCAGGCGGGCCTGCCTGAGCCGCCACTCGCAAGCGGCTTCGCTTCGCTAGCGTAGGGTGCGTAGCCTTCGTCGATGATCCAGAGAACCTCGGCATCCTCGTCGCTCGTCGACACGGCGGCGTGACCCATGCGGCTATCGAAATAGATGCTGTCGCCTGCTTCGAGGTGTGTCGGGGCGTAAAGCTCGGAATACAGACAAACGCTGCCGCTCAGCACGTAAAGAAACTCCTCGCCCTCGTGCCGCCCCCATTGCGTGAACGCATCGAGCGTGTGCGCCGTGATCCGGATGCGAAATGGATGCATGGCCTTTTTCGCGAGCTCGGTGGCGAGCAATTCCATTTCATAACAGCCCGCGGAATGCGGTTGTCCGGCGCCTTTGCGCGTGACGGCGCGTCGGCCGCCCGCATTCGGTTTCGACGCGGAGCCGAACAGCTCGCTCAAATCGATCTTGAGGCCGTGAACGATCTTCTGCAGAACGTCGAATGTGGGAGACATCACCCCATTTTCGATCTTGGACAGCGTCGAGCGCGATACGCCGCATATGCGGCTTGCAGTTTCGAGCGTATAGCCGTGGTGGAGGCGCGCGGCTTTCACGCGCTTGCCGAGCTCCGAAGGCGCCTGCTCGGCTGGCTTCAAGATGGTCCTGTCCATGCGGGGGGAATCGGGTCGTACGATCTATCGGTCCTGCGAGTTTCGCATCATAACATCGGCGACATCGACGTATTTGATGAGAAACGCGCATGACCTCTTGCATAGATATCGTTTGATCGTTGGCTAATGGCTGAGCACAATCGCGGCACGTCTTTTCGATTGCGGCTACGATCGGAGCAATCGGTGCCGCGCGACGCCGACACTAGTGTGCAATCGCCGCGGTTGCCGCACCTACTGCGGACGTGTATAGTTTCCTAACGTCCCAAAATTTCGTATCGGAAACAATCGAGGTACTTACCGATGAACGCATCGACCATTCTTTCCGAGCTCGGTATTTCGCATCTAACCGAAAGCGGCGACATCGCCGTTCGCTCGCCCATCGACGGCGCACCGATCGGTCGTGTGCCGAGCCATACCGCCGCGGACGTCGACGCCGCGCTGGCGAAGGCGCAGGCTGCTTTCGAAGCCTGGCGCGACGTGCCCGCGCCGCGGCGCGGGGAGCTGGTGCGGTTGCTGGGCGAAAAGCTGCGCGAGCGCAAGCATGCACTTGGCAGTCTCATCACGCTGGAGACGGGCAAGATCCTGCAAGAAGGGTTGGGCGAAGTGCAGGAAATGATCGACATCTGCGATTTCGCGGTCGGACTCTCGCGCCAGCTCTACGGCTTGACCATCGCGTCGGAGCGTCCCGGGCATCGGATGGCCGAGACTTGGCACCCCATGGGTGTGTGCACTGTCATTTCCGCGTTCAATTTCCCAGCGGCGGTCTGGTCCTGGAATGCCGCTCTCGCGCTCGTCTGTGGCAATGCGGTGATCTGGAAGCCCTCGGAGAAGACGCCGCTCACCGCGTTGGCGGTGGACAAGATTTTGCAGGATGCGCTCCAGGCATTCGGCACCGCACCGGCCGGGCTGACGTGCCTGATCAACGGCGGCCGCGATGTCGGCGCACAACTGGTGGCCGATCCGCGTTCCAATATCGTCAGTGCGACGGGCAGTACCGAAATGGGGCGGGCCGTCGGTGTCGA
This sequence comes from uncultured Paraburkholderia sp., assembly GCA_966421005.1. Lineage (GTDB taxonomy): Bacteria > Pseudomonadota > Gammaproteobacteria > Burkholderiales > Burkholderiaceae > Trinickia. The sequence continues at coordinate 8,435 of CBJLAJ010000150.1, forward strand.
GGTGGCACGCCGCTTCGGTCGTTCGCTGCTCGAACTCGGCGGCAATAACGCTGGAATCGTCTCGGGCACCGCGGATATGGAACTCGCACTGCGAGCCATCCTGTTCTCCGCGGTGGGCACGGCGGGCCAACGCTGCACATCGCTGCGGCGTTTGTTCGTCCATGAAAGCGTGTATGAGAAGACGGTAGAGCGTTTGAAGGCTCTTTACGGCAAGGTCGCGATCGGCAATCCGCTCGAGCAGGGCGTGCTGATGGGCCCGCTCATCGACGCGCAGTCGTTCGAGCGCATGCAAGATGCCCTCGAAGCAGCCAAGCGCGACGGCGGTCAGGTATTCGGCGGGGATCGCCATACGGTGGCCGGTTGCGAGCAGGGCTTTTACGTCCGGCCCGCGATCGTCGAGATGCCGGCTCAGACCGGAATCGTGCTGAAGGAGACGTTTGCCCCGATCCTTTATGTCATGAAGTATCGCGAATTCGGCGAGGCGATTGCCGCCAATAACGCGGCATCGCATGGCTTGTCATCGTGCGTCTTCACGACCGATCTTCGCGAGAGCGAGCGGTTTCTTTCGGCGTCGGGCAGCGATTGCGGTATTGCAAACGTCAACATCGGGCCGAGCGGGGCGGAAATCGGCGGAGCCTTCGGCGGTGAAAAAGAAACCGGCGGCGGACGCGAGTCGGGTTCCGATGCGTGGAAGGCCTATATGCGCCGTGCAACCAACACCGTCAACTACTCGTCGGCATTGCCGCTCGCGCAGGGCATCGATTTTTCGATCGAGTGACGGAGCCGCCGGGCGCTTGCCGCAAGGTATGCGCCCGGCCGGTCCATCTACGCGCCGCCGGCCGGCGAGCGTGATTCCAGACGAATACTGCATTTCAAGGCGAGACAACTCGTGAGCTCTCAAGTCGTTATCGTGGGCGGTGGCGTGATCGGCAGTTCGATCGCCTATTTTTTGCGGGCGTCCGATCCGAGCGTCGCGGTCACCGTCATCGAGCGTGATCCGACTTACGCGAAATCGTCGTCGGCGCTGTCGGCCGCTTCGATCCGGCAGCAGTTTTCGACACCGCTGTCGGTGCGGATGTCGCTCTACGGTATCGAGTTCCTGCGCAACATCGGCGAGTTGCTCGAGGTCGATGGGACGAAACCGTCGATCGATTTGCACGAAGGCGGTTATCTGTTTCTCGCAACGCCTGCCGGTGCGCGGACGTTGCGCGAGAACCATGCGCTGCAAACGAGCCTGGGCGCGGATATCCGCCTGCTCGACCGTGAAAACCTGCAGGCAAAGTTTCCCTGGTTGAATGTCGAAGATCTGGAGGCGGGCGCGTTCGGCGCAAGCGGCGAAGGATGGTTCGACGGATATGGCCTCGTGCAGGCGCTGCGCAAGAAAGCACAATCGCTCGGCGCGCGTTATATCGCGGCGGACGTGAGCGCCGTTGTGCGCGAAGGGCGCCGCGTGGCGCATGTCCAGACGCGCGACGGCGAGCGTTATCCGTGCGACATGCTCGTCAATGCGGCGGGCGCATGGGCGCGAAATCTGTCGGCGATGATGGGTATCGAGATTCCCGTGTTCGCGCGCCGACGCAGTATTTTCAATGTGTCGTCGCCGGCGCGTCTTTCGCCGTGCCCGCTGTTGATCGATCCGAGCGGTGTTTATTTCCGCCCGGAAGGCAAGACCTACATTTGCGGAACGTCGCCCGCTGCCGATAACGATCCAGACGACCTGCCGCTCGATGAAGTCGATCACGCATTGTTCGACGATGTCATCTGGCCTACGCTTGCGAACCGTGTGCCCGAATTCGAGGCGCTACGCGTCGAGAACTGCTGGTCCGGCTACTACGAATACAACGTGTTCGATCACAACGCGATCATCGGCTTTCACCCCGATATCGACAATTGCATCTTCGCCAACGGGTATAGCGGCCATGGTCTGCAGCAAGGCCCCGCAACGGGGCGTGGGGTGAGCGAGCTGATCTTGCAGGGTAAATACACCTCGCTCGATCTGTCCGAGCTCGATTGGAACCGCGTTCTCGAGAACCGGCCCATCGTCGAAAAGAATGTCGTGTAAGCCGCGGCGAGAGAGCGCCATGTACACATTTACCGAGCCGTTTGCGCATCCGTCCGGTTCGCCGATTCGGGAGCTGTTCAAGTACGTCAGCCAGCCGGGCATGATTTCATTCGCGGGCGGTTATCCCGCTGCCGATCTATTCGATGTCGAAGGGCTTCAAGCGGCCGAAGCGCGCGCATTCGATTCCCCGGTCCGCTGCCTGCAGTACGGTCCGACGGACGGCTTGCCCGAGCTCAAGCAGGAAATCGGGGCGCTCATGGCGCGCCGCGGTGCGGCATGCTCTCCCGATGAGCTGCTGGTGACGACCGGTTCGCAGCAAGGCTTCGATCTGCTGCTGCGCGTGCTCGTCGGTCCTGGCGATGCCGTATTGACCGAGCAGCCGGCTTATCCGGCCGTCTTGCAAGCGCTGCGGCTTCAGCAGGCGAAGATTGTGACGGTGCCGATCGACGATGAAGGGATCGACGTTGGCAAGCTGGCCGACATGCTCGCAACGGGCACGCTCGGCCGGCCGAAACTGCTCTATACGGTGCCGACATTCGCCAACCCGTCGGGTGCGATGTTGACGCGCGCGCGCCGCATCGCGCTGCTCGAACTTGCCGTGCGTTATGGTTTCCTGATTGTCGAGGACGACCCATACGGCGATTTGCGCTTCACCGGAAGCGCGTTGCCGTCGATCCTTGCGCTGGCGCAAGAAGTGGAGGGCGCGCGCTCCTGGGTGGTCCACTTTGGGAGCTTGTCCAAGATCGTTGCACCGGGCTTGCGGGTCGGCTGGACAATCGCGCCCGCCGAGATCGCCCGCCGCTGCGTCATTGCCAAGCAGACGGCCGATCTTTGCAGCTCGCCGTGGACACAGTCGATTGCGGCGCATTACCTGGCCGCGGGCTCGCTCGAGCGGCATTTGCCGCGCATCACCGAAACGTACGGTCGCAAATGCGATGCACTGTGCGATGCGCTGGAGGCGGGTTTCGGCAAGGCGATCGCGTTTCATCGCCCGCAAGGCGGGATGTTCGTCTGGGCCCGCGTCGACGGTACCGATTCGTCAGCACTCCTCACGAATGCGATCGAACGCAGGGTGGTGTTCGTGCCGGGTAGAGCGTTCTTCGCGGACGATGTCGACGTCTATTCGCTTCGGCTGTCGTTCGCGGCGCCAGGGATAGACGATATTCGAGAAGGCGTACGCCGTCTGAAAGCGGCTTTCGACGATGGAGCGCGGGGCCGTTCCCAGCGTGCATGAAGCCGGCGAGCTGGCAATGCGGGAAAAGCTGCGCGGTAATCCCCGTCATGTCCTGCTGCCGGCACGGGTTGCAGCCATCGCAAACAGTTCGCGAAAGCGACGCCGTTCTTCCTCGTTCAGATGCGAGGCCGCGTTGGGCATGACCAATACGATGCGCAGCCTCAATTCACCCTGATTACCCGCCGCGTCCGAAAGCCCCCGCGCGGGCAGGCGAATCGTGCTGCCGTGCCGGGCATTCGCCGGAATGGCGATGTCCAGTTCGCGGCCGAGTATCCTGGCCGCGAACGAGCCCCCCAGCGTCGCCGTGACGAAGTCGACTTCGAGTTCGCCGCTCACGTGCAGCCCTTCCCGTTGAAAACCCGGCCCGCAGACAATGACGACCGTAAAGGTTGCGTCGCCCGGCTGCCCGCCATGCACGCCTGGAAATCCGCCGCCGGGCACGACGATGCGCTGGCCATCCCATGCGCCGGGCGGCACGGTCACTGGCTGCGATTTCGTTTGATATTCGACACCCTTGCTCTGGCAGTTTGCGCACCAGTGCGCGTTTTTCATGCGGCCCTGTCCGCCGCATGCGGCGCACGAAGCGCCGTCATAGGCGGTGCCGTAGCCTGCGCAGCTCGAACACGGCAGTACCGTTGCGCGTGCGCTCGTGCCCCGGCATTGGCGGCAGGTTTCGCTCACCTGATAACTGGCGAGCACTTCGCCGCCGTTCAATGCCACGTCGAGCGGCACGTGCAGCTGGGTATGCCGATTCGCGCCACGCACGGGCATTGTGCCGCCGCTCGCCCGGTAGGAGGCCGACCATTCGCCGGAGCTGGTCGCGGCCGCGCCGCGGCGCTGCTCGTCGACAGGCGTGCGCGTGGGCCGCACCTCGGTCCTGCGCGGGCCTGCACTCGAAGCGGATTCCGCGCGCATGGGCGCCGGCCGCAGCCCCGTGAGCACTTCGAAGGCTTCCTGAACCCCTTTGAACATGGGTTCCACCGCCAATTCGTCGCCCTTGTTGCGATCGGGGTGGTATTGCGCTCTCAAGCGGCGATAGGCGCGCTTGATCTCGGCCGCGGACGCGGCGCTCGGCAAGCCCAGTCGTTCGTAGTACTCATCGAGGCTCACGGTTCCACCCCAATTCTGCTTTTCGCAAAGTTGCCAGTTTATCGCGTCCGGTCTCGCGTTCGGCAATTGCGATTCGCTTTCGCTATCGGCCCATGCGCCATACGAATTGTTCGCCTATCGGCGCCGTCCTATAGTGCAACGCACCGCAGCCCAATCAAAGGTAGAGGACGTCGTATGAACCGCATCGATCTCAATGAACGCACGATGGTGGCGAAGCTGATGGGCGGCGAGGGCGAGTTTGCGATTCTTTCGGCAACGCCCAATGC
>CBJLAJ010000151.1:0-13010 GCA_966421005.1 uncultured Paraburkholderia sp.
TTTTGTTCGAAGACATGGAGACGCTTACGATGAGCAGCAACCGAGGTGTGGTGTACATGGGGCCGGGTAAAGTCGAGGTGCAGTCGATCGATTACCCGAAAATGGTCGACCCGAGCGGTCGCTCGATCCAGCACGGCGTGATCCTGAAGGTGGTCAGCACGAACATCTGCGGCTCCGATCAGCATATGGTGCGTGGACGGACGACGGCGCCGGTCGGTCTCGTGCTCGGGCACGAGATCACGGGTGAGGTCGTCGAAGTCGGCCGTGACGTCGAGACCCTATCGGTAGGCGATCTCGTTTCCGTGCCGTTCAACGTGGCCTGCGGACGCTGTGCGATGTGCAAGGATCAGCACACCGGCGTGTGTCTGAACGTCAATCCCTCGCGGGCCGGCGGCGCGTATGGGTATGTCGATATGGGTGGATGGATCGGCGGCCAGGCCGAGTATGTGTTGGTTCCGTACGCCGACTTCAATCTGCTGAAATTCCCCGACCGCGATCAGGCACTGTCCAAAATTCGCGATCTCACCTGCTTGTCCGACATTTTGCCAACGGGCTATCACGGCGCAGTCACCGCGGGTGTCAAGCCCGGCTCGACCGTCTATATCGCCGGCGCCGGCCCGGTCGGTATGGCGGCGGCTGCGTCGGCGCGCTTGCTCGGCGCCGCGTGCACGATCGTCGGCGACATGAATGCGGAACGTCTCGCGCATGCACGCGAGATGGGTTTCGAAACGGTGGATTTGTCGCTGGATGCGACGGTTGGCGAGCAGATCGCCGCCATACTCGGCAAGCCGGAAGTGGACTGCGCTGTCGATTGCGTCGGCTTCGAAGCGCACGGGCACGGAAGCGCTGCGGGCGACGAGGCGCCCGCAACGGTGCTCAATTCGCTGATGGAAATCACGCGTGCGGCAGGCGCGATCGGCATTCCCGGGCTCTACGTGACCGACGATCCGGGTTCGGCCGATGCCGCGGCACGCCGCGGTAGTTTGAGCCTGCGCTTCGGGCTGGGCTGGGCGAAGTCGCATTCGTTCCATACGGGCCAGACGCCGGTCATGAAGTACAACCGTAATCTGATGCAGGCCATCCTCTGGGACAAGCTGCCGATCGCCAAGATCGTCAATGTCACGGTGATCTCGCTCGACCAGGCGCCCGAGGGCTATCGCAAATTCGACGGCGGCGCGCCGCGCAAATTCGTGATCGATCCGCATGGGATCTTGAAGGCTGCCTGATGGCGGTTGGTTAAGGCGAAGGAGCGTGCGCAGATCGTGCGATTCGACGATGGCGCGCGCTCCGTTGCGCTTGGCATGCACGGCTTTCCATGCATGCTTCAGCCAGTCGTGGCCGTGGCTTTACCGTTCTCTCGCTCGACTTCTTCGCGGTACAACGCAAGCTCTTCGGTCATCGCGCGCGCGACAGCCGGGCGAGCGGTCACGCGCTTGAAGTAGGCCGCGACGGCAGGCCATTGCGCGATATCGACATCGCAATATCGAGCCCAGTTGAGCACGACCGCAAGATACGCATCGGCGACGCTGAACGTTTCAAGCAGCCATTCGTGCGAGGCAAACCGTGCGGCCAGCAGGTCGAGACGAATATCCACCTTCGGACGCACATAGCGCTTCGCTTCATCGCCGGCGCTTGGATCGAGCAGTGGCACGAAGAGCGCCTTATGTAATTCCGTGCTGATGAAGCCGAGCCATTGCTGCAGACGTGCGCGTTCGAAGCCGCCCACCGGTGCAAGCAACGCGTGCGGAAATCGATCGGCGACGTAGGGCAGGATCGCGGTGTTTTCCGTCAGCAGCTCGCCCTCGTCCGTTCGCAGCACCGGCACTTGACCGATCGGATTGATCGCCAGGAAGTCGCCACCGTCCGCAAGCTGCTTGCGCTTCGTATCGACCTGGACGTATGTCGCTTCGTAGCCGGCTTCGTAAAACGCGATGCGAGTGGCCATCGAACAAGCGAGCGGCGAAAAATACAGTTCCATTTCCTTTCTCCTCCTTGCCGGTTGGTTTTTGTACTATATTGCACATAAATATTCGAGGTCAAGGATTTTGTCTCAAATGGTACAAAAAGACGAGCAACCGCCCAAACGTCCGCGTGGGCGCCCACGTGCATACGATGCCGAAGAGGCGCTCGGACAGGTGCGCGATACGTTTTGGAAGAACGGTTACAGCGCGACGACGCTCGACGCGCTCAGCGACGCGACGGGTATGAATCGTCCGAGCCTCTACGGCGCATTCGGGGATAAGCGGGCGCTGTACCTGGCCGCGCTCGAACGCTACGTTGCGGCGAATCGCGAGGCGATGGATCGCGAATTGGCTGCTTCGGTGCCGCTTCGCGAGGCATTGATGCGCATCTACGACCTGGCGTTATCGCTCTATTTCGGGGTGGATGGCGCGGCGCAGGGCTGCTTTCTCGTGGGAACGGCGGCGGTCGAGGCCGTCAACGACGACGAAGTGCGCGAGATCCTTGGCAAAGGGCTGCTGGCGTTCGACGAATCGTTCGAAGCGCGTTTTCGCCGCGCACAGGACGAGGGCGAACTGGATCGCGCGGCCGACCCCAAGACGCTGTCGAAGATTGCCTCGGCCATTCTCCATACGCTCGCGTTGCGCTCGCGTGCGGGGGACGAGCGCGGCGTGTTGCGGGCGACGGCCGAGGCGGGGGTGGCGATGCTCTGTGCCGCGCAGCGCGCAAAGCGCTAGAGGCGACTGAGCACGAGTGCTCTTAACGTGCTGGCAGGCGCGTTAAGTCTGGTAGCGCAGACGTGTGTTCGGGGAGCGCAGCGTTGGAATGTATGATTTATCTATCATTTTTCCGTGCTGCAGCTTAAAATGTTGGCTATGGCTAACAAACATGGCGACGCGTCTGGCGTTGTCCCCCTCCTTTTCGCTCCCGATTTCGGCGAAGCGTTCCGCCGCGAACGCAAGGCCCAGGGGCGCACGCAACAATGGGTGGCCGAGAAGGCGGGAATTACCCGTTTCACGATTACGCAATTGGAGTCAGGCCAGAATGTTGGGCTTCATCATGTTCTTGCTGCCTTGACCGCGCTCGGAAAGGGGCTATCGATTGTATCGGCTCGGCCGGACTACGATCAGATCAAGGAGATTTTCCGTGACGACGAATAGAGTGCGTGAACTCATCGTCAGCACACCGCAGGGCGACGCCGGTACGCTCACGAAAGAGTCGCGCCATGTATTTGCGTACCGCACGCGCGAATTTGAGCGGCAAGTGTCGCTCACGATGCCGCTGCGTGCCGAGACATATGCCGAAACACCGCTGTTACCCGCGTTCGCGATGAACCGCCCCGAAGGGTTTTTGCTCGAACGCATCCAGAGGGCGTTCAAGCATGTTCAGCTCGACGATATGGCGCTGCTGTCGATTACGGGTGGCAATCAAATTGGCCGGTTGCGTTATACGGAGCCGGGCAAAGCGGCACCTCGGAAGAAGGCTGAGGTCGGTCTGGCAACGCTGCTCAGCACCGGCAGCCAAGCCGGGCTTTTCGAGCACTTGGTGCAAACGTATCTGGAGTCTGGCATTTCGGGCTTTCAACCGAAGGTCATGATCCCCGACGCAGACAAGGTTCGGGATGGGAAGGTCGACGAAAAGGCGACCGCGACGACACCCAGCCTCATCTTGAAGGCGGCCGGCGACGATTATCCGCATTTGCCGTTGAACGAATATGTGTGCATGAGCGCGGCGCGTCGTGCCGGTATCCAAGTGCCTCGGTTCTGGCTTTCCGAAGATCAAAGTCTGTTCGTCATGGAACGCTTCGACGTCGAGGGCGATAAACAGCTGGGTTTCGAAGACATGGCCGTGCTCATGGGCAAGAATCATATACAGCCGAACTTCAAGTACAGCAGTAGTTACGAGAAAATCGCGTTAGTGATCGGGATGAACTGCGGCGGCAATGTGGACGATAGCTTGGCGCGCTTTTTTGAATACTTCACACTGTCGGTGATGGTGCGCAATGGCGATGCGCATCTGAAGAATTTCGGATTGCTGTACGAGTATCCCGACGCAGTCGAGCCTCCGCGCTTGTCCCCACTGTTCGATGTAGTGACAACCTCGGTTTATCGATACGAAAACCAACGGACTGGCATCGAGGTGGCGGATCGCACGATGGCCTTGAAGCTGAATAAGTCCGTGCGCTATCCGACGTACGATGAGTTGTTGGCCTTCGGGCGCAACGTATGTCACGTGCAACACTCCGCAACGGTAGTCGAACGCATTGCCGATGCGATGTCGACGACGCTTGAGCAAGAGGGCGCTCGCATGCCTGCAGCGTTTCTGTCCGACATGCGCGCCGAGTGGGACGCAGGCAGACTGTCGGCCGCCCCGGCGCGCGTCTTCGTTCGTTCTAACGCGGCGCCATGATACGCAGAACCGGTCGCCCGCCGATATCCTTCAGCGGGAAGTACAACCGATGCGTAGCCGGATCGACCGCGACCACGTGCGCGTTCGGCCCCACGGTGCCTTCGCCGGTCTTTTCCACGCCGTTTGCCTTCACGCGGAACATCGAGACCACGCCGCGCTCGCCGGCAACGTAGAGCAAAGCATTCGCCGCATCGAATGCCAAGACATCCGGATCGCCGCCCACGTCGAACGACTGCGCAACGCGCTTCGCGCGCATATCGAAAACGAGGAGTTTGTCGTTGCCCGCGCAGGCGACGAACGCGAGCCGACGATCCGCATCGATCAGAAGCCCGTGAGCTTCACGAGCGTGCGGCAGATCGAACCGATTGACGATCCGATCGGATGCCGGATCGATTTCGATGACCTTGTCATGCGTTTGCTCATTCACGAAGATGTGCCTCGACGCCGGATCGTACTGCGTGTTGCCTGCTTCCCCGCCGAGCGGGATCGTCGCCACGCGTTGGCGCGTGCGAACGTCGATGACGGTCTCCGTTTTGCCGAACTCATCCGAAACGTAGAGCTTGTGGACCTCCGGCGCGTAGGCCATGCCATCCGGATATCGCCCGCCCGGCATGCGCGCGAGCACTTTGAGCGTCTGAGCATCGATCTCGACGATTTCGTCGTTTCCCGTCGCCGATGCGTAAATGCGCGACAGCTCCGGCACCGCGAGCACCCCGTGCACCGATGAGACGCCGCCAATGCGTGTCATCACACGAGATGCGCGCAGGTCGAAAACGACGACTTCGCTATCGCCGAGATGCGCGATGAAAAGCAACCCGCGCTGAGGATCGATACTTTCGTAGTCGAAGCGCGACGTCCCCCCGGGGAGGGGCACATCGGCGATTCGCATCAACGCAAGTGTCTGCCCGGAGGCTGCCTTGGCGAACGCCAGGGACGTGTGCCGTGCGAACGCACCGAGCGCAATGGCCACGATAAGCGCCGTGACGATAGCCACGCGAATCGCCCGCTTTCCCGAAGCGTTCATAGCCGGCTCCTGACAGTTCGGGCTGATCGGAGCCACACGGTAGCACGTCGGCAGGGCACCCGCGCGACAAGCGCGACAAGCGAGGCAAACCGGCCTTATTTGCAATCAGGGCATTCGTCTATCTATACCGAACCGCTTTCGACCAACGGTGCGAGGCGCAATGCGGGGTCCCATCCGAGCACGCGCTTGGCTTTTTCGCTGCTCGCCAGCGCACCGTTGTCAGTGATGTTGAAGACGCCCGTCGCGTCGCTTCTCAGAGCGAGCACGACGGCCCATGCGGCGGCTTCGACGTGCACGGGGCTCGCACCCGCAGGTTCGTCGAAACCCGTGCGCGGCCCATAGAGGTTGCCGTAGCGCAAAACGGTTCCCTTCCAACGTGGATCGGATTCGTCCAGCACGCGAGCCTCGAGCGCCGCCACACCGCGCACGGTGACCGCGCGCGGACCGTCGACGCCGAGATCGAGCGGCCACGTTTCAGCGTGAGGCGTCGGCCCCGGGGCGTACGCCCACGCGATGCTCTGTGCGATGAATCGCCGGCATCCGGCGGCGCGGGCCGCCGCGACGAGATTGGCGGTACCGTCGTCGCGAATGCGCGCATTGCGCATCAAGGCGTCCGCCATACGGGTCGGGTCCAGGCCGGGCGGCAGATCGGTCAACTGATGCACGACGATCGCAGGCTCGATGCGTTGCATTTCGCGCGCGAGCGTGGCGGCATCGAAGACGTCGACGATGATCGGGTGTGCGCCCATCGCCTCGATTTCGCCCGCGCGTTCCGCCTTACGGGTCGTGCCATAGACGGTATAGCCGGAATCGACGAGCAATGGAACGAGCGCGGTGCCAATGGCGCCCGCGGCGCCGGCGAGAAAAAGTGTCGTGCTCATGAGAGGTCTCCCGGATCGGATGACAGTGACGGACGAATTTGACGAACAACGTTTCCCAGTGCTCGTAGTGTCGTCGTATCATGACCCACCGGAAAGTGCCAAAAATGTTCGAAATGACTAGTCCATGAACGAACCTTCCCTGACCCAGGCGATTGGTCCTATCGACCGGCGCATTCCGTTGTCCCAGCCAATCTACGACCGCTTGCGCCATGCGATCGACGCACGCGTGCTGCGCCCGGGCGCTCGTCTTGCCTCGGCGCGCGCGCTGGCGAGCGCGCTCGGCGTCGCGCGCGGCACCGTCGAGGTGGCCTATCAGCGGCTGGCCGGCGAGGGGTATGTGCTCGCGCGCGGGCCGGCCGGCACGATCGTATCGCCGCATCTTGCCCAGCAACCGGCACCGCCGCCGAGCAAGCCGGCGACAAACGTGCGGCCTCGGTCGGATCGCGGTGCGATGGTGGCGAACCCGGAGCCGCCGTTGCCGCTGCAGCTCGGCATCCCGGGGCTCGATGCGTTTCCGCGCAAGCTCTGGTCGCGCCTCGCGACGCGACGCATTCGCGCGACCTTGCCCGCGGAGCTTTCCTACAGCGATCCGCGTGGGTACCTGCCGCTGCGGCAGGCCATTGCGGCCTATCTGCTCGTGTCACGTGGCGTGCCGTGCCGTGCCGAACAGATCATGGTGACGGGGGGCTACCGCGCATCGCTCGCCCTGATCTCGCAGACGCTGTTGCGCCAGCGCGACCGCGTCTGGATCGAGGACCCTTGCTATCCGCCAACCCGAACGCTGCTGGAGCGAGCCGGGGCGATCCCCTGTGCCGTGCCGGTCGACGACGAGGGCCTCGTGGTGTCCGAAGGCGTTCGCGTCGCGTCGAAGGCGCGGTTGGCCGTCGTCACGCCGTCTCACCACGCACCGCTTGGCGTGTCGATGTCGATGCCGCGCCGGCTGCAATTGCTCGATTGGGCATCGCGTCATGAGGCGTGGATCGTGGAGGACGATTACGATGGCGAGTTCCACTATCACGGGCCGCCGCTGCCGGCATTGAAAAGCCGCGATACGGCCGATCGCGTGATCTATGCCGGCAGTTTCTCCAAGGTCTTGTTCCCGGGGCTGTCGCTGGGCTACCTCGTCTTGCCCGAGCAATTGATCGAGCCGTTTACAGCGTTCGTGCAGATATGGCCGAACTACGTTCCGCGAGTCACGCAGGCTATCGTTGCGGACTTCATCGACAACGGGCATTTCTCGCGGCATCTGAAGAAAATGCGAGCGCTGTATGGCCAGCGCCGCGCGCTCTTGGCCGGCGCATTGACCGACGCCTTCGGTGAGTGCGTGACGATCGATCTCGCGCGCGGCGGCATGCATCTCGTCGCCCGCTTCACGGCACGCACAAGAGACGAGACGCTCGCCCGGCGTGCGCAACGTGCCGGGCTCAATTGCCAGGCGCTGTCGCCGCGCTACCTCGGGCAGACGAAAACGGAGGGCTTGCTGATGGGGTTCACGAACGTTGCAACGGCGCGGGAGGCGGCACGGCTGGCCGCGGCATTGCGCGATGCGCTTGCGTTGAGCGACGTCAGTGGATGACGCTGTCGTGCGATAGAGCCGCGGCTGCCGGCGCGTTGCCCCGGGCAAGCGGGGCGACTTGTTTGCGCCGCTCGCGCGTCGGCGCGGTCCCGAACGCATCGCGATAGCTCTTGCTGAAATGGCAGGCCGATTGGAATCCGCACGCCATCGTGATGTGCATGATCGACATGTCCGTTTGCAGCAGAAGTTCGCGTGCGCGCCGCAGACGCAACGTCAGATAGTAATGCGTCGGCGTCATGCCGAGGTGCTCGCGAAAGAGCCGTTGCAATTGGCGCTGCGACATGTTCGCAAGCCGCGCGAGTTCCTCGCGCGACAACGGCTCCTCGATATTGCTCTCCATCAGCGCAATGACTTCGAAGAGCGACTTGTTCGCGGAGCCGAGCCGGGCCACGAGCGGCATGCGCTGCTGCGCGCTCGTATCGCGCACATGTTCGACGATGAACTGCTCGGCGATTTGCGTGACGCGCGCCGTGCCGATACGCGGAGCGATCAGGTGCAGCATCATATCGAGCGGTGCGACGCCGCCGGTGCAGGTGATGCGGTCCCGATCGATGACGAAAAGCTCTTTCAAAAACCGCGTATTGGGAAACTCCTCTTTGAGCGCCGACATATTTTCCCAATGGATCGCGCAAGCGTAGCCGTCGAGCAAACCCGAGCGCGCCAAGGCATAGGTGCCGGTACAGAGGCTGCCGAGCGCGACGCCCGAGTGAGCGAAGCGGCGCAGCGCGGAAAGATGGACATTGGTCGTCGAGCGCTGCACATCGATGCCGCCGCAAACAAAGACGACATCGGGTTGTTCCGTAAGCGTTGCAATGGGCTCGGTCATGACCGAGAGCCCGTTGCTGGCCATCACCGGGCCGCCTTCCGGGCTGACAACCGACCATCGATAAAGCGTTTGGCCGCTCAGATAGTTGGCCATTCGCAGAACTTCGATCGCATTCGAAAACGCGATCATCGTGAAGTTCGGCAGCGCCATGAACGCGAAGTTCGCGAGCGACGCAGTACGGTCGGGTGACATGGGGGCGTTCCTTCGAATCCTGTATATCGTGGCCGACGAGGAGCCTCGACGTCTCATTTTGGGTTCCAGGGCAACAAGCATGCCATACGGCCTAACCCTAATGCGGGAGGACTTTTCGCCCATCCGGCGGCCGGGGCACCGCACCGCAAGCGTGCCCGTTTTGCCCCCGTTTCGGGCGCAGCCGAAGGGAACTGGTGCAGGGCGCCATGGGGGAGGGGGCACGGCGCGACTTGTCCAAAAAAGACGGGCGTGTCGGAAAAGGCAAAGAACGCGTCTGAATTCGTCAATCCGGGGCAAAGGCGAACGACAAGAATAGAGCCGTCGCCAACGCATGTCCGTGGCGGCCCCGCGTTTTCGGGCGCCGCGCCGGACCCACCACGGATAGGACAATGTCGAACACTCAGACGTTTTTCAGCCAGTCCCTCGCAGAGCGCGATGCGCCCGTGCGCGGTGCGATTCTCAAAGAACTCGAGCGGCAACAGTCGCAAGTCGAGCTGATCGCATCGGAAAACATCGTGTCGCGAGCCGTGCTCGAAGCACAGGGTTCGGTGCTGACCAACAAGTATGCCGAAGGCTATCCGGGCAAGCGCTATTACGGCGGCTGCGAGTTCGCTGATGACATCGAGTCGCTCGCCATCGATCGCGTGAAGCAGCTGTTCAACGCCGGCTATGCCAACGTCCAGCCCCACTCGGGCGCGCAGGCCAACGGCGCCGTGATGCTGGCGCTCGCCAAACCGGGCGACACGGTGCTCGGGATGTCGCTCGACGCGGGCGGGCATCTGACGCACGGCGCGAAGCCCGCGCTGTCGGGCAAGTGGTTCAACGCCGTTCAATATGGCGTGGACCGCGAGACGCTGCGCATCGACTACGACAGCGTCGAAGCACTTGCACACGAACACAAGCCGAGCCTCATCATTGCCGGCTTTTCGGCCTACCCGCGTGTACTCGACTTCGCGCGCTTTCGCGCGATCGCCGATGCCGTCGGCGCGAAGTTGATGGTGGATATGGCGCATATCGCCGGCATCATCGCGGCCGGGCGGCATCCGAACCCGATCGAGCATGCGCACGTCGTCACGTCGACCACGCACAAGACACTGCGGGGCCCGCGAGGCGGCTTCGTGTTGACGAACGACGAAGACATCGCCAAGAAGATCAATTCCGCAGTGTTCCCGGGGCTGCAAGGCGGCCCGCTCATGCACGTGATCGCAGGCAAGGCCGTTGCGTTCGGCGAAGCCCTGCAACCGAGCTTCAAGACCTATATCGGCAACGTACTCGATAACGCCCAGGCGCTCGGCGCCGTGTTGCGCGAGGGCGGGGTCGACCTCGTCACGGGCGGAACGGATAACCACCTGCTGCTCGTCGATCTGCGCCCCAAGGGCTTGAAAGGCACGCAAGTCGAGACGGCGCTCGAGCGGGCCGGTATCACCTGCAACAAGAACGGCATTCCGTTCGATACCGAGAAGCCGACGGTGACCTCGGGCGTGCGCCTCGGTACGCCGGCCGGCACGTCGCGCGGCTTCGGCGTGGCCGAGTTCGAGCAGGTCGGGCGGCTGATTCTCGAAGTGCTCGATGCGCTCAGGCAGCATCCGGAAGGTCATGCCGAGACCGAGCAGCGTGTGCGTCGCGAGATTTTCGCGCTGTGCGAGCGTTTCCCGATCTATTGAAATCGACCAAACCGACCAAAGCGAAGAAAGCGACGATCGACCCACGCTGGAGCGATAAATGAGCACACTGCATCAAGACAGCATCATCATCGACGGGCTGAACATCTCGAAGTTCGAGCGCTCGGTGTTCGAGGACATGCAAAAGGGCGGCATCACGGCCGCGAACTGCACGGTATCGGTCTGGGAGAACTTCACGAAGACCGTCGACAACATCGGCTTGATGAAAAAGCAGATTCGCGACAACGGCGAGCTGCTGACGCTGGTGCGCACGACGGAAGATATCGCGCGCGCCAAGAAGGAAGGCAAGACCGGGATCATCCTCGGCTTCCAGAACGCTCATGCGTTCGAGGACAACCTCGGCTATATCGAAGCGTTCGCCGACATGGGCGTGCGCGTGGTTCAGCTTTGCTACAACACGCAAAACCTCGTCGGCACGGGCTGCTACGAGCGCGATGGCGGCTTGTCGGATTTCGGCCGGGAAGTCATCACCGAGATGAACCGCGTCGGGATCATGGTCGATCTTTCGCACGTCGGCGGCAATACATCGTCCGAAGCGATCGCGTTTTCGAAGAAGCCCGTTTGCTATTCGCATTGCCTGCCTTCGGGCCTCAAGGCACATCCGCGCAACAAGAGCGACGAGCAACTCAAGGAAATCGCCGATGCGGGCGGATTCGTCGGCGTCACGATGTTCGCGCCGTTCCTCAAGCGCGGCATCGAGGCCACCGTCGAGGACTATATCGAGGCGATCGACTACGTCGTGAATCTGATCGGCGAAGACACGGTCGGTATCGGCACCGATTTCACGCAAGGCTACAGCGTCGATTTCTTCGACATGCTCACGCACGACAAGGGCCGCTACCGCCGCCTCACGAATTTCGGCAAGGTCGTCAATCCGGAAGGTATCCGCACGATCGGCGAGTTCCCGAACCTGACTGCCGCGATGGAGCGCGCGGGCTGGAGCGAGACGCGCATCCGCAAGATCATGGGCGAGAACTGGGTACGCGTTTTCCGCGACGTCTGGGGCGCCTGAGCACGCCCGCGCATTCGAATCGAACATTCACCCCACACAGCAACAGGCCAATCATGCAACCGCAACTGCCGATCGACGTCGATCCCGAAACCGGTGTCTGGACCACGGACGCGCTGCCGATGCTTTATGTGCCGCGCCATTTCTTCACGAACAACCATGTCGCCGTGGAAGAGGCGCTGGGCCGCGAGGCGTATGCCGACATCCTCTATAAAGCCGGCTACAAATCGGCCTATCACTGGTGCGACAAGGAAGCGAAGCAGCATGGCCTCACGGGCATGGCCGTCTTCGAGCATTACCTGAAGCGATTGTCGCAGCGCGGCTGGGGGCTCTTCAGCATTGTCGAAGCCGATCCGAAAGCCGCCCGTGCGCGCATCGAACTTAGGAACTCGTCGTTCGTGCTCGCCCAGCCGAACAAGCATGAAAAGCTCTGCTACATGTTCTCCGGCTGGTTCGCGGGGGCAATGGATTGGGTCAACGATACGACCGAGGCCGGCTCGCGCGGGCCGCGTTCGATATCGCAGGAAGTGCGATGCGCGGGCGAGGGCCACGCACATTGCGTCTTCGAAGTGTCGCCGCTCGTCTGAAATAACGAAGGCCGATCAGGAAACAGGATTCGAGGTCGATCGAAATGCGCTACCCCCATTTGTTCAAACCGATGACGCTGAACAAGCTGACGCTGCGCAATCGCATCGTCAGCACGGCACATGCGGAGGTCTACGCGGAGCCCGGCGGCCTGCCCGGCGATCGCTATATCCGGTACTACGAGGAAAAAGCGAAGGGCGGCGTCGGCCTGGCGGTGTGCGGCGGATCGAGCCCGGTATCGATCGACAGCCCGCAAGGCTGGTGGAAATCCGTCAATCTGTCGACCGACAAGATCGTCGATCCGCTCTCGCGTTTAGCTGAAGCGATGCATCGTCACGGCGCCAAGATCATGATTCAGGCGACGCATATGGGCCGCCGGTCCGCCTTCCACGGCGAACACTGGCCGCATCTGATGTCGCCGTCCGGCGTTCGCGAGCCTGTGCACCGCGGTAACGCGAAGATCATCGAAGTCGAGGAAATCCGCCGGATCATCACGGACTTCGCGAGCGCCGCGAAGCGCGTGAAGGATGCCGGGATGGACGGCATCGAGATATCGGCGGCGCACCAGCATTTGATCGACCAGTTCTGGAGCCCGCGCACGAACTTCCGCACGGACGAATGGGGCGGCAGTCTGCAAAACCGGCTGCGCTTCGGCGTCGAAGTGCTGAACGCGGTGCGCGAAGCGGTCGGCCCGGACTTCGTCGTCGGTCTGCGTATGTGCGGCGACGAATTCCATGAAGACGGCCTCGATCACGAGCAACTCAAGGAAATCGCCCAGGCGATGTCCGAGACGGGGCTCATCGATTATCTCGGCGTGATCGGCTCGGGTGCCGATACGCACAATACGCTCGCCAACTGCATGCCGCC
>CBJLAJ010000152.1:0-12984 GCA_966421005.1 uncultured Paraburkholderia sp.
TGTCCAATGCAAAGCTACGACAGCAGTTAGCACTTCACTTACTGATGCCTCGCGCAAAGCTGAGACGCCCGCTCTGTCCGACGGCCGTCAATAGTCGGCCCGCTCCCGTTCGATACGCATACCGCCATCGTGACGGTGATGCCCCTCCTCGCTCGGCCGCTCACGCGCAATGCGCATGACGTCAGGATTGGTCCGTACGCGGCGCATGACGTTCGCAAGGTGAATCCGGTCACTGACCTGAATGACGAAGCGCAGCACCGTCGATTCCTGAGACAGATCCTCGTCCATCGCGATATGGACGATGTTCGCATCGGCCGATGTGATATCCGCCGCCACGCGGGCAAACACGCCCTTTGTATTCTTCACCAGGACCTTGACGGCGACGTCGAACAGGCGCCCCGGCTGCGGTGCCCAGGCCACGTCGATCCAACGGGCCGGATCGCGCCGATGGATGCGCTGAGCGACGCGGCAATCGGTGGTATGAATTGCCATGCCCAGACCGATGCCGATGTAGCCCATGATGTCGTCGCCCGGGATCGGCCGGCAGCAGGCCGACAGCTGCACCGACATCCCTTCGGTGCCCGTGATGACGACGGGTGGCGCATGCGGCGCTGTAGCCTGCTCCGTGCGCGGGTGGTCGTCGTCGGTATCGCGGCCGCTGATGAGCACCTCGATGCGCTTGGCCATGACCGCAGCGACGCGCCGGCCCAGGCCGATATCCGCGAAAATTTCCTGGCGGTTCTTGTTGCCCGTCCATTGGACGAGCTTTTCCCAGATCTCGGGCTCGACGTCCGCCAAAGACAGACCGTAGCCCTTGAGGCCCTGATCGACGAGCCGCTCGCCGAGCTGCACCGACTCGTTGAGTCGCATCGTCTTCAGATAATGGCGGATTGCAGAGCGCGCCTTGCCGGTACGCACGAACCCCAGCCATGCGGGATTCGGCTTCGAGTACGGCGCCGTGATTACTTCGACGATATCGCCGCTCTTGAGCTCCGTACGCAGCGGCAGCAACTCGTTGTTGATCTTGACGGCCACGCACTGATTGCCGAGATCGCTGTGGATCGAGTAGGCGAAGTCGAGCGCCGTAGCGCCGCGCGGCAACGCCATGATCTTCGATTTCGGCGTAAATACGTAGACCGCGTCCGGGAACAGATCGATCTTGACGTGCTCGAGGAACTCGCTCGAATCGCCGGCCTCGCTCTGGATGTCCAATAGCGACTTCAACCATTGATGCGCGCGCTTTTGGACATCGTTGAGATCGGCGCTGCCATTCTTGTACAGCCAATGCGCCGCAACGCCCGCCTCCGCGATCTCGTGCATCTTGCGCGTGCGCACCTGAAATTCGATCGGCGCGCCGAACGGTCCGACCAGCGTCGTGTGCAGCGACTGATAGCCGTTGACCTTCGGAATCGCGATGTAATCCTTGAACTTGCCCGGCACGGGTTTATAGAGCGCGTGCAGCGCCCCGATGCAGGTATAGCATTCGAGCGCGCTGCCAACCACGACGCGAAAACCATAGACGTCCAGCACCTGCGAGAACGAGAGCTGCTTGTCGCGCATCTTCTTGTAGATGCTGAAGATCGTCTTCTCGCGCCCCGTGACTTCGGCGTCGATATGTGCGTCGCCAATGGCGCGCTGCACTGACTCCAGAATCTTGCCGACGACTTCACGCCGGTTGCCACGCGCGGCCTTGACTGCTTTCTCGAGTGTCGCGTAGCGGTTCGGATTGAAGTTTGCAAAACTCAGATCCTGCAGCTCGCGATAGGTATTGTTCAGGCCCAGCCGATGCGCAATCGGCGCATAGATATCAAGCGTCTCGCGTGCCACGCGGCGGCGCTTCTCGGGCGGAACGGCACCGAGCGTGCGCATGTTATGCAGGCGATCGGCAAGCTTGACGAGAATCACCCGAACGTCGCGCGCCATCGCGAGCAGCATCTTGCGGAAGTTTTCCGCCTGCGCTTCTTCGCGATTGCGGAACTCCATTTTGTCGAGCTTCGACAAGCCGTCGACAAGCTCTGCCACCTTTGCGCCGAACCGCTCCGCCAGTTCCGCCTTCGTTACCCCCTGGTCCTCCATCACGTCGTGCAAGAGCGCGGCCATGATCGACTGCGCGTCGAGTTTCCATCCGGCGCAGGTTTCCGCAACGGCAACGGGATGCGTGATATACGGCTCGCCGCTCTGGCGATACTGGCCCAGATGCGCTTCGTCGCTGAAATGGAATGCGGCCTTGACCTCCTTGATCTCTTCCGGGCTCAAATAGCCGGCAAGCATCGAGGTGAGCTTGGCGATGGAAACGACGTCGTGCTTGCGGGGCTGCTCGGGCGTGGCGGTCGGCCCGAACAGATGGCGGAACGATTGTTCCAGAACGGCATCGATGTACTTGCGGGCGGCACCCGGCACTTCAGTCTCGTGCTCCGGGTTCAGCGCCTCGGCGGCAGCGGAGGCGGACGATGGGATGTTGCTCATATTCGCCTCCGTACGGTGGTTGCCGGGTCAGTTGAGCGCTTTTGGCTCGATAGGCTGCGCGAAGACGCGGCGGCCGGTACCGGTGCCGCGCTTCACGGATTCGATGCTCAGACGGGGACCTTCTTCAGCATCTCGAGACCGACTTGGCCTGCGGCGATCTCGCGCAGCGCGACAACCGTGGGTTTGTCGCGGCTCTCGATCTTCGGCGTATGACCCTGGGCCAACTGACGGGCGCGATAGGTCGCGGCGAGCGCGAGCTCGAATCGATTCGGGATTTGCTTCAGGCAGTCTTCGACGGTAATGCGGGCCATGTTCTGAAATTCCTTCTGGATATGCTGCTTATTCTACCTTATGTATGCAGCCGTCCACCGTCACTCGGCGGCCGGCAAATGGATGCCGAGCTCGATGAAGAGCTCGTTGTTGCGCGCGTATTGCGAATCGAAACGAAGCCGCGTGGCGGCAACGATGCAACGCAATTCCGCCAGCGCACGATCGAAATGCTCGTTGATGAGCACGTATTGGGCCTCCGATGCGTGCGCCATTTCACTACCGGCCGCGAGCAGCCTGCGCGTAATGACGTTCGGTTCGTCCTGACCGCGCTTCTTGAGGCGGATTTCGAGCGCCTCGAGCGACGGGGGCAGGATGAATATCTCGACCGCGTTGCGGAACTGCTTTTTCACCTGCTGCGCGCCCTGCCAATCGATTTCGAGCAGTACGTCATGGCCGCTCTTCATCTGTTCCTCGATCCACACGCGCGACGTTGCATAGTAGTTGCCATGCACCTCGGCGCTCTCGAGAAACTCGCCTGCCGCGTGACGGGCGAGAAAATCGTCGACCGTCGTGAAGTGGTAGTGCTGCCCGTCCTGTTCGCCGGGACGAGGCTTGCGCGTCGTGTACGAAATCGATAGACGAATGGCCGCATCCTCGGCGAGCAACGCGTTCACCAGCGTCGATTTGCCGGCCCCCGATGGCGCGACCACCATGAAAAGATTGCCCGGGTACACGCCGGCGTAGGGATTGCGAGGGGCGCCGCTTTTGCGTGCGCCACCTGCGGATATAGCGTCGATCATCGATTGTTACTCCAGATTCTGGACTTGCTCGCGCATCTGCTCGATGAGCAGCTTGAGCGTCATCGAAGCGTCGGCAAGCTCCTTGGCAGCCGCCTTCGAACCCAGCGTGTTCGCCTCGCGGTTGAGCTCCTGCATCATGAAATCGAGCCGCTTGCCCACCTTGCCGCCCTTTTCGATCACATGGCGCGTTTCAATCAAATGCGCGGCAAGCCGCGACAATTCCTCGGCGATATCGATACGGATTCCGTACATCGTCACTTCCTGACGAATGCGCTCGGCAATCTCTTCGCGCGAGACGATCGTCGCCACGCCGTCGGGCGCCGCGAGGCCGAGCGCCTCTTGCAAACGCTCGACGATCTTTTGCTGATGCTTGGCGATGAGCTCCGGCACGAGCGGCGTGATGCGCTGCAAAATCGCTTCCATTTCGGTCACGTTGCCGAGCAACATCGCACCGAGCTGCGTGCCCTCGCGGCCACGCACATCGATGAGCTCGGCGATGGCCTGCTTGCCGCAGGCGAGCACCGCGTCGCGCAGCGCGTCCGCCGATGCGCCGCTTTCCGCCAGCACGCCAGGCCAGCGCAGGATCTCGCCCGTGCGCATGCGCTCGACGCCGGGAAACGCATTGGTCACAGCCTGTTCGAGTTTGGCAAGTTGTTGCAGCACTTCACCGTTCAGTGCGCCGACGCTCGGCGTCTGCTCGCTGCGCTGCAGATTGATGCGGATGTCGACCTTGCCGCGCGAGAGCTTGCTCATCAGCATTTCGCGCAGCGTGGGTTCGCACACGCGCACCTCTTCGGGCATCCGGAAATTGAGGTCCAGAAAACGCGAATTCACGGTGCGAAGTTCGACCGATACGCTCGTGCCCGCCGAACTGTCCGGCACCGCAACTTCGCGCGTGGCGCTCGCGTAGCCTGTCATGCTGTAGATCATCGTCCGTCTCGCGATTGTGGCCGTCGCCGGCCGGTTGTTCGAGGCGCCCGCGGCGCCAGGAGGCGTGGCACAGGCGAAAAGGGCATTATCCCATTTTTGCGCGAGACGCCTGTTGCGACGGCCTCTTGCCTGGCGATGGCAAGAGGCGCGGAGCCGGCATGCGCGATGCGAGGTCGCCAGGACGGTAAAATCACAGTTTCCCTCCTCATACCTTTGCCCACCATGACCGATCTCGTTCAACGCCCGAGCGGGCGCCGTGCCGATGCACTGCGCGACGTGCGGATCACGCGCCATTACACGAAGCATGCGGAAGGCTCCGTGCTCGTCGAATTCGGCGATACCAAGGTCATCTGTACGGCAAGCGTGCTCGAGCGCGTGCCAGAGTTCCTGCGCGACCGCGGCCAGGGCTGGCTCACCGCCGAATACGGCATGCTGCCGCGTGCCACGCATACGCGCAGCGACCGTGAGGCCGCGCGCGGCAAGCAGACAGGGCGCACGCAGGAGATCCAGCGGCTCATCGGCCGCGCACTGCGATCGGTGTTCGACCTCGAGCGGCTCGGCCCGCGCACACTGCATGTCGATTGCGACGTCATCCAGGCCGACGGCGGTACCCGCACGGCCAGCATCACCGGTGCATTCGTCGCCGCGCATGACGCGGTATCGAAGCTGCTGGCGGCGGGGCGCATCGAAAGCTCGCCGATCCTCGACTACGTTGCCGCCATTTCCGTCGGTATCTATGAAGGGCTGCCGCTGCTGGATCTCGATTATCAGGAAGACTCGCGCTGCGATACCGATATGAATGTCGTCATGACCGGCGACGGCGGATTCGTCGAAGTCCAGGGCACCGCCGAGGGAACGCCTTTTTCGCGCGACGAAATGAATGCGTTGCTCGATCTCGCTCAAGCCGGCATACGGCAATTGATCGAGAAGCAAAAGGCGGCGTTGGAGACTGCACGTGACTGATCGCGCAAGCGAATCCTCGCCCACGGCGCCGGCCAACGTTGCGCGTTCGCTTGCCCGCGTGGTCGTTGCATCGAACAACGCCGGCAAGCTGCGTGAGCTGGCCGCGATGCTGGGCGACGCGGGCCTTGCACTCGTCGCTCAGGGCGAGCTCGGCGTACCGGAGGCTGAGGAACCGCATCCCACCTTTATCGAAAATGCCCTTGCGAAGGCGCGCCATGCCGCGCAGTTGACGGGCCTGCCCGCGCTTGCCGACGACTCCGGGTTGTGCGTGCATGCACTCGGCGGCGCACCCGGCGTGCATTCGGCGCGGTTCGCACTCGATGCGGGCGGCGAAAAAAGCGACGCGGCCAACAACGCGCGACTCGTTGCCGAGTTGCAAGGCGAGCGCGACCGGCGTGCGTATTACTACTGCGTACTGGTGCTGGTGCGCCACGCCAACGATCCGGAGCCGCTCATCGCCGAAGGCCGCTGGTATGGCGAAATCATCGATGTGCCGCGCGGGAATAATGGTTTCGGTTACGACCCGCACTTTTTCGTGCCGGCGCTTGCTGCCAGCGCGGCGGAGCTCGACCCTGCCATCAAGAACGCACACAGCCATCGTGCGCTGGCGCTGCGGGCGCTCGTGGCCCGGCTGGCCGAGGAAATGCAATGACAAGCCCCGAACACGATCTGGGCCGCGTCGTGCAAGCGTTCGTCTCGCCCGGCAAGATCGCGCTGAATTCGCTGCCGCCGCTGGCGCTTTATGTTCACTTCCCATGGTGTGTGCGCAAGTGCCCCTATTGCGATTTCAATTCGCACGAATGGAAAGGCGAGCGTTTTCCGGAAGACGATTATCTCGATGCGCTGCGCGCCGACCTCGAGCAGGCGCTGCCGCTGGTCTGGGGACGGCAGGTGCATACAGTCTTCATCGGGGGCGGCACGCCGAGCCTGCTGTCTGCCCGCGGGCTCGACCGGCTTTTATCGGACGTGCGCGCGCTGCTGCCGCTCGATGCCGACGCCGAGATCACGATGGAGGCCAATCCCGGAACGTTCGAAGCCGAGAAGTTCGCGCAGTTTCGTGCCAGCGGGATCAATCGCTTGTCCGTCGGCATTCAGAGCTTCAACGAGCGGCATTTGAAAGCGCTCGGTCGAATTCATGACAGCGGCGACGCACACCGTGCCGTCGAGATCGCCGCTCGCCATTTCGAGAACTTCAACCTCGATCTGATGTTCGCGCTGCCGCAGCAGACGCTCGAGGAGTGCCGTGCCGATGTGGAACGCGCCCTTTCGTTTGCGCCACCTCATCTGTCGCTCTATCACCTGACGCTCGAGCCGAATACGCTCTTCGCCAAGTACCCACCAGCGCTGCCCGATGACGATGCCTCGGCCGACATGCAGGAGTGGATCCATGAGCGCACGGCGGCGGCCGGGTATGAGCGATACGAAGTGTCGGCCTATGCGAAACCGAATCGGCAATGCAAACACAACCTCAACTACTGGCGCTTCGGCGATTATCTCGGCATTGGGGCGGGCGCGCATTCGAAGCTGTCTTTCGCGCATCGGATCATTCGTCAAGCGCGTTATAAACATCCGGCCACGTTCATCGATAAGGCACGCGCAGGGTCGCCCGTCGAGGAAGAGCGTGAGGTCGGGCCGCACGATCTGCCGTTCGAATTCATGTTGAACGCGTTGCGCTTGACCGAGGGTTTTCCTGTGCATCGGTTCGTCGAGCGAACAGGGCTGACGATGACTGCAATCGAGCCCGCGTTACGCGAGGCCGAGCGGCGCGGATTGATTGCGCGCGATCATGAGCGCATTGCGCCCACCTCCCTCGGGCAGCGGTTTCTCAACGATCTGCAGGCGCTGTTCTTGAACGAGCGGGACGCCTGACGATTTTTGGCGCCGCGGCGGCATCCAAATTGCTCGCGTTCAATCTTGGATGCCCACGCAAACCCGCTCATTGATGAATGCGCAGAAACGCCACCCGCCGTCGACGGGTGAGGATACGCAAGCTGAACCAGAGGTCGAGCCGCAGCAGCAACCGCGCACGCTCGACACATGTCGCCGCTGCGCGCTTTGGCAGCGCGCCACGCAAGGCGTGCCGGGCGCCGGGGCGCGCCATGCACCGATCATGCTCGTCGGAGAACAGCCGGGTGACAGTGAAGATCTGGCGGGCAAGCCTTTCGTCGGGCCCGCCGGGCAGTTGCTCGATGATGCGATGCACGAAGCCGGCGTCGTCCGGAAAGATGTCTACATCACGAACGCGGTGAAGCATTTCAAATGGGAGCCGCGCGGTAAGCGGCGGCTGCATAAGACACCGGCGCAACGTGAAATCGAAGCGTGTCGTTATTGGCTCGATCAGGAGCTGGAGGAAGTCGGGCCGAAGGTGGTCATTGCGCTCGGGAGTACGGCGCTCAAGACGTTGCTGCAGGACCCGCATGCGCGGTTGCAGGAGCATTTTGGCAAAGTGATCGACCACGGTGGGCGCGCCATTCTGGCGACATGGCATCCTTCTTATGCTTTGCGTGCGCCGGATCGGGAAACGCGTCAGCGCGCGGTCGCGCATATCGTCGAAACGTTGAGCAAGGCTGGGGCGTTGGTGCGCCGTAAGCGCTCCGACGCGGATTGAGAGCGCCCCGCTGCCCAGTGGTACAATCGCTCCCCTCGGAGGGCTGGCAGAGCGGTTGAATGCACCGGTCTTGAAAACCGGCAAGGCTTTACGGCCTTCGTGGGTTCGAATCCCACGCCCTCCGCCACGGACTGCAACAGCCCCTGGATTTCAAAGAGATCGACGATCAAACGTAAATCGCTCGCCGGGAGCTGATAAGCGGTCGCAACGCGAACGTACTCCTAATGCACGTGAGTCTTCAGAGCCTTTCAATGGCCGGCAATCCTCCAACCTCGAACATCACTGGAGCTAGGTTCATTCGACCATAGCGTTGTCGACGCACGTTCATTGCGCGCCCTTCCCGCGAACCGAAACAGGTTATTCCCTGTATTTGGCATTTACAGGAAGTTTACTGTAAAGCGCTATACAGATGCTATACTGTACTGGCCATTTACAGGAAATCCTCTGTTTTCTCGACACCGTGGACTACCCCGTCAAAACTCCTCAGCAGCTGCGCCCGCTCCTGGTCGGCTTCCGCAAGGCGGCTGGCCTGACGCAGGCACAGTTGGCGGCGCGCTTGGGGGTGACCCAGCAAACATACGCCCAACTCGAAGCGAAGCCCGAGTCCGCCAGTCTGGATCGTCTTAATCTCGTTTTCAAGCTGCTCAACGTCAGCCTCGTTTTGACTCACCTGTCAGGCCCAGCGAGACTCGAGGATCGTGTTGTGAAGCGTGTCGAAAGCGTTGAGGGACCGGCCCCAGCGAAGCGGCCGCCTGCGATAAAGAGTGGCATCAAATCGGGCACGCCGGGCGCAACCAAGACCGGCACTAAGCGAGCGACCGGTCATGCCCAAACTCCACCGAAGGGTCGCTCCAGCGAGCCCCTCCCCATCGCCCCACTCATCAAGAAGCGGGAGAACTGGTAACAATGGGGCGAAGAGCTCGCACAAAAAGCCTGGAATTGTGGATGAATGGTATTCCCGTCGGAACTTGGGAGACCACGCGCGACGGTGAGAAGCTCACCTACTTCGAGTCCTGGATCGAAGACGAACAAGGGCGCCCCCTCTCGCTTTCACTGCCGTTCACCCCCGGTAACCAGCCGTACCGGGGAAAGGTCGTGTCGGACTATTTCGACAATCTGCTCCCCGACAGCAGGCCGATCCGCGAGCGTATTGCCATACGCCACAAGACGGGGGGCACGTCTCCCTTCGAGCTATTGTCCGCATTGGGGCGTGACTGCGTCGGCGCGATTCAGATGCTCCCGACCGGCGAGCGGCCGATCGATCTTCAGAAGATCCGCGGAAAGCCCATGAACGAAGCTGACATCGCGCGCTTGCTGCGGGATGTCACCGCTCCTCCACTTGGACGGCACGAGCCCATCGACGATCTGCGCCTCTCGATCGCAGGCGCGCAGGAGAAAAGTGCGCTTCTGTTGCACGATAACCAGTGGCTACTGCCGGAGGGCAGCACCCCCACTACGCATATCCTGAAGCTCCCGCTCGGGCTAGTGGGAAACATGCGTGCCGACATGCGCTCATCTATCGAGAACGAGTGGCTGTGTTCAAAAATAGTTGCCGCGTATGGATTGCCGATCGCTAACTGCGGAATCGGCACTTTCGAGGATCAAAAAGCGCTTGTGGTGACGAGGTTCGACCGGAGATTGGCGAGTGACGGTTCCTGGATCCTGCGCCTTCCCCAGGAGGATATGTGCCAGGCCACAGGCACGCCTTCCGATAGCAAATACGAATCCGATGGCGGCCCCGGTATCCGGCAAATCATGAGCATTCTCGCGGGCTCCGAACAGGCCAGGGTCGACCAGTCCAACTTCTTCAAGGCACAGATCGTTTTCTGGATCCTCGCGGCGATCGACGGTCATGCAAAGAATTTCAGCATCGCTCATCTCCAGTCAAACCGCTACGTAGCCACGCCGCTCTACGACGTGCTGTCCGCCCACCCAATCATCGGAAATGGACGGAACCAGTTTTCCTCCCGCCGCGTCAAGCTTGCCATGGCAGTGCGCGGCAAGAATGCGCACTACATCATCAGCGAGATCCGTCGAAGTCATTGGGTGGCGCAAGGGCGGCGCGTAATGCTGGCGACCGAGGAAGTCGAGGAGATGATCGACACATTAACCGGAAAGACAGAGGCAGTTATCGAGAACGTAGCAGCACAGTTACCGGACGGTTTCCCCGAAGACATCTCGGACAAGATCTTCGACGGTATGCGAAGGCAAAGCGAAAAACTCGCCGCGCAATAGCCCTCCAGCGCGGCATTGCACGCCTTCAGGCGCTGAAGACCCAGTCCCCTACTTCGCCGCCACCCACCGCCCCTTGCCATCGAGGCTGGCATACGGCACGAACTTCCCATCGCGCACCGTCACGGCCATGAACGGCGCCTTTACCCTGTCGCCCTTCCGATCGAACTCGATCTCGCCTGTCGCACCGTTGTAACTCGTCAGCTTATGCAGCGCCGCAGCGATGTCCTCGGGCTTCGTCGACTTCGCATTCTTGATAGCCTGCGCCGTCACCCCAACCGCGTCGTACTCATAAATCGAATACGGCCCCGGCGCACGCCGATACGCGCTTTCGTACGCCTTCACAAAACGCCGCGCACGCGATTGCTGGAAGAACTGCGGTAACGGCGAGGTCGTCACGATCATCCCCTCGACAGCCTGCCCGCCCTTCTCGATCAACGACGGGTCCGCCGTGCCATTACCCATGAAGTACTTGATCGCCGGCGTCAGCGCGCGCCGGTCCTTGGCCAGTACGGCGGCATCGTTGTAATACCCCGTGAAATAGAGCACATCGGCCTTCGAATCGGTCGCGGCCTTGATGATGTCCCGATAGTCCGGCTGCCCCGGCGTAATCGCACGGTCGTAGACGACTTCGACGCCATCCTGCCTGAGCGCCGCAATCGTGCTCTGCGCAAGCCCTTGAGAATACGTGGACCCGTCATTGACGACTGCCGCGCGCGTCGCATGCAGCACATCCTGGATGAAATGCGCGACGAAGCCGCCCTGCGCATCGGCACGCCCGATGGTGCGAAAAACGTCCTCCCAGCCATGTTCTGTCAATTGAGGGGATGTCGACGCACCGAGCACATAAGGAATGTGTCGGTCGTGCAGTACACGCAGCTCCGGCAACGCGGCGCTCGAGCAATATCCGCCGGCCACGGCGGCGACGCCCGCCGCAACGAGCTGGCTTGCCGCTTTCGCCGCTTGGTCGGGGTTGCAAGCATCGTCTTGCGGCACGAGTTCGAGCTTCCTGCCGAGCGCGCCGCCCGCCGCATTGATTTGCTCGACGGCGAGCCTGCCGCCGTCGACGATATCCGCGCCCCCGCGCTCGTAGCTCCCGGACAACGGTGCGGGAACGCCGATCTTGATGGTTTCTTGCGCTTGCACATCCCGGGGCGCGAACGCGAATAGCATCCCCACCCAAATGCCAAGCGCACCCAACGCCATGCGGCCCACGGTGACCGAGCCCCACCGCAGCGCGCCGGCTGCCCGCAAAAATTCCCCGTCGTTCCCGATAACCATCTTTCGACTCCTCCGTCACACCTGGCTACCAATGTAGCCGCGTAACGGTATATCGGCGGCACACGACGAAAGATTCAAGCGCGCGTCACGATGGAATCGTTTTCTAAGGAATACGATAACGTCCTTGCTCGTGCTGATCGAGACCAAGCATAAGCGCCCGCGAGGACGAGGAGCCAGTCACTCGCGGAACGCTGACCTGTTCCAGGACAGGGGGCCATACCGACCCGCCCACCGCGGCTAAGCAAAACAGGGCGTGGACGCCAATCGATCGACTTCGAGTAACCCTAGCTTGAGCGCCATCATCATCGCGGCGCTTCGGGAATGCACGTCCATTTTTCTCTTGATGTTATGGATGTGGTAGTTGATCGTGGCCTGAGAGCGATCCAGAATTTTCGAAATTTCCCACGTCGATTTGCCGAGCGCGAGCCATTTGAGGCACTCTGTTTCACAGGGCGTCAACTTAGGCACAGATGAATTCATTCCCTCCCGCGCAAAGCGCAGGCCCGTCTCGTAAGCTATATCCCGAATCAATCCAAGTTTCGGCATATGAACTTCAACGTTGCGCCGCGCGTCTTCGGACTTCCGGCTCGTAGCGAAACACAACATGCCCACTTCCTGCTTCGGCCCGTGAATCGGAAACGTCACACCCCACCGCATACCGAAGCCACTTGCCTGTTCGTAAAGAATCTGCTCTTCGGGATCGACGAACCGCTCGCTGCCCCAGACAAGCGGCGCAAGCTTCGACTGGCAATAGCGCACAATGGGGTCGATGCGCACGTAGTGTTTCTGTTCGTATATTTTCCGCCATACGCTGGAATGATTTCCGCGATAAAAGGCGTTCTCGAACGGCATCGTGTTTCTTATCGACAGCGCGAATATCGTATATTCGAAATCATGCTGCCGGCCAATTTCAGACAATTCATTAAACCAAGTCTCCGAATCCCCCGCATCCAGAAGGGCGCCACCCATTTCATATCGAAACATTTTTCCCCCGGCTTCGCTATAGCTCTCGGTCGCCATAAATACGGGACCTCTCAATCCCGTCAGACAAACGATACTTGATGGAAACCCGGAATTCAAACGAAGTTAAGGCCATTAATCTTAGTATTTGAGAAAACCCGGACACACCACCGATTATTCGATATAAACCCGCAAGCAATCCACATAGTGGGTTTCCGATGCCAACGGCCAGAGAGAAGCCATCGACGAATCGATGCGGATCGATTCGAAACCTCTCAACCACTGGGAGCCCACTGGCTGATTGCTCCGCTTCTTCCTAAGCTCCGATTCACGATGGAGGCGAACGCTACCGCGCTTTGCAACGCAGGGGCTGCGAGGTATCACGCCGAACAGCGGTCGCAGGGCACTGCATTCGATTAAGGAGCCCTCTTATGCAGACATTCAGGCAGACACTCGGGCAGACACTCAGGCACT
>CBJLAJ010000153.1:0-12963 GCA_966421005.1 uncultured Paraburkholderia sp.
CCGAGAAAGGTCCGATAGATGTCGGCGACCGGGCTTTCGACGGGATTGGCCTGGGCCGCATCGGCTCGCTGGCTGGCAGCCGGCATGCCGCTCGCGTTCGTGTCGCCATTGGCTGTGGCTGTGGCTGTGGCGGGGGCAGCGGGCGCAGCGCAAGATGGGTGGATAGATCGATCTTCAACCGACGCGCTTCGTCGGCGCGGCTGAAAGGCAATCACGGGGGGTACCCAATGCGTGTCGCGCGCAAACGGATACACGGGCAGCGGAATCTTGCTCCGGCCGTCAATATGGGCGTCGATATCGACGTCTGGCGCGAGCGTCCATCCCAGCGCGATCGCCTCCAGGAAATCCGTATATTCATGGTCCGTGCTGGCCATTGCTGACGCGATCACGGCTTCTTGGGCCGCGTTGTCTCTCAGGTTCCCGCGCAGCAGATTGCCCATCGCATGACCATATCCGATTTCGATGAAATGACGCACGCCGAGATCGGACAGCGTATCGACCGACGCGGCGAACCGAACTGTGCGTACCAGATGCTCGGACCAATACGCGGGGTTGCGATACTCGTACTCGGTCAGCAGCCGGCCGGTAATGTTCGAGACGATCGGCATACGTGCGATACCGAACTCCAGATCGCGCAGCGCGCCGAGCAACATCTGCGCGGCCGGTGCCATCATCGGCGAGTGAAACGCATGCGATGTCTTGAGCCGCTGATGTACGAGATCGGACGCCTTGGCTATCGACTCCGCTTGCTCGATGGTCCCGATCGACCCCGACAGCACGTATTGCCGCGGCGAATTGTGTGCGGCGAGCGCCAATGAGCCGGTATCGAGCATCTGCCGGAATGGCTCTGGATTGTCGACGCTGAGCATTGCGCCGGCTTCGCACGCCGCCATGAAGCGGGCTCGCGCCGCCACGATGACGCCGGCCGTTCGAATATCGAAGACGCCGCCGACCGTGGCTGCCACGAGTTCGCCGAGACTGTGTCCCATGAGATGGCTCGGCCGCACGCCGCTATCGATCAGCGCTTGCGCGAGCGCGTACTCGACAGCGAAGATCAGCGGCTGCGCCACATCGGTCGGCAGCAGCTCGGCGTCGGACGTGGCCTCCCACAGGCTCGCCCGCACGCGCGTTTGGCCGGCCGCCTCGAGCGCATGCAGTGCGTGCTCCAGGTGCTCCCGGTATGCCGGCCATTGTGCCGCGAGCGCCCGGCCCATGCCGAGCCGCTGCGTACCCTGTCCGCCAAAGACGAACGCCAGCAGTGGCGACCGGGTGGACCGGCTGCGCGGAAACGCTCGCGAGCGCAGCCGCGCGGCTGCCTCCGATGCGTCCCGCGCGACGACGGCCGCGCGCACGGGCAGCAGCGGGCGGCCGATGCGGGACGTGTAGGCCACGTCTGCCAGCGATGTCTCGGGCGCCGCCTCGAACCGCTCGGCGAGCAACGTGGCCATGCGATCGAGCGCGTCGTCCGATCGGGCGGAGAACGTCAACAGTTGCGCGCGTGTTGTCATGGCCGATGCAGTGCGAGCCACAGCGGGCGCACTGCGCAGCACGACATGGCAGTTGGTCCCTCCCATGCCGAAGGCGCTGACCGCTGCGTAACGGGTCTGGCTCATGTCGAGTTGGAGCTGGCTATCCGCGATGAAAAAGCGCGAACCATCCAGCTCCAGTTGCGGGTTCACGCGCTGCACGTGCAGCGTCGCAGGCACGATGCCGTTCCTGAGCACGAGCGCGGTCTTGATCAAGCCCATCACGCCAGCGGCGATGTTGAAATGGCCAAAGTGGCCTTTCAGTGAACCGATCGCGCAAGGGCTGCCCTCGGGCCCGTAGGCCTGGCGGATCGCCTCGAACTCGATCGGGTCGCCCAGCAGCGTGCCCGTGCCGTGCGCCTCGATGAATTGCATATCGCCAGGACAGACGCCAGCGACTGCCAATGCTTCGGCGAGTACCTCGCTCTGGCCGCTGACGCTGGGTGCAGTGAATCCCACCTTTTTCGAACCGTCGTTGTTGACCGCCGAACCTGCGATGACCGCCACGATATCGTCGCCGTCTTCCATCGCGTCGCGCAGCCGCTTCAACAGCACGAGGCCAAGGCCATTGGTGAAGACAGTGCCGCGCGCCTCGGCGTCGAATGGGCGGCAAACGCCGTCGGGCGATAGCACGCCATCGGGCTGATACTTGTAGCCGGCGTGCTGGGGCAGGCGGATGTGGACCGCACCCGCGATCGCGAGATCGCATTCGCCCAGCAACAGGCTCTGCGCGGCGCTGTGGACCGCGACGAGGCCCGTCGAGCACGATGTCTGGACGTTGACGCTGGGGCCTTGCAGGTTCAGCTTGTACGAGATCCGGTTCGCCAGAAAATCCTTGTCGTTGCCATGGCGGACCACCATTTCGCCGAGTGCGTCGACCAGTTCGGTTTGCTCCAACACGCCGAACAGGTACGAGCTGAAGCCCGAGCCCGCAAAAACGCCGATGCGCTGTCCGACACGCGCAGGATCGACGTTGCCGCGGTTGAGCAGCGTCACCGCGGCTTCCAACATCATTCGCTGCTGCACGTCGAGCACGTCGGCCTCGCGCTCGCTCATGTCGAAGTAGGCGGCATCGAACTTGTCGACATCCTCGAGGATGGCCGCCCGCTTGACATAGTCGGGGTGCGAGCGCAGTTCCGGCGACACGCCGGCATCGGCGAGCTGATCGTCGCTCAGGTCTTCGATCGTGCAGCGATTGTGCTGCAGGAGCTCCCAGAGCCGGTCGACATTATCGGCACCGGGAACCCGGCATTCCATCGCTACGATCGCGATGGCATTGTCGTCATATTCGCAGTTCGTCAGAGTCATGGTTCAAGCCTGAGCGTCGGGGTGCTGACGCTCGCTCCATTGAGATTGCAATTGGCGGGTGCGGCGACCTCGCGCGCCGAGCGTACGCGCGCGTACGGCGTGCAGTGCGGTATGCGCTTGAGGGGCGAGCTTGGCATCGCGATGATCCGCGTCGCTCGCCAGCATGGCGGCTTGCGACGCGAGCGTGGTGTGCTCGAAGAGCTTGACGATCGGAACTCGGATGCCGAACGTCGCTTCGATGCGGGCATGCAGTTCGACTATCGTCAGCGATGTGCCGCCCGACTCGAAGAAATTGCGATGCGGCTGGACCGAGTCGGATCGCAGCACTGTTCGCCAGAGCGACTCGAGCTCCTGGGCCGCGGTCGCGCCGGTCGCGCCCGTCGGGCGAATCGACTGTGGCGGAAGCGGCGGCAGCGGCGCCGCCGGGCTTGCCGTCGCGAGACGGGACAACGCGGTTCGATCGAGCTTGCCGTTCGGCAACCGGGGCAGTGCGCCGAGGTTGAGCAAATGCGCGGGTACCATGGCGGCCGGCAGACGTTTGCGAAGGTGGGCCATCAGCGGCGCGGCGACGTCCCCGGCAGCTTCGAGGACAGCAACGAGGCGACGCTCGTAGCCTGTTCCCGCTGCGCAGACGAAGACGTCTCGAACGCCCGGGAACGAGGCGATGGCGGACTTCACTTCAAGTAGTTCGATGCGTACGCCGTTGATCTTCACCTGATCGTCGCGACGACCGTGGATTTCGATTTCTCCGCTCGCATTGCGCCGGCCGAGATCGCCCGTGCGATAGACGCTGCGCACAGGCCCATCCGAAGGTTGAAAGTCGACGAACGGCGCGCGCAGGCCCGTCTCGGACAGATAGCCATGCGAACGCCAGGGCGTCTCGATGCAGATTTCGCCGACGACGCCCTCGGCGCAGGGACGCAACTGGTCATCGAGAATATGCGTTGCCGATCCGGGAAGCGGATGACCGACAGCCTGCACGCCGTCGCATGGCTGCGGCGGAACCCGTTTGAAATGCTTGGCGAGTGTGGTCTCGGTGGGGCCGTAAAGGTTGATGACCTCGCACGCGGGAAAGCGCGCTTGCCACCGCCGTACGAGTACGCCCTCGAGCGGTTCGCCCGCAAAGAAGGCGAGCCGCATCGTGGCGATTGCCGCTCGCGCGGGCGCGCTATTGATCCAGTGATTCGCCACCGATGGCACGACGTGCATTGCGGAGACGGCATGCGCGTCGAGAAAATCGAAGAGCTCGCGCGCGCCGAGATGGCGATGATCGGGAATGCACAGCGTTGCGCCGCTGGCGAGCGGGGTAAAGGCATCTCGTAGCCAGACGTCGAACGACAAGTTGGTCAGATGCGCGAAGCGATCGTGCGAGCCAATATCGAACTCGCGGCTTTGCCACTGTACGAAGTGAGACAGGCCTCGATGGCTGCCGAGGATGGCCTTGGGGCGCCCGGTCGATCCCGAAGTGAACGCGATATACGCGTGATCGGTATCGACGGGCGCGAATGGGGCGGGTGCGGCCTGGGCGAATTCGAATTGCGTCGTCGCGGCACACCGTACGATGGCGCCAGGTGGGACGCTGTCGAGCATCAGGCGTTGGCGTTCGTCGGGCAGGCCGTCGTCGACATTCATCAGCACGCAGTCGAGCGACCAGACGGTCAAGGCCGCCACGATGGCTTCCACGCTCCGATGGCCGACGACGGCGACGACGCTGCCCGGCGCGACGTGTTGTTCCAGGCAGGATCGCATCGCGTCGATCCGCTGTACCAGTTCGCCATAACGGACGGCCTGCCCGAGTGCCTCGACGGCTACGCGATCGGGGTAGCGCTCGCAGCTTCGGCGCACCAACTCGTGCATCGCGGGCAATGGCGATGGTTCGGGCATGCGCGACTCGGCATGACAGTTCATGGACAGGCTCATGACTCAGTGGGCCACGCGCTGGAACGTTGCCAGGACGACTGCTGCGAGCATGAACAGCGAGCCGAAGGTTTTATTCAGCATCGCAATGTGCTTTTCCGTTTTCAGATAGACGAGTGCTTTCGAGGCGAGGCCCGTGTAGCCGGCCATCACGACGAGATCGGTGAATGCGAAAGTCAGCGCGATTGCGATGTACTGCGATGTCAGTGGGGCACTCGAGTCGATGAACTGCGGAATGACGGCCAGCATGAAGAGATACCCCTTCGGGTTCACCGAGTTCAGCGCAATGCCTTTGCCGACGAGCGCGAGAATGCCGATCTTCGGCGTGTCGGCGCGCGAGACGTGGATCGGCGCACCCTTGGCGCGCCACTGGGAGAATCCGAGGTAAAAGAGATAGGCGACGCCGGCCCATTTGATGACGTTGAACGTCAACGGGGAGGCTTGAATCACCGCTCCCAGCCCGACCACTACCGCGAGAAATACCGACCAAAGGCCGAGCACCAGACCGACGACGCCTAAATATCCGCGCTTGAATCCATAATTCAGCCCGTTGGTCATTGAAAATACGGAACCCGAGCCTGGCGATAGCGAGAAGATCCAGGAGGCGAGAAAACAGGTAATCCAGGTGTCGATTTTCATGGTGGCAGTTTTAAAAAAGCAAAGTGATGATGCTGACGGGCGCAACGTGGCCAGCGGGGTCGGCTGGACGGCGCCCGCGAGTGTCTCGGCATTCATGAGGATTGGCCCGGCCAGCTTCAGTCCGGAGCGCTAAAGCGGTTCGCGGACTTGCCAGCGTGGTCCGGCAACTCAGTCGACAATGCTATCAATGCCACGATGCAATGAAGCGCGAATCAAACACTTTAGTTGCCGGTGAATTTTTTTAAACGTTTCGCTTCAGTGCGTGGTGGGGAAGCGCATTGATCGCAACGCCAAGAGCCTGGACCGGCAGCAAACGACCATTTCGAAGCCCGGTTCGCGAAATGCTCGAGGAATACAGCAATTCTCAGCACCATGAATCGCCTTCATCGACCCGCACCGTTTGCGCCGCATCACCGGAGCCGTGCGAATTCAAGTCCCCGAGAGCGAATTGATAAGGATTATCTGACGAGATATTCAACCAATCCTTGACTTTCGTATGCTGATAACCGTGCAAGACTTCGTTCAATACGACGCCGACCGGTTCGACCTCGCCGTGAATACGCCCGGGCTGCATCACGTGCGGCGCGGCGTGTCGTCCGAGCCACGCGACACGATCTTGCCGCCCGATATGTTCGCGCACCTGGAGTCGTTCAACTTCTGGGAGCGGCCCGATGTTGAGGCGCACGGCATCGCGATTGTATGACTTCGATCGATACCCGCACGATCGAAGGCACTGAAGCCTTTAATTGCGGGATTTACCGAGGATTTTCACCATGAACGAAAACACCCAGATCGAGCGCCAGGCAGAAACGCTCACGCGCGAAAAAATCCGCACGCCGATGACGCTTCGCGAAGGTCGCTCGTCGACGCTGCGTACGTTGACCGCCGAAGAAATCCAAGGTGTGCGCGGTGGCTATACCGACCCGGGCCCGAACTGCAACCGTTGGGGATTTGGCTGCTAACTAGCGGTGATATGACGCGCGCCGGGAGGTGTGCGTCTTGAAACCGCGCCCAGGACTACCCCGTTCGGACCGCACAAAAAATCCCAAGCTGAGGTGGCTGATGGCCGTGGGCAAGTACGACGTCCGATCGCCGGCCAGGGTCAAGGTGTACGCGCCCAACCACTTGCCGCCCGATGCGGCGGAGCGATCGAATTTCACCCGTACGACGGCGGGCAGTGCGAATTAAAGTCGCCGAAAGCGAATCGATAAGGATTATCTGACATGACGTTCAGCAAATCCTTTGTATGTTCATATCAATGACGTGCAAGACTATAAGCGATCGCTGATCGATCAACCTTCAAGGTAAATCGATTTAATGCCCCCGTATTCTCATTGAGACGAAGCCCCGGAATATTTTCTTATGGCGCAAAACCGGATCTTTCGGACAGAGGCACTGAATTACCGGCAACGCACGATGGCCGGTACGGTCCTGATTCGACGAGGATGGCCTGTGTGGGCGTCGTGGGCACTGGCATGCTTGCTCGTAGCCGCCATCGCGATCTTTGCCAATATGGCGCGCAGCCAATGATCCGGCGACGTGGGAGACTTCCCGTCCTGCTCCAGGCCGAGCTGACCGAATGCGGTCTCGCCTGCGTGGCGATGATTGCTGCCTTCCACGGAAAGCCGATTTCGATGTGCGAAGCGAGACAGCAAATCATGTTGTCAAGCAAAGGCGCAACGCTTGCGGATCTCATCGATATGGCCTCCGCTTTGGCGTTCGAGTCGCGAGGGTTACGCGTCGAGATCGAGGATCTCCGCGAGTTGCGGCTGCCGTGCATTCTGCACTGGAACATGAATCATTTTGTCGTGCTCACGTCGCTGCGCCGAACCGGCGTCACGATACACGACCCGGCCGAGGGCCTGCGGCATATTTCGTGGCGTGAATTCGACGGGCATTTCACCGGCGTGGCACTGGAATTGTGGCCATCCGGCGAGTTCGTGCGACATAGTGGCAGGCAAGGTCTCTCGCGCTTCGCACCGATCGCCAAATATTGTCTCGACGCGAAATCCGAACTTGGCTGGATTTTGCTATCGGCATTCGCACTCGAAGCCTTATCCATTGCCATGCCGTTTCACCTGCGATGGGCAATCGATCGTGGACTCGTGTCGTCGTCTCACGCGCGCACGCTGGCCATGCTGTCGATGGGCTTCGCGCTGCTGGTCGTTATCCAGGCGGCGATCTGTGCGGTTCGTGGATGGCTTGTCGCGGCGATCAGCGCGCACCTGAACTTGCGCTGGCTATCGAATGTGTTTTCGCATTTGATGCGGCTGCCGCTCGCGTGGTTCGAACGGCGTCACCCGGGCGCCGTTCAGTCCAACTTCGGATCGGTTCAGCAGATCCAGCAAATGCTGAGCACACGATTTGCGCAAACCATCGTGGATGGTGTCATGGTCATCGGTACGATGGCCATGATGCTGTCGTATAGCGTTGCCGTCAGCGCCGTATCGGTCGGCGCCGCATCGTTGTACCTCGCCTCTCGCTGGCTGTCGTTTCGTGCGATGCGCGACGTCAAGGCGGAAGAGATCGCATTCAGCGGCAAACAGAACAATCATTTTCTCGAAACGCTACGCGGCATCCAGACCGTGCGCTTGTATGGCCAAGTGCCGTTGCGGACCATGCATTGGCTGAATCTGCTGGTTCATCAATTCAACGCCGGTCTGCGTGGCGAACGCATTCTCGCCGTTCAACGCGCGATGAGCGGATTGCTGTTCGGATTGGAACGCATTGGGGCCGTCTGGATCGGCGCGCTTGCAGTCATCGATAGCCGCTTGACCGTGGGTATGCTGTTCGCGCTCGTCGCTTACCGGGAACAATTCTCGACCCGTGTCGCCGGTCTGATCGACTGCATCATCGATTTGAGAATGCTAGCGGTGCACGTGGAACGAGTAGCCGACATTACCGATCAGGCGCCCGAACCCAAGGAAGCGGTGGCGGGTTGCTTGTCGGCGAACGACCGCGATCATCTGGACGCGAGCGTCGAATTGCGCGGCGTCAGTTTTCGATATGCGCCCTCCGAGCCCTGGGTATTGAAGCGCGTCGATCTGCGCATCGAGCCGGGCGAGAGCGTGGCCATTACCGGCCCTTCGGGGGGCGGTAAATCGACGCTGGCAAAAATCTTGTTAGGGCTGCTCGAGCCCGTGGAAGGCGAAGTGCTGTTCGGCGGCCGGCGTATCGACGAAATCGGATTGACACATTTTCGTCGTCTTGTCGGCACCGTGATGCAGGACGACACCGTGTTCGGCGGCACCATTGCCGACAACATCAGCTTCTTTGCCGCGGACGTCGATATGGCGCGCATCGAAGCCTGTGCCGCGCTCGCCGCGATGGATGCGGAGATCGACCGCATGCCGATGGGTTACGACAGCCTCGTAGGCGCGGGCGGGTGTTTGCTGTCCGGAGGCCAGAGGCAGCGGCTGCTGTTGGCGCGTGCGCTTTACAAGCAACCTCGCGTGCTGTTGCTCGACGAAGCGACGAGTCATCTCGATACAGCGAACGAAACCGCAATCAATGCGGCCGTGCGCGCCATGCAGCTGACTCGTATCGTCATCGCTCATCGGCCGCAGACGATCGCGTCTGCGCAGCGCGTGTTCCGGCTCGAGCACGGCCGCATACACGCCATCGCCGATGCCGAACCACAGAGGGGCGGCGATACCGGCGCGATCGGCACCGCCCATGCCCATAAGGAGATCGCCTGATGGCCTATCACTTTCTGTCGGGACTGCCGCGCTCGGGATCGACGCTGTTGGCGGCGCTGCTTCGGCAGAATCCCCGTATTCACGCCGATATGACGAGTCCCGTCGCCCAGCTCTACCTTGCGCAGCTCCAGGCGATGAACGCATCGGTCGAGATGCACCATCATTTCGACACCGCACGACGGCGACGGTTACTGCGGGCGGTTTTCGATGCCTACTACGGCGATTCGGACAGACGACCGGTGGTGATCGACACGCACCGATCATGGAGCTGCATGCTGCCGGGATTAGTCGATCTGTTTGCTGCGACACGGGCGATTTGCTGCGTCCGGAATGTCGGCTGGGTGGTCGACAGCCTCGAGCGGCTCGCGCGCAAGCATCCCCATCGATTGTCCGCATTGTTCGGCAACCGGGCCGACGTGACGGTGTACGAGCGTGTCGAGGCACTTTGCGCGAGCAACGGCATGGTGGGCTACGCGCTCGATGCACTGAAGCAGGGTTGCTATGGCGCGGAAGCGGAGCGCGTGCTCATCGTGCGCTATGAAACGTTGTGCCGCGACCCGGCCGCGGTGCTCGCTCGCATCTATGCGCATCTCGACGAAGCTCCTTTCGAACACGACACCGCGAACGTTCAATACGACGCCGACCGGTTCGACCTCGCCGTGAATACGCCCGGGCTGCATCACGTGCGGCGCGGCGTGTCGTCCGAGCCACGCGACACGATCTTGCCGCCCGATATGTTCGCGCACCTGGAGTCGTTCAACTTCTGGGAGCGGCCCGATGTTGAGGCGCACGGCATCGCGATTGTATGACTTCGATCGATACCCGCACGATCGAAGGCACTGAAGCCTTTAATTGCGGGATTTACCGAGGATTTTCACCATGAACGAAAACACCCAGATCGAGCGCCAGGCAGAAACGCTCACGCGCGAAAAAATCCGCACGCCGATGACGCTTCGCGAAGGTCGCTCGTCGACGCTGCGTACGTTGACTGCCGAAGAAATCCAAGGTGTGCGCGGCGGGTATAGCGGGCCTGGCGGCTCCCCCGGCGGCCACAATTGATAGCTTTGGCGGCTAATTAGCGGCCTAGGCGCGCGCCGGAAGGCGTGCGTCTAGGCCACCGACGCCTGGACTGACACATCTGGGATCACAATCGTTGAAACCGCCGCTGGCCGTTCCGGGCGGCGCTCCTGGCGCTCGATGACGGCGATTCGGTCGCGTTCGCGGGCACGCTCACACCCAAAGTGTGGACGGACCGGAACGGCGAGGCGAAACTCGCGCTCGACATGGTCGCGCACGCCGTCCTGAGCGCATACCACGTCAAGCGCAAACGACAGGCAATGCAACCCGGCGTTGTGAGCAAGGCGACCACGGATGGCACCGCATACGGCGGTTATGGCGATATGCAAGACGCACTATAGGGCCACCGTGAGCGGCACCGCGAGCGACGCGGCGAGCCCTAACGCGTGCATGTCTAGCAAGGGCTGTAAGTGAAGTTCGAAGCGATGGCGCCGGGCTTTACGCAAGTGTTCGGCGAGGCAAACGCGCCGACGCTTCCGGCTCCGAAGCGGTAGGGCGAAACGCCGTATCGGCCCATGCGTTGATGCGGCGTCGGCACGGCGTTTCGATGAAGCGGGTAAGCGCGTGCGCGAGCAGCAGCGACGCGACGATGAAGCCCGCGACGACCGCAAGCAACGCAGGCATTCTTGACTGCGCCGCAGTCAAGCCGGCCACGTACGGGGCCGCTAGAGCGCCATGCACGAGATACAGCGTATAGGACACGCGCCCGAGGTATTGAAACGCGGGGCGTTGGAAGAATCGCGCAACGGGGCCGTAATCGGTCGAAAGCGACGCGACGAGGGCAGCGAACACGAGCGGCGCAGCTAGCGCGATGCCGTCGAGCGCGGCGGCATTCGCGAACGCAAGCGCGGCGACCGCGATGACCAATTGCGGGCCGCGCCGCGCGAGAATGCGCGCCGCGCGAGTCGCTCGATATTGGACGACGAGCACGCCGACAAAGAACCCCGCGACGCAACGCGCCCACGCCATGCCGTAGTGAAGCGAAAGGCACTCGCCACGCCGGACGCATCCATTCGGGACGACGGATACATAGACGGCAATTGCGTAACCGATGACCGCGAGCGCAGCGAATATCGCGAGGCGTGCGCGCCCCCGCGCGAACAGGCAAACCGCACCGAAAACGAGATAGACGTAAAACTCGTCGGATGCCGACCAGCTAACGCCACCAACGAGCGAGCCGTCGAGGATAAAGCCGTGCGTCATGGTCACGAGCGCGAGCACTTCGGCAAAGTCGGGCGTCTTACGAACGACCGCATAGAGACAGGCAGCGGACAGGAGCGTCGTCGCAATGTAGACCGGCCACAGGCGACCGACGCGGCGCACGACGAATGCACGAACGGCCTCGCAGTTCGAAAGCCGCTCGCCATACGCCCCGCCAATCACGAACCCACTCAGCACGAAAAACAGGTCGACGGCAAGATAGCCGTTCGCGAGCATCGGCAGGCATTGAACCCCCGCATGAAAGAGCATGACCACGAGCGCGGCCGCCCCCCTCACCCCCTCTAAGCTTTTTATTTGGTCATTCATCGCCCTACCCGTATTTCGTCAAAGTACACAATGTTCGTCGTTCCTC
Organism: uncultured Paraburkholderia sp.; assembly: GCA_966421005.1. Lineage (GTDB taxonomy): Bacteria > Pseudomonadota > Gammaproteobacteria > Burkholderiales > Burkholderiaceae > Trinickia. The sequence continues at coordinate 11,739 of CBJLAJ010000153.1, forward strand.
AGGCGCGAACATGTTGTGTACCAAACAAATCAAAGTAGAGAATGACCGCACTTGCATATGAGAGGTGATTTAGCGGGCATGCGGAGGGTGGCGCTACGGACGCTCTCGCCCGACCAGCGTGCTCGCGTGAGGGAGGTCCTTATCAATTCGTGCGCCTCAATTCGGGCGCGACGGCGCGCGCGATATCGTGTCCGGCAGCGAATGTACGGTTTGCACAGGGAGGGGTGGGCGGCGATGTCGCGGTGGCTGATGGCAGACCATGGATGGATAGGGGCGCGACTTCGTCCCCTATAATGGATGCCAATTTATAAGACAAATAGAGGGCCCAATCGATGCCAGCCAACTGTGTTTTCGTGCTTAACAACCGACCGGTGTCTACGCTTTTTTGTCCGGGCGTGGGCAGCATGCCGGCTTTCTCCGGCAAAGATTCTCACGTTGACAACCCGACAGCTACCGCTGTAGCAAACGCCGGCCCGTTACCGAAAGGAATGTATTACATCATCGGTCGCCAAAGCGGGGGGCGGCTCGGTTGGCTAAGGGACTGGCTCAAGGATCGCGCTTCGCACGTCGAACACGATCAATGGTTCGCGCTGTATCGAAACGATGGTGTCGTCGATGACTACACCTTCGTTGACGGAGTGAGGCGCGGCAACTTCCGCTTGCATCCGAATGGACGTTTCGGCATCAGCGAAGGCTGCATAACGCTTCTGTCACAGACCCAATTCGACAAGCTGCGCCAGTTCCTCCTGGGGCAAGACACCAAGGTGATTCCAGGCACGAACATCAAGTACTACGGCACGGTGGAGGTGCGATGAGGCGACTGATGAGTGCGCTGCTGGCTCTGTTGCTAACGGTGCCGGTGTTTCTCGTTTTGACGCGAATCGATGCCATTCCGGGGTGGCTATACAGCGAACGTGGCTATGCTGTGCTCGATCCGCTGTTTCGCATGTTCGGCGCGGTAGGAGTCGAGGGCCACGAGGATGTCGTTGTTGGCGTCTTGTTGGTTGCGAGCTTCGTTATCGCTGCGGCGATTGTATGGGGAAGCCCGGCCGTCTGGCGAATTGCCCGCCGTCCCGGCCGATAGCCCAGGCTGCGCTTTTGCTGCAGCCCTAAAGCTCTCTTGATAGCCCCAAAAGAAAAAGGGCTCAGCACTGCTGCTGAGCCCTTGAATCTTTGGTAGGCCGTACTGGATTCGAACCAGTGACCAACGGATTAAAAGTCCGCT
>CBJLAJ010000154.1:0-12442 GCA_966421005.1 uncultured Paraburkholderia sp.
GCAAGCCTCAAAGGCCACTTTTTCGATGGCAATGCAATTCGACGACGGGGAACGCGCAGCCGTATACCGCGCGATTTATGAACGGCGGGACATGCGTCATTTCGTGCGCAAGCCCGTCGATCCCTGCGTGCTCGCCCGCCTGCTCGATGCCGCGCATCATGCGCCGAGCGTCGGATATATGCAGCCGTGGAGAATTGTCAGAGTGACCGACGAGGTACGACGCAAAGCGCTGCACGACGCCGTCGAGCGCGAACGGGTGCGCACGGCCGCCGCACTAGGCGAGCGCAGCGACGACTTCATGAAGCTCAAGGTGGAAGGCATGCTCGAGTGCGCCGAGCTGCTTGTCATGGCGCTGATGGACGGCCGCGAGAAGCACGTTTTCGGGCGGCGCACGATGCCCGAGATGGATCTCGCATCGGTTGCCTGCGCTATTCAGAACATGTGGCTCGCGGCGCGCGCGGAAGGGCTCGGCATGGGATGGGTGTCGCTCTTCGAGAGGGACGACGTACGCCGCTTGTTGCGCATGCCCACGGGCGCCCAGCCTGTCGCCATACTCTGTCTCGGACATGTCGAGCGATTTTATCCGCGGCCGATGCTCGAAATCGAACACTGGGCCCAACGAAGGCCGCTATCCGATTGCGTTTTCGAAAATGAATGGCCGGCAACGGACTCCGAACGCTGAAAGCCCCAAGGGCCACGCGCTCCGTTATCCCTCGCAGCGGTAGAAATCCATGTTCTGTCCGGCCGCTACCGCACGACGCAGCCAATCCGGCGGATCCCCGTAGCCATCCCACGTATTACCCATCGCATCGCGGTAAAGGACGGGCCGTTCAGCCTGCTTATCGGCGGAAATCGATTCCGCCACGGCTTCGACCGTAATGCCGTATTCGTCCATGCGACGCCGGAGCCAGCGAATCAATCGTTCGCGAGCCTCGCCTTCAAGCTGTTCCATCGATGATTCCGGTTGTAGTTGGTGCGGGAGCGCGGAGCCCCTTATTTGACCCGAGCCGAATCATACTCGACTCGCGGCAGCAGGCGGTTACAACCGCCCAACGGCGGGTCCGGATGGACACGCGCCAGATCGTGTTTCAGGCCGTCGGGGTCAATTATCGATACAAAACTTCGAAAAAGCAAAACGTCAAATGCAATAACGAGGTTTAGCCCGCATATTGCGTCCGACTATACGCGAAATGACGAAAACCCATCCCGTAAAGGCTCACTGTTCGCGCCGCGGCACCACAACGGTGAGCTTTTACGGGACAAAACGCGGGCTCGAGCGCGACACGGCCGGCGTGGACCGCCAAAAAACGTCCGCAAAGCAGGGAATCGAACGCACATAGCCGCATAACGCACCGGAGCGGGGCAACGCAATCCTGAAAAACCTCACCTAATGCATAGGTGCTCCCGAAAACGCTCACCTGTGCCGGAAACCGGAAGCACCGGGCAGCCGACCGAGATGGTCGCCGCCCGGCCTCGATACTCACAACGTGCCGTCGGCCTTGTCGAACGGCATCGCGAGGCCGCTTTTTCCGGGTACCGTCGCGCTGGCCGGACCTGTCGCCATGCGCACGGCCATGGCTGCATCCAGCAGCGCCTCCATTTGTTCGCGATCGTAGGGCTTGCGTAGCATCGTGGCCTCGGCGAGCGCCTCCGGTTTGCGGCCGTCGGGCAGCTCGTCGTAGCCGGACGCAAAGATCACGCGCAAGCCTGGCTGCAATGCGACGGCTCGCATCGCCAGTTCGTCGCCGGACAGATCGGGCAGCGCGATGTCCGTCACAATCACATCGAACGTGTGCTTGCCGAGCAGCGCAAGCGCTTGTGTCGCATCGCCGGCTTCGGTCACGGCATGGCCCAGATAGGACAACATATCCGCCGTGGTGAAGCGAACCATCGGGTCGTCGTCGACCAGCAGCACGCGACCGCGCCGACGCGCAGGCAGGCGAGCAACGCCGGCCACCTGCGGATCGTCGACGACGAGCGGCGGAGGCGTTGGCAGTGCTGGCTTGCCGCGCACCTGATGCCGCAGCACGTGGCGGATCTTGCGCGCCAGTGCCTCGCGGCTATAAGGCTTGCTGAGCAGATCGACACCGTCGTCGAGCCGCCCGCCGTGCACAATCGCGTTATCGGTATAGCCCGACGTGAAAAGCACCGCAATGTTCGGCAGTCGTTCCCGCGCGCGGCGGGCCAACTCCGGACTGTCGAGCGGCCCCGGCATGACGACATCGGTAAATATCAGGTCGATCGGCACCCCGCTTTCGACGATCGCAAGCGCGCTTTGCGCATCCTTGGCGCGCAGCACGCGGTAACCGAGTTCGGAAAGAAGGTCGACGACGGTTCCGCGCACATCTTCGTCGTCTTCGACGACGAGAACGGTTTCCGTGCCGCCCGTGATCGGCCCGGCCTCGACTTCGGTCTCGATATCCTCGGGCTGTCGCGCACGCGGTAGATAGAGCCGTACGGTCGTCCCCTGCTCGAGTTCGCTGTAGATCTTGATGTGTCCGCCCGATTGCTTGACGAAACCGTAGACCATGCTCAGACCGAGGCCGGTGCCCCGCCCTTCGGGTTTCGTCGTAAAGAAAGGCTCGAAGACACGCTCGAGCAGCTCCGACGGAATACCGCAACCGGTATCGGTCACGGCAACCATCACGTATTGACCGGGCGTGACATCGGGATGGCGCGCGACATAGACGTCGTCGAGAAACGCATTGCCTGCCTCGATCGTGAGCTTGCCATGACCCTGCATCGCGTCGCGCGCATTGATCGCGAGATTCAGCAGGGCGTTTTCAACTTGTACGGTATCGACGAACGTGTTCCAAAGGCCGCCCGTGATCACGGTTTCGATTTCGACGCTTTCTCCCAGCGAGCGGCGCAGCATGTCGTCGATGCCGCGAATCAGCCTACCCAAATTGACGGTCTTCGGCGACAGGGGCTGCCTGCGCCCGAATGCCAGTAGTTGAGAAGCGAGCCTCGAGCCGCGCGCCGTCGCGGCAACGGCCGTTTGCAGCCGCTGCTCGGCGCGCAAATTCCCCGATACGTCGCGACTCAAAAGATGAAGATTGCCGGCGATGACTTGCAATACGTTGTTGAAATCGTGAGCGACGCCGCCCGTCAGCTTGCCGATGGCTTCCATCTTTTGCGCCTGGCGCAATTGGGCCTCGGTGTGGAGCCGTTCTGCGATTGCGGCCGCGACGCGCCTTTCCAGGACGACGTTCGCCTCGCGCAAGATCTCTTCGGCCTCCTTTCGATCGGATATGTCGATGATCGAGCCGATGTAGCCGAGAAACTGCTCGTCGTCGCCAAAGCGCGGCACCGCGGCGCTCAACACCCAGCGATACTCGCCTGTAGCCGTCCTTACGCGGTATTCGGCGCGAAACGGACAACGCTCGGCATGCGCATCGAGAAACGCCTGATGCGCGCTGTCACGATCCTCTTCGTGCAACGCAGCCCAGGCGCCCACGCCTATGGCCTCGTCGAGTGTCTGGCCGGTGAACTCGCACCAGGGCTCGTTCAGGTAATCGAATTCGGCCGCCGGTGTGCTGATCCACATCATCACCGGCGCATGGTTGGCCATGTTCCTGAAGCGCGCCTCGCTTTCGCGCAGATCGCGCGTCGCTTCGCGTCGCAGCCTGGCCATCTCGAGATTCGCATTGACGCGCGCGAGAAGTTCCCGGGCCGAAAACGGCTTCGTCAGATAGTCGTCGGCGCCCGAGCCCAATCCTTCGACACTCGCTTCTTCGCCCGCGCGTGCGGAAACGAGCACGACGGGAAGATCGCGTAGTTCGGAGTCCGAACGAATTGCGCGAAGCAAGCCGAAGCCGTCGAGATTCGGCATCATGACGTCGCTCAATACGACGTCGGGTCTGCGTTCATGGATAGCCTCGAGCGCTTCGCGCCCATCGGCGGCAGTCTCGACCTCCCATTGACCTCGCAAGAGCCGGCTCATATAGCGGCGCATGTCCTCGTTATCGTCGACGACGAGCACGCGCGCTCCTCGCGTCCGGCTGCCGAACGGCAGCGCCGGTAAATCTTCGGCGCGCTCGGCGGGCGCTTCATCGCGCTCCTCGGTGTCCGCACCCGGCAACCAGCGCAGCGCTTCTTCAACATAGGCACCGGCGCGGCGCGAGGTCCATGCAAGCAGACGTTCGGGCCCGATGCGATCGGCGGCGAGATGCGCGGTACCGAATGGCAGACTCAGCGTGAAAGCGGTGCCGCATCCCACCTCGCTTTCCACGGCGATCGTGCCACCGTGCAGCTTGATGAGTTCGTGCACGAGTGCGAGCCCGATACCGGAGCCTTCGAACGAACGGCTGCGCTGCCCGTCGACACGATGAAAGCGCTCGAACAAGCGCGGAAGCTCGTTCGAGGGAATACCGACGCCGGTATCGCGCACGACGATCCGAGCCGCTCCGCCGTCGGGCGACACCTGCGTACGCACCTCGATACCTCCCTCGAACGTGAACTTGAACGCATTCGACAGGAGATTGAGTACGATCTTTTCCCACATGTCGCGGTCGACATAGACGGGCCGCGGCAGGCTCTGACAATCGATAGACAATTCGAGGCCGGCGCGTTGCGTGGCCGATTCGAAACTGGAAGCGAGTTCGGCTGTGAACTTGGCGAGATCGGTCGGCTCGTACATTGCCGTCGCGCGCCCCGCCTCGATGCGCGAGAAGTCGAGTAGCGAATTGACGAGCCTGAGCAACCGCAAGCTGCTGCGATGAGCGGTTTGCAGGCGCCGGCGCTGCGGCAGTGACAGCGCATCGGCCGACGCATCGTTGAGCGCGTCCTCGATCGGTCCCAGCATCAACGTGAGCGGCGTACGAAACTCATGGCTCACGTTGGAAAAGAACGCCGTCTTGGCGCGGTCGATTTCGGCGAGCACCTCGGCGCGCCGCCGCTCGTCCTCGTAGGCTTGGGCATGGCCGATAGCCGCCGAAATCTGTCCCGCTACGAGCCCGAGAAAGCTTCGATAGTTGCCGTCGTACAAGCGATACGGATTGAGCCCGACCACGAGCACTCCCGCCCGCCCGGTGTCCGCGCCCGGCACGATCGGCAGCAAGGCCGCCTGCGTGGGAGGCTCGTCCCACGGGCCGCTCGGGAATGGCGCGCCGATGCGCTCGCGCAGCTCAGGCACGAGCAAGGGTTTGCGCGTTCGCAATACCTCGCCGACTGGCCAAATCGACGAATCGTCCGTGGCGATGGAACGGGGTGCCGCGCGATGTTCGCGATCGACTCCGGACGCGCAGGCCAGCTCGAGCGTCGGCGCGGCGATATCGTCAGCCATGTAGATCATCGCGAACGGCAAATCGCGCGCGTTCGTACCCAATGCCTGGGCGCTACGCGCGCATACCTCCTGCCACGTCCGGGCTCGCGTCGCATCGGCGGCAAGATCGCGCAACAGCGCCAGTTGCCGTTCGCCGATCACGCGCGGCGTATCGTCGGTGTTTGCGCAAATGATCCCGCCGGCGTTGCCGTCGTCGTTCGGAATCGGGCTGTACGAGAAGGTGTAATACGTTTCCTCGGGATAGCCGTTACGCTCCATGACGAGCAATTGCTCCTCGACATACGTGCCGCGGCCCCCGCTCATCGCCATATCGAGCATCGGCTCGATATCGCTCCATATCTCGCTCCATACGTCCTTCACCGGCCGGCCAAGCGCCCATCCGTGCTTGCCGCCGATAATCGACTTGTATGGGTCGTTATAAAAATAAATCAGTTGCTTGCCCCAGCCGATCCAGATCGGCTGACTTGAATTGAGCATGATCCGCAGTGCAACCTTGAGGCTTTGCGGCCACGTGTCGAAAGCGCCAAGCGGCGTGGCGCTCCAATCGAATTCGCGGATGAGCCTGCCGAGCTCCCCGCCGCCCGAAAGAAAATCCGGACCCTGCGTCTGGCGCAACGAATGCGATGCATCGGTCATGAGGCAGTTCCTTGCTCGTCGGTCCAGCAAAGATATCGCTGCCATCCGCAAAAACCAATATGCCTTATGGTCAAATCGCCGCAAATATGCGAATAAAAATCGGGCACAAATCGTGCGACGCATTGCGACTGCAAGAATTACTGCGCAATCCGCGCGCCATCCGACGAATCGGCAACAAAGTTGCGCGCGATCGACAGCTCAGGGCGTGGCTCGAGGCGAGCCCGGCATCGTCAATGCCTCATGCAACGCTCGATCGAGACGCTCCCATGCGCGCTCATCGGCTGGCAAGCCGAACCGCAGGCCGGACACCGTATCGAAGCGACGGACCCACACTGCGCTGTGTGCGAGCCGCTCCTGCAAGAGCGCGGCATCGGGAGAGCGTACCCAGGCGAAGAGCGGCGTGTGCGTCGCCTTCAATCCATGGCGCCCGAGCAGCGCAACGAGGCGTGCCGACGCCGCGTTCAGTTGCGTGCGCATCGAGCGCTGCCACGGTTCGTCGAGCAGCGCGGCACGCACAACCGTGCGCGCCGGGCCCGATACGGTCCACGGCCCGCGCAGCCCGCGCATCGCTCCATCGAGGGTGGCCGGCGCGAGAACGAATCCCACCCGCGCCCCTGCCAGCCCATAAAACTTGCCGACCGAGCGCAATACGATAACGCCCTCAGTCTCGACATGCTGCGCCACGCTCAAGTGCGGCGTCGCTTCGACAAATGCCTCATCGACGACAAGGCCCCCCCCACGCGCACGAAGCTGACGATGCCAATCGAGCAGCGTGTTCACATCGAACGTTTCGGTGCCGGGGTTGTTGGGGTTCACGATCACGAGATGCTTCAGCGTGGCCGGCAGCGGGATGTCTCGCGCTAGAAGAAAATCTGCGGCATCGCGCCGATCGGCAAGCGGCGCGGTGACGAAGCGCTGCACGGCGAAGCCCGCGGCCGAGAATGCCGGCGCATATTCGCCGTAGGTCAGCAGTCCGATACCGATGCCACCCAACGGCAGAACATGCGGCAACATGCGGATGGCCGCTTGCGTGCCGGCGACGGCCAATGCGCGCCGCGCCCCGTAATGGCCGGCCGCGATCGTTTCAAGATCGTCATCGTCATCGGGCAAGCGCAGCCAGGTTTGTGCATCGATGTCCGGCACCGGATAGCCGCATGGATTGATGCCGGTCGAAAGATCGATCCAGTGTTCGCGAGCAATGCCGTAACGCCGCACGGCTTCGGAAAGATTGCCGCCATGAGGCACGGCAACGGGAACGATGGGGCGCTCAAATGCGGACATGATCTGTTCAAAACGTCATCGATACGGCGGCCAACAGGATGAAGCAGGCAAGCCAGACGAAGAGGGACCGCCGAACGAGCGACAGGGCCCGCCCTATATCGCGAGCATCCGGTGCGGCGCCGCTGCCGAGCGCTGGACGTGCTTCGTCGACACCATGGTAGCGGGCGCTTCCGCCGCACGATACGTCGAGGCTCCCCGCACCGCTTGCCATGACGGGTCCCGCGTTCGGGCTGTCCCACGCCGCGGCCTGCGTGCGCCAGCACCGCAATGCGTTGCGCAGGTTGCCGCACACCCCGTAGGTCAGCGCGGTAAGCCGCGCGGGCAGGTAGTTGGCGGCGTCGTCGAGACGCGCGGCAGCCCAGCCGAAGAAAACGAAACGCGGCGTACGATAGCCCCACATCGCATCGAGCGTGTTGATGAGCCGATAGGCAAGCGCGCCCGGCCCTCCGGCGACGGCGAACCAGAACAGCGCACCGAAAATCGCATCATTGCCGTTTTCCAGGGCCGATTCCACGGCAGCCCGCGCCAGAGCTGATGCTTCGGAGTCCGAAAGATCGCGCGTGACGATGCGCGATGCGAGAGCTCGTGCGCGCGGCAAATCCCCGCTCGCGAGCGCGCCTTCGATCGGGGCGATGTGATCGGACAGGCTGCGCGCGCCGAGCGCGAACCACAGTAAAAACGCATGGAGTACCCAGGCGAGCGCGAGCGGTAAAACGCGCGTCAGCGCGACCGATATCGCGACCGGCGGTACCACAGCCAATCCCCAGCCGACCACGCCGAGCGCACGAGCGCGCAGCGCGGATGTCGGCGCGCGCGAATCGCGTCCTTCGTTATCGGTTCGAATCGCGTCGGTATCCGGGTTTAGCCAGCCTTCGAGCTGCTTGGCGAATCGACCGAATGCCACGAGCGGATGAGCGCGCCGCGGCTCGCCCAGCCATACATCGAGCGCGACACCCGAAATGGCAAGCAACGCGGTTACAGCGAAGGACGGCAGTGCCATCATTGCAACGCCCCCGCCGAACCGGACATCGCCGCATCCCGCTCCCGCGCGCATCGAGAGCACGCGCCCGCGTGCGCGCCTGCGCCTGCGCTGATGACATAATGCAGGCCTGCTTCACGGCGCGCGCAGAGCGTGCCGCGCTCGCGCAAGAGACGCGCTTCATATTCGATTCGCTCAGGATGACACCCATGCCACGTGCGCTGATGATTCAAGGAACGAGCTCCGATTCGGGCAAAAGCACGCTCGTCGGCGCGCTTTGCAGAATCGCGGCGCGAGGTGGAATCCGCGTTGCGCCGTTCAAGCCGCAGAACATGTCGCTCAACAGCGCCGTCACCATCGATGGCGGCGAGATCGGCCGCGCCCAGGCGTGGCAAGCGTTGGCGGCTGGCGTGGAGGCTCATACGGATATGAATCCGGTGCTGCTCAAACCGAACAGCGACATCGGCGCGCAAGTCATCGTGCAAGGCCAGGCGCGCGGCAACCTCGATGCGCGGGCCTATCATGCGTACAAGCCCATCGCGATGCAGGCCGTGCTCGAATCGTTCGAACGATTGCGGGCAAGCCACGATCTCGTGCTCGTGGAAGGCGCGGGCAGTCCGGCTGAAATCAATCTGCGCGAAGGCGATATCGCGAACATGGGATTCGCCGAGGCGGCCGATTGCCCCGTCATTGTCGTGGCCGATATCGATCGCGGTGGTGTTTTCGCGCAAATCGTCGGCACGCTCGCATGTCTTTCCGAAGCGGAACGCGCGCGCGTCAAAGGCGTGATCATCAACAAGTTTCGCGGGGACCCGGCCCTGCTCAAACCCGGCATCGATTGGGTCGAAGCACGCACTGGAACACCTGTGCTCGGCGTCGTGCCGTTCGTGCCGGGTCTTTGGCTCGATGCCGAAGACATGTTGCCGGCCGCGCGTCACGCCCCCGCATCGGGCGGCACCGTGCTGCGCGTGGTCGTACCCGCGGTGCCGCGCATCAGCAATCACACCGATTTCGATCCGCTGCGCGCGCACCCGCAAGTCGATTTCCGCTACGTCCGGGCTGGCGAACCGGTGCCTGCATCGGATCTCGTCATTCTGCCCGGCAGTAAAAGCGTTCAGCGCGATCTCGCGTGGCTTCGCGCACAAGGATGGGAAGATCATCTGCTTCGCCATTTGCGTTATGGCGGCAAAGTCATCGGCATATGCGGCGGCATGCAAATGCTCGGACGCAGCGTACGCGATCCGCTTGGCATCGAAAGCGCCACCGAACGCACCGAGGGCTTGGGGCTGCTCGAGCTCGAGACCGAGCTCGCCCCTGAAAAACAGCTCGTGCTTGCAGAAGGTTCGCTCGCACTCGGCGATGCGCCGGTGCGCGGATATGAAATCCACATGGGAACGACGACGGGCGCGGCGCTCGCGCGACCGGCCATGTGGCTGCGCCAGCGAGAGAGCGGCGAGCCGCGGCCTGACGGTGCCATATCGGACGATGGGCAGATTCTCGCCACTTATCTGCATGGCCTGTTCGACGACCCCGATGCCTGCGCGGCATTGCTGCGCTGGGCGGGGCTCGACGATGCGCAACGCGTCGATCACGATGCCCGCAGGCTCGCATCGATAGACCAATTGGCCGATGCGGTTGCCGCGCATGTCGATGTGCCTGCGCTTTGGCGTTTGATCGAATAAGCGGGAATCGCGGTGAGCCAAGGCCGTTGTCCGTCGGTGCAAAGAACGGGGTAGTCTAGCGGGTCGCGGGGTTGACGTCGACGCCGGGGCCTACTCCGGCGCCGACCGCTCCCGAAAAAGCTCACTTCAGACCGGCATTATCGCCGTGTCCACGAGCGGGCGCCGCGCTCCGTATCGACGAGCTCCCGAAAACACTCACCTTTTGTCCTCGCCAGGCGTGGCGTAGCGGGCCATGTTCCCGAAAACGCTCACCTTAGCCTTCTTTTCGGCTCCCAACGCAGGGCTTTCCCGCAGCTAAAGTCCGTCCTGTCGATTGCCGTTAAATCGAGAATCAACGCGGGCGATTCGAGCCGCTCGTGTCGGTGGTCCAGACCGGCACCGCGGTGAGTTTCCCGAATGGGGACAATATCGAGCACGATGTCTATTCGTTCTCGCCCGCCAAGAAGTTCGAGTTGCATCTGTATCACGGCATCCCGGCGCGTCCCGTGGTCTTCGACAAACCGGGGCTTGTCGTCATGGGCTGCAACATCCACGATCAGATGATCGCCTATCTGCTGGTCGTGGATACGCCGTGGTTCGCGAAGACCGATTCTCACGGCGCCGCCATGGTCGCCAATGTTCCTGACGGAACCTACACGTTGTCCGCCTGGCACTATCGGATGATGCATCCGAACGCAAAGCCTTCGCAACATCTCGAGACAAGCGTCGGTAGTTCCGCGAAGTTCACCCTGCAGTTGAAGGACGATTAGGGCCCGCACCATGCGATTCAACAGCTTGCGGGCGAGAATCGCGTTTTACGACGAACAACATGACCATAGCAATGCCGAACGTCTGTCGCTGATGAGCGAATTGCGCCAAGCCGTCGAGCAGGATCAACTGATGCTTTACTATCAGCCGAAGGTCGATCTGGTTTCGCGATCGGTCAGGTACGTCGAGGCATTGGTGCGCTGGGACCATCCCAAGCGCGGCTTCGTGCCGCCCGATCAGTTCATTCCCTTCTCCGAACAAACGGGTTACATCAAGACGATTTCGCAATGGGTTGCCGAGCATGCCATCCGGCAATGCGCGATCTGGCTCGCGAATGGGATCGAGCTCGCGATATCGATCAACGTTTCCGCGCGCGAGCTGATCCAGTCGTCCTTGCCCGATACATTTGCGCAGCTGCTGAAAAAGTACGATGTGGCGCCGCAGTGGATATGGATCGAGATTACCGAGAGCGCCATCATGGACGATCCGAATCACGCGATCGAAACCCTGGACCGCCTGCATGCGCTCGGCATCCGCCTCGCGATCGACGATTTCGGCACGGGCTACTCTTCGCTGGCGTATCTGAAGCGCATGCCTGTCGATGAACTGAAGATCGACAAATCATTCGTTATGGGCATGGCGCGAGACAAGGAAGATGAAACGATCGTCCGCTCGACCATCGATCTCGCCCACAACATGGGGTTAAAGGTTGTCGCCGAGGGCGTGGAATCCGCGGAGATATTGGAGCGACTGGCTAAGCTGCATTGCGATCGTGTCCAGGGATTTCATCTTGGCAGGCCGTTGCCGCCTAAGCAGCTCGAAGCGTGGCTCGAAGACTGGCAAAGGACGAACCCGGGTATGACGATCCAAACCGGGCTCCCGAATATGCTCACCTTATTGGCCGATCGCGAAGACCGGCATGCTGAGGGCCTTCGTTAAAAGACAGCTTATGCGATCGTGAGCGCCTGCCTAGGCTATGCCCGGCCGCCTGCTGGTCCCGAAAAACCTCACCGATGAGAACAAGCGGGATGCCGCCCGGCCCCTCATCCCGAAAAAGCTCACCTCAAGGTCGTTCGTACCACGCGACACGCCTCTTCGTTCGCACGCGGCGATGCCCCACCGTCGACAAACGATATGGCGATACCCAGCCCCTCCCCATCGATACCGGGCCCCACATCGATCGATGCTCCATGCATCTCAGCGATTCGTGCCACGAGCGAAAGGCCTATTCCACTGCCACGTTCGCATTGCTCCGCGCCCCGGAAGAACCGTTCGAAGATGCGTTCGCGTTCGCTGGCCGGCACACCCGGGCCATCGTCGCTGATCGAGAATCTGACCATCGGCCGGCTCTCATGGGCGATTCGTCGACATCCGATATGAATCCGCCCTCCTGTTTCCGTATACCGCACAGCGTTGTCGATGAGATTTCTGATGAGAATCCCTAGCTCGTCCGTGTCCCCGACAATCGGGCACGGTTGTCCATCGAGCGCGATGGCCTGTCGTTTTTGATGAGCGGTCACTTCGAAGTCGCGCAACGTGACCACGATGAGCTCGTGCAAATCCACGCTGGTGAGACGCGCCGTCCGCTCGCCCGCTTCGAGGCGCGCGAGATCGAGCAACTGCTCGGTCAGACGGGCACTCCGTTGCGCTCCGGCCGCGAGCCGTTCGAGCGCCTCGCGTCGCTGCGTGGGTTCAATCGCGCGCTGGGCAATCTGCGCCTGCATGAGCAGTGCCGCCAGCGGCGTCCGGAGTTCGTGCGCCGCCTCCGCGATGAAACGGCGCTCGGCCTGAACCGCGTCGTCCAGTTGCTCGAGAACGCGGTTGAACCCCGCG
>CBJLAJ010000155.1:0-12408 GCA_966421005.1 uncultured Paraburkholderia sp.
CCAACCGCCGCGCGCACGCGCCGCGCTTCGTCGGCGGGCGTAACGCCAAAAAGCCGCTTGAATTCACGGCTGAACTGCGAAGCGCTTTCATAGCCGACGTGTGCCGCGGCCGTACTGACATTGAGCCCGTCTTGCGCCATCAGCAAACGCGCATGGTGCAGGCGCGTCGTCTTCACATACTGCATCGGCGAAGTCGCTGTCACCGCCTTGAACTGCGCATGAAATACGGCGAGGCTCATGCCCGCTTCGCGCGCGAGCGTTTCGACATCGAGATTGTTTTGATAATCCGAATGAATGCGGCGCAATGCCTTCGCAATACGGCCGAAATGATGCTGATGCGTCAGTGCCACCCGAATGACATCGCCTTGCGAACCCGTCAGAACGCGATAGCAGATTTCGCGCACGATGCCGGGGCCGAGAATGGGTGCATCGGCCGGTGACGCCAACGCTTCCAGCAGCCGTAGCACCGCATCGGCGAGCGGCCTTTCGAGCGGGGTGGCGTAAAACGCCCGTGGTTCGCCATCGATCGGGCCGCGCGAGTCGTTCAGCGCGATCAGCAGTTCGGCCACGACAGCAAGATCCATCTGAATCTTGACGGCCAAAAGCGGTTCTTCAGGCGTGGCCTCGGTCTCGCATTCGAACGGCAGCGGCACGGCCATCACCAGATAGTGCTGCGGATCGTAATCGAAGATCTGATCGCCCAGGAATCCCCGTTTTCGCCCTTGGCAGACGATCACGATGCTCGGGTCGTACAAGACAGGCATGCGTGGACAACGCGCATTCATCCGCATCAATTTCACGCCTTCGAGCGACGAGGGCACGATGCCTTCGGCCGGTGCAAGCCTTCCGAGCAACTCGACGACGCGCGCTTGCGACGCGTCCACGTCCCGGTACGTGCGGGCGATTTCCGAAGAAGAATGCGTCATGTTCGCGGCGGGGGCTGACAAGAGGAACAGGCTCGAAATCTACCACCAACCGCCTGTGTTTGCTGGCCGGCAAGAGAAACAGGCAAGGCTTCAAGAGGTTCAGGTATTCCGCGCGCCAGGACCGCTCCCTAGCATGTGAGGCTCGATGCAATACAGCATCAATTTGCTTAACCGCATGACAGGAGCGACCCTATGTACAAGACTCACGCCTACGCAGCCCAGAACGCCCAATCTCCGCTCGCGCCGTTCGAATTGGAGCGCCGCGGCCTGCGCGAGCACGACGTGCATATCGAGGTGATGTTCTGCGGCGTTTGCCATTCGGACTTGCATCAAGTGCGCAACGAATGGCGCAATAGCATCTATCCGGTCGTGCCGGGCCACGAGATCGTCGGCCGCGTGACGGAGGTCGGCTCGGGCGTCACGCGCTACAAGGCGGGCGACCTCGTGGGTGTCGGCTGTCTGGTCGATTCGTGCCGAACCTGTGCGAGCTGCCAGGAAGGCCTCGAGCAATACTGCGAGAACGGATTCGTCGGCACTTACAACGGAGTCGACCGCGTCACCGGCGAAACGACCTATGGCGGCTACTCGACGAATCTCGTCGTCGATGAAGCATTCGTGCTGCGGGTGCCCGACAACCTCGATCCGGCTGCCGTCGCACCGCTTCTGTGCGCGGGCATTACGACCTACTCGCCGCTGCGCACGTGGGGTGCCGGCCCAGGCAAGAAGATCGGCATCGTGGGTCTTGGCGGGCTCGGTCACATGGGTGTGAAGCTCGCGCACGCAATGGGCGCGCACGTGGTACTTTTCACGACGTCGGCGTCGAAGGTCGAAGACGGCAAGCGGCTGGGCGCGGACGAGGTCGTCATCTCGAAGGACCCGGAGGCGATGGCCAAACATGCGAACAGTTTCGATCTATTGATCAATACCGTTGCTGCACAACACGATTTGAATCCGTTCATTGCACTGCTCAAGCGCGATGGGACGATGACGCTGGTCGGTGTACCCGAGCACGATCACCCGTCGCCGCAAGTGTTCAACCTGATCATGAAGCGCCGCCGGCTGGCCGGATCGCTGATTGGGGGCATCGCCGAAACGCAGGAAATGCTCGATTTTTGCGGCCAGCACGGCATCACTTCGGATATCGAAATGATCCCGATGCAGAAGATCAATGAAGCTTACGGCCGGATGTTGAAGAGCGATGTGAAATACCGGTTTGTGATCGATATCAACTCGTTGCGACAATAAGAGGGAAAAAGCATGGCGACACTGACGATCAACGGGCAAGTCCATACGGTCGACGTGCCGGACGATATGCCGCTGCTTTGGGTGTTACGCGATGTTGTCGGCCTGACCGGCACGAAGTTCGGTTGCGGCATCGCTCAATGCGGTGCGTGCACGGTCCATCTCGATGGCGCGGCGGTGCGCTCGTGCGTATTGCCGGTGTCTGCCGTAGCGGGAAAGAAAGTGACCACAATCGAAGCGGTGGGCGCCACGCCAGCCGGGCGCAAAGTGCAGGCAGCCTGGCGCGATCTCGATGTCGTCCAATGTGGTTATTGTCAGTCGGGGCAGGTGATGTCGGCCGCCTCGCTGCTCGCGCAAAACCCGAAGCCGAGCGATGCGGATATCGATGCGGCGATGTCGGGCAACCTCTGCCGTTGCGGCACTTACAACCGCATTCGCGCGGCCGTGAAGCACGCGGCAGGGGAGGCCTGACATGTCGAAAGGACTCTTCGATCTCGCGCATAGCATGAGCATAGGCGCGGGTGCTGGCGCGGCAGAGGCTCCCGATTTCGCGGATGAACCGGTCGTTTCTGGCGTCTCGCGCCGGACGTTTCTGAAGTTCGGCATGACGCTCGGCGCGGCGGCTGGCGGCGGATTGTTGCTCGGCTTCAGCGTACCGGCAGCAGCTGCGACTGCCAGCGATCGAGGCTCTCATGCGCGCAGAGCCGTCGTCGCGGGGCAGGCATCGGAAACCGCCGCTCCCGGCACGTTCGCGCCGAATGCGTTCATCCGCATCGATCGTGAAAGCCGCGTAACGCTCGTAATGCCCAAGGTAGAGATGGGGCAGGGCGTCTATACCTCGATTCCGATGCTGATCGCCGAAGAGCTTGCGGTGCCGTTGCAGCAAGTGACGCTCGATCACGCGCCGCCCAACGACAAGCTATACGGCGATCCGTTGCTGGGAGGCGGGCAGATCACGGGCGGTTCGACTTCGATTCGCTTCGCATGGCAGCCGATGCGGCAAGCGGGCGCGACGGCGCGTGCGTTGCTCGTCTCGGCGGCGGCGCGGCAATGGCGCGTCGATCCGTCCTCGTGCGAGGCGCATGCCGGCGAAGTCGTGCACGCGCCGAGCGGGCGACGTATCGCGTACGGCAAGCTCGTCGATGCAGCGGCGAAGCTGCCGCTGCCGGCCAATGTTCCGCTCAAGGATCCTAACGACTTCGAACTGATCGGCAAGCCCACTGACCGGCTCGACTCGGCGCAAAAGGTGGATGGCACGGCGCTGTTCGGATTCGACGTGCGGCTGCCGGGCATGGTCTACGCGGCCATCGTCAACTGCCCCGTGTTCGGCGGCACGCTGGAGAGCGTCGACGATACGCGCGCGAAGCAAGTGCCTGGCGTACATCAGATAGTGAAGCTCGATAACGCAGTCGCCGTTGTCGCGGCGCACACGTGGGCCGCGAAGCAAGGCGTTGCCGCCCTCGACATCAAGTGGAACGGTGGGCAGGCTGCAACGCTGTCGACGCAGAAGATTTTCTCGGATCTGGCAGAAGCGTCGCGACGCGATGGTGCTGTCGCGCGCAAGGAAGGTGATGTCGGCAAAGGGTTCGGCGAGGCGAAGGCTCGCATCGACGCAGTCTACGAACAACCGCTGCTCGCGCATGCGACGATGGAGCCGATCAACTGTACGGTGCATATACGTGGCGATGGCTGCGATATCTGGGTCGGCACTCAGGTTCCGACGATCGCTCGTGCGGTGGGCGCCAAAGTCACCGGGCTCGCGCCGGAAAAGGTGGCCGTCCATAACTATCTGCTTGGCGGCGGTTTCGGCAGAAGGCTCGAGGTCGATGCGATCGTGCAGGCGCTCAAGATCGGCAAGGCCGTCAAATCTCCGGTCAAGGTCGTCTGGACGCGCGAGGAAGACGTCCAACACGACATGTATAGGCCGTGCTACTACGACCGTATATCGGCCGGTCTCGATGCGAACGGCAAGCCGATTGCCTGGCAGCATCGGATCGTGGGTTCGTCGATTCTGGCGCGCTTCGCGCCTGCGGTCATCAAAAACGGTGTGGACCCCGATGCGGTGGAAGTTGCGGCCGAGCTGCCATACACGCTGCCGAATCAGCTCGTCGATTATGTGAGGCAGGAGCCGAGCACGGTGCCGACGGCGTTCTGGCGTGGTGTGGGAGCGACCCGCGGCACGTTTGTCGTCGAAAGCTTTGTCGACGAGCTGGCGGCACATGCCGGCATCGATCCCGTGAAATACAGGCTCGATCTGCTCGGCAATGCGCCGCGCGCTGCGAACGTATTGCAGGTTGCCACGCGCGAAGCGGGATGGGGCAGCCCCCTGCCCAAAGGAAAAGGACGCGGCGTGTCGGTCATGCACGCGTTCGGCAGCTACCTGAGCATGGTGGCGGAGGTGACGGTCGAAGGCGGCGGGGTGAAAGTCGACCGCGTGGTGTGCGCCGTCGACTGTGGCATGGCCGTGAACCCGAGGACGATCGAAGCGCAGATACAAGGCGGTGTCGTCTTTGGGATCACGGGTGCGCTTTATAGCGAAATCACGATCAAGGATGGCCGCGTGGAGCAGAGCAACTTTACGGATTATCGTGTGCTGCGGCTCAATGAAACGCCGGAGATCGTGGTGCACATCGTGAAGAGTGGCGAAGCGCCGGGTGGCATCGGCGAGCCGGGTACTTCCGCGCTGGCGCCGGCTTTGACGAACGCGATTTTTGCGGCGACGGGCAAGCGGATTCGGAAGCTTCCCGTGGGGGAGCAGTTGAAGACGGCTTGAGAGACGAGCTTGAGGCTTGCGAGCAAAACGCCCCGATCGACGGAAATCGCGATCGGGGCGTTTTTCTATTCCACCCTGCCAGCTGCTCACCCGACGCTTCGCTAGCGAGCCACTGTTTTCGTCGCGCGGCACTTAGGCAGTGTCCCCGAGCGTCTAGCCTCTTCAAATGGCTATTCGATACATGATCGCGGCCACTCGCGCCCTAAGCCACGATATTTTGTTCAAGAGAACATATTACTGGAGTAGTAAATGACGAACGAGATTCAGTGCGTCGCAAAAACCGATAAGTATCGCGTTTTGAAGGAAGACGGCCGTTTATTTCTTCACCTATCCAATGACGAGAACAGCTATATGACTGTCATGGATCTCGCCGATCCACACGCTCTTCCCGCCCCCTACGCGCGAACGATGCTGCTTCCTCTTGCATTCATACCTTCGCCAACCGATCTCGTTCTCATTGGCCTCGGCGGCGGCCAGCAGGCAAAATTTATCCATCGATACTTGCCTGAACTACACACGACTGCGCTCGAAATCGATCCCGAGATGGTCATGCTTGCGCGATCGCATTTCGATCTACCCAACGACGACGCGCGGCTGCGTGTGGTGGTGACGGACGCCACCGACTTCATCCCTAATCACCGCGACAAGCAGTGCGACATGATTCTGTCCGATACGTGCAGCGAGAGCTTTGAGCCGGTCGACGCGTTGCATACGATTGAGTTCTATAGAGCGTGTCATCAAATGCTGCGTCCTGGCGGCATCATGACAGTGAATGTTTACAACCCATCCGCAGCGTGGGCGAATAGATTCATGTCGACCGTGTCGGCTGTATTCCCGTGCAAAAAATTTATCCCTGTCTCGTCAGTCCAGGGCGTGATGATGCTCTGGAAGGGTGGCCTAAACCTCGACTGGGACGCGATCGAAGATCGTGCCGCCGCACTCGACAGCAGAACCGATTTAGGGTTTCTGGCATTTTGTGAATCATTAAAACGCGAATAGGCCACAACGTTACGTTCCCACCCAGTCGCCACTCCAACGGCCGCCGCGGCGCAATCAACGCTGGCAGCCGCGCATCGTGTGTACGGGCATAGTAAGGCTCAGCCAACTCATTGCTGAGTGGTGTGGATGAACGGGTCGTGCGTATAGCCGCCGCAGGGATCGCCGCCACCGCCTCCGCCTCCAGTTCCGTTATCGTCGCCGCCCTTACCGTTATCGTTACACTCTGGACAATTGCAGAGGACGTGGAACGGCATGTGATAGACGACCTGATCGCCCGGAGCAGCAGCCTTCAGGACTTCGGCCTCCCAATAGACATCATTGACTTTTTGGTGGACCAGGTTCCCATTCGGATCGAAATTCCAACTGTCGATCGTGTCCGTCTTCTTCACCGGAGTGGAGATATACTCGGCTCCGTGATTGATTACGAACTGCTTTATGGCGGCCTGATATGCGACGGGTTTGCCCGCTGCAGACAGTCCATCGGCTTGACCACCCATCGACAGCGTCCGCATCCGCCAATGGATTTTGTTTCCAACCTTGCCAAAAACGCTCAGTTCCGATCCGCCCTCACCCTTTGCATCCCACCACGTGGTTACCATATAGACGTAACCGACGCCTTCACCGTTGGGTCCGAGTTGCTGGTAATCGCTGAACGTTACATCGTCTTTTGCTTTATTGGGGCCGTAATGATATAAAATGCGGGGCGCGTCGACCAATACTACGACGTCAATGATTGACGGTCGGAAAATGGCTCGCTGTTCTGACATGATCAGCCTCGAATTGGGTAATAGCTAACATTGACGGTGGGCATGGCATTCGCAATGGCGTACATAAAGCAGCACTGCGAAAGTCGATCCAAATGTACATCGCCACTGAATCAATGAAGCTTATTACTATTGATAGGCTGGCCAACGAAGAACTTGGACTTGGGACCTGTCAGCCGGCAACATGATCCGACGTCGAAGCAAGCCCCAGGCCCCTCGGTCCGTTACCCTCCCTTGACCCGCTCCGTCGCGGCGGCATAGCGTTCGCTGCGTTCCTCGCCGACGTCGCTCGACAGCGATTCCAGCGCACGTCCCTTGGTCTCGATCCCGAGCACGGCGACGGCGGCCGCAGCCAGCACGAACGAAAGCGCCCCAAGCGTGAAGACGCCTGCCTGTCCGAAGACGGGCAAAACGAGCCCCACCACATACGGCCCGATCAACGAGCCGATTCGGCCGATCGCCGATGCAAACCCCGATCCGGTTGCTCGCGCACCGGTGCCGTAAAGCTCCGGCGTATAGGTATAAAGCGCCGCCCACATGCCGAACAAAAAGAACTGCATCGCAAGACCGGCGCTGATCACGAGCGTGAGATCGCCGCCGTGCAGCACCGCCTGCCCATAGAGATAGGCCATCGTTGCACCGCCCATGAGCGAAGCGACGCAAGTCGGTTTGCGGCCCCATCGTTCGACGAGCCATGCTGCGCAGAGAAACCCGGGAATACCGGCGAGCGAAATCAGTACCGTATAGAGCACCGACTTCGTCACCGTAATGCCCGATTGCTGCATCAGCGCGCCGAGCCACGAGGTGAGCCCGTAAAACCCGAGCAACGCAAAGAACCAGAGCGTCCACACCATGATGGTGCGCTTGCGATAGACATCGCTCCAGATTTCGCGAAATGCGCTATGCGCGCGGTGTCCCAACGGCAGGGCCTGCATATCGGGGATGGCGGGCAACGATGCAAGACCGCTTGCGCGCAGTACCTTCGCTTCGATCGTGTTCAACACTGCATCGGCCTGCGCAAGACGTCCGCGATGTTCGAGCCATCTCGGCGACTCGGGCACGATGCGCCGTACGACCAGCACGAACACGGCCGGAATGGCCAGCAACGCGAATACCGTGCGCCAGCCGAATTGCGGCAGAACGAAATATGAAACGATGCCTGCGGTAATGAATCCCAGCGGCCAGAAGCCATCCATCAACGCGATGAGGCGGCCGCGCGAGGCGGTCGGAACGAATTCGGACAACAACGCCTGCGCGACAGGAAACTCCATACCCATCCCGATTCCCAGCACCACGCGATAGGCAATAAGCGAATTCACATCGTGTGCGGTCGAGCACAGGTAGGAAGCGACGCCCCAGAGCACCATGCTCCATTGAAAAACAGGACGTCTACCGAAACGATCGGCGAGCAGGCCGGCCACCGCGGCCCCGAACACCATGCCGAAGAAGCTGGCGCTCGCAACGAGCCCGGCCGTTGCACTCGACAGGCCGAATTCCTGCTTGATCGAGCCCAGCACGAACGTCATCGTGCCGAGGTCGACCGAATCGAAAAAGAATGCCAGTGCGATGACGAGGAACAGCAGGCGATGGTACGAAGAAAATGGCAGGCGCTCGAGCCGGGCGGCGGCATGAGCGCGGTGGGCCCGCGACGAAGTGGCACTCGGCATGGCAGCTCCCGATGAGAAAAGACCGCCTACGCGGCGGTTTGTCATCAGTAGATGCGGCCAATAAAAAGTGCAATGTAGGAAATCCGCCATCGCACTTGCTCAGTGGCGCCATGCGTGCCTTCGCAAACGGTGTTTTTTTCTATTCGCCGCGTTTGGATTGCCACCGTTGCATGAGCTGGATTTCGTCATGCTGCGCCTTCACGATCTGCCGCGCGAGCCGCCGCAATACGGGATCCTTGCCGTACTTGAGCTCGACCTGGGCCATGTCGATCGCGCCCTGATGATGAGGAATCATGTGCGAGACAAAATCCTTGTCGGCGTCGCCCGTGTAGCTGGGCGCACTCATGTCCTTCATCATCTTCTGATCGGCCTCTTTGAAGGCCTTGGACGAAGCATCGTCGGAGCCGCCCGACGTGTTGCCGGCGGCATGCGACATCTCCATGCCGGGCATCGAAGCACCGCCCTGTTGCGCGTTGGCCGGCACGGCCGATAGGCTCAATGCGGCGCTGGTCCCAACGAGCGCCAGGCAATGAGCGAGACGATAGGCGAAACGATTGCGCACGTGAACTCTCCCGAACGTTCAGACGTCCACCGTGCCAGCCAGTTTCGTGCCACGCCGGCATGCCGGCGCGCCGTTCGCGACATAGTAAGGCACATCGGCACGTGCGAGCGGTTTGCGTGAGCGGATCTTGTCGGCGATTTTCTCGGCCAGCATGATCGTCGGCGCGTTCAGATTGCCTGTCGTGATGATCGGCATGATCGACGCATCGACGACACGCAAACCATCGATGCCATGCACGCGGCCTTCGCTATCCACGACCGCCATCCCGTCGTACCCCATCGGGCACGAGCACGACGGATGAAACGCGGTCTCGGCACGCGAGCGCACGAACGCATCGAGTTCCCTGTCGCTCTTGAGATCGGCACCCGGGCTCAACTCGCGCCCGCGGTAGCGATCGAGCGCGGGCTGCGCGATGATTTCGCGCGTGATCCGGATGGCATCGCGAAACTCGCGCCAATCGAGCGGCTCGGCCATGTAATTGAAGAGGATGCTCGGATGGTCGTGCGGATCGCGCGACCGTAGTTTCACGCGGCCGCGGCTCGGCGAACGCATCGAGCCGACATGCGCCTGGAAGCCATGCATGTCGATTGCATTCGAGCCGTTGTAGTTGATCGCTATCGGCAGGAAGTGATATTGAATGTTCGGCCAGAGATCGTCGTCGCGCGTGCGGATGAATCCGCCGGCTTCGAAATGATTGCTGGCCCCGAGGCCCGTGCCTTTAGCCAGCCATTCGAGGCCGATGGCGGGCTGGTTGTGCCACTTGAGCGCGGGGTAGAGCGATACGGGCTCCTTGCACTCGTATTGCAGATACATCTCCAGGTGGTCCTGCAGATTCCGGCCAACGCCGGGCAGATCGAGCACGATGGGAATCTGGAGCTCGCGCAGCCATTCACCGGGGCCGACTCCGGAGCGCTGCAGAATCTGCGGCGACGCAATGGCGCCGGCTGAGAGCAGCACCTCGCGGCGAGCCCGCGCCTCGAGCGCTTTGCCGCCATGCAAATAGGCCACGCCAACTGCCCGTTTGCCCGAGAACAGAATGCGATCGGTCAGCGCATGCGTGACGATGGTCAGGTTCGGCCGCTCGCGCGCTTGATCGAGATAGCCGCGTGCCGTGCTGGCGCGGCGGCCGTGTGCGGTGACCGTGCGATCCATCGGCCCGAAGCCTTCCTGCCGATAACCGTTGAGGTCGTCGGTGCGCGCATAGCCCGCTTGCGCGCCGGCTTCCACCATCGCCCCGAACAGCGGGTTGTTACCGGGCTTGCTCGTCGTGACATGAACGGGGCCGTCGCCCCCGTGATACGCATTGGGCCCGACATCGCGCGTCTCGGCTTTTTTGAAGTAGGGCAGGCAGTCGAGATAAGTCCAATCTTCGAGCCCTTGGATTCCCGCCCATCCGTCGTAATCGAGCGCGTTACCGCGGATGTAGCACATGCCGTTGATCAACGACGAGCCGCCGAGGCCTTTGCCGCGTCCGCATTCCATGCGGCGGTTGTTCATATGCGGCTCGGGCTCCGTCTCATAGGCCCAGTTATAGCGGCGCCCTTGCAGCGGATAAGCGAGCGCGGCGGGCATTTGCGTGCGGAAGTCGAAGCGGTAGTCAGGGCCACCGGCTTCGAGCAGCAGCACGTTCACATCGGCATCTTCCGTGAGCCGAGTGGCCAGCACATTGCCGGCCGATCCGGCGCCGATGACGATGTAGTCGAATTCGCGGGTATTCAAGCGCGTCCCCTTTCAAAACGCGGGCCGGTACGGGCCGAGCTCGACCTGAACCGATTTGATCTGGGTGTAGTGTTCGAGCGTGCTCAAGCCGTTTTCGCGGCCGATGCCCGATTGCTTGTAGCCGCCCACGGGCATTTCTGCCGGCGACTCGCCCCACGTATTGATCCAGCAGATACCGGCCTCGAGCCGGTGGATCGTGCGGTGCGCGCGCGCAAGACTTTCGGTGACGACACCGGCGGCGAGGCCGAAGTGCGTTGCATTCGCGCGCGCAATGACTTGCGCTTCGTCGTCGAAATCGAGCAGGCACATGACGGGGCCGAAAATCTCCTCGCGCACGATGCGCATGTCGTCGCGGCAATCGGCGAAGACCGTCGGCGCGACGTATTGCCCCTGCGCGAAATCGCCATCGACAAGCCGCGTGCCGCCTGTCACGAGCCGCGCGCCCTCGCGCTTGCCGCTTTCGATGTAGCCGAGCACCTTGTCGAGCTGCGCCGCGCTGGCGAGCGGGCCGAAATTCGTTTGCGGATCGGATGGCTTGCCGACGCGGATGCGTTCGACGCGCTCCGCCGCGAGCGCTTCGAATTCGGCCTTGACCGAGCGATGCACGAAAACGCGCGTACCATTCGTGCAGACCTGGCCCGCGCTGAAAAAATTCGCCGTGACGGCGATATCGGCCGCGCGGTTCAGATCGGCATCGTCGAACACGATCAGCGGCGATTTCCCGCCAAGTTCCATCGTCACTTCCTTGAGCGACGACGCTCCGGCGATCGACATCACCTTTTTCCCGGTTTCCACACCGCCCGTGAACGAAACCTTGGCGATGCCCTCGTGCGTCGCGAGCATGGCGCCGACGCGGCCATCGCCTTGCACGACGTTGAAGACGCCGGGCGGTACGCCGGCTTCCGTATAAATCTCGGCCAGCTCCAACGCCGAAAGCGGTGTCACCTCGCTCGGCTTGAAGATCATCGCGTTGCCGGCCGCGAGCGCGGGCGCCGATTTCCAGCAGGCGATCTGAATAGGGTAGTTCCATGCGCCGATGCCCGCGCACACGCCGAGCGGCTCGCGGCGCGTGTAGACGAACGAGTCTTCGCGTAGCGGAATTTGCGTGCCTTCCAGCGCAGGCGCAAGACCGGCGTAGTACTCGATGACATCGGCACCGGTGACGATATCGACGCTGCGCGTTTCGGCGATCGGTTTGCCGGTGTCGCGCATTTCGAGCTCGGCGAGCGCATCGTTACGCGCGCGCAGCAGCTCGACGGCGCGTCGGAGCACACGCGAGCGCGCCATGGCGCCGAGCGCGGCCCAACGGCGCTGTCCCTCGCGCGCCGCGGCGACAGCGCGGTCGATATCGGCCTGGCTTGCCTGCTGGACGGTGGCAAGATGCGCGCCGGTGGCGGGATCGAACGTATCGAACGTTGCGCCGCTCGTGGCGTCGCAATGGGTGCCGTCGATATAGAGCCGCTTGATGCCGTAGACGGAAGACTGGGCCATCGAATGAACCTCCAACGAACGGTGGGCCGCGAAGGCTTCAACGATAGGCGTTTTGCGGCACGCGTTCAATCGATAAGGGACGCATCGGGCGTGGCATGTCGGGTTCGGGCAAAGACGTGTCGCGTTTAGGTGGATCGCCCGGTGGCATTGGGGACTACGCTGCAACCGTGGGTCACCGCGCGCGGACCGTCCGATAGAGCGGGGCGCGAATTTTGTTCGAAGACATGGAGACGCTTACGATGAGCAGCAACCGAGGTGTGGTGTA
>CBJLAJ010000156.1:0-12299 GCA_966421005.1 uncultured Paraburkholderia sp.
ACCCGGTGGCTCGGCGCAGGATCATGCGCGGCTCATCGAACTGCTCGCTGCCCGGCTGGGAGAGGAAAACGTGTTGCGCGCGGTGCCGGCGGCCGACTATCGTCCCGAGATCGCGAACCGTTGGGTGCCGATGCATGCCGATACCCGAGCGGCGAGCGCACCCCCGCTCCTGCCGCGTCCCACCTGGTTGCTCGAGACGCCCATACGGTTGCTGATGCGGCAGCATCGTCCGTTTTACGGCTCGCCGCTCAAGATCGTTTCACCCGGAGAGCGGATCGAAGCCGGGTGGTTCGATGGCGCGCTCGTGACGCGCGATTACTTCGTGGCCCAAGCGCAAGACCGGAGCTGCTACTGGATCTATCGCGAGCGCGTGAGCAGCCGCGATACCGAGAAAGAGCCGAGCTGGTTTCTTCACGGGCTTTTCGGTTGAGGCGCGACGATGACTGTCCCGACCTTGCTGCCGGCTTATGCCGAGCTTTTTTGCCTGTCGAATTTCACGTTCCTGCAAGGCGCATCGCATGCCGAGGAGTTGGCCGAACGCGCCGCGCAATTGGGTTATGCCGGCTTGGCGATCACCGATGAATGCTCGCTTGCCGGCATCGTACGCGCGCATGTGGCGGCCAAAGAGGCGCAGCTGCCGCTCGTCGTCGGCTCGTATTTCAGGCTCGTCAACGCCGACGGCTCGCCGGCTTTCGGGCTGATTCTGCTCGCACAGAATCGGGAGGGCTATGGCAATTTGTGCGAGCTCATCACGCTGGCGAGAATGCGCGCGCCGAAGGGCGAATATCGGCTGACGCCGCAGGATCTCGCGCGTCCGGAAAAACCTTACGCGCATCTGCGCGGCATGCCCGAGTGCCTGGCGATCCTCGTACCCGATTTCCCCGCCAAGGAGGCGCTGCTTCACGAGCGCTTGCGATGGCTCGACGCAACGTTTCCTGCCAGAGCCTGGTGCGGTCTCGTCTTGCATCAGCGCGCGATGGACGACATCCATCGCGGCACGATCGAATATGTCGCGCAGCAATGTGCGCTACCGGTCGTCGCGCTCGGACATGTGGTCATGCATGTGCGCTCGCGCAAGCCTTTGCAGGACACCATGACGGCGATCCGGGTGGGCAGACCCGTGCACGAATGCGGCTACGAGCTGGCGCCCAACGCCGAACAGCATCTGCGAGCGCGCCTGCGGATCGCCAATCTTTATCCCGAGCACGCGCTGAAGGAAACCACGAACATTCTCGCGCGCTGTACGTTCTCGCTCGATTCGCTGCGCTACGAATATCCGGACGAGCTCGTGCCGCCCGGGACGACGCCGACCGACTACCTGCGTCAGGAAACCTATATCGGCGCGCATCGGCGATTTGTGAGCGGCATCCCGCACGATATTCAAATCCAGATCGAACATGAGCTCGATCTGATACGCGAACTCGAATACGAGCCTTATTTTCTGACGGTGTACGACATCGTTCGTTTTGCCCGCAGCCGCGGCATTCTCTGCCAGGGGCGCGGCTCGGCTGCCAATTCGGCGGTTTGCTATTGCCTTGGCATCACCGAAGTGGATCCGGCTCGCGGCAATATGCTGTTCGAGCGCTTCATCAGCAAGGAGCGCGGCGAGCCGCCCGATATCGATGTCGATTTCGAACATCAGCGCCGGGAGGAGGTCGTTCAGTACATCTATTCGAAATACGGTCGGGATCGTGCAGCCATTGCCGCCGCAGTGTCGACCTACCGCGCACGCGGGACGCTGCGCGAAACGGGCAAGGCGCTCGGTGTCGATCCGCAGATCGTCGACAAGGTGGCCAAATCGCACCAATGGTTCGACGGCAAGCGCGACCTGCTCAGACGATTCGAGGACTGCGGGCTCGATCCCGAGGCGCCCCTGATACAGACATGGGCATCGCTCGCCACGCAACTGCTTGGGTTTCCCCGTCATTTGTCACAGCACTCGGGTGGCTTCGTCATCAGCCGCGGCAAGCTGTCGCGGCTCGTACCGATCGAAAATGCGGCCATGCCGGAGCGCTCCGTCATCGAGTGGGACAAGGACGATCTCGAATCGTTAGGATTGCTGAAAGTCGATGTGCTTGCTCTGGGTATGCTCTCGGCCATTCGCCGCACGCTCGATTTCGTTTCGCAGTTGCGTGGGGAACGTTTCGAAATGCAGGACATTCCGCCGGAGGATCCTGCGACATACGAAATGATTACGCGCGCCGATACGGTCGGCGTGTTTCAGATCGAATCGCGCGCGCAGATGTCGATGCTGCCGCGGCTGAAGCCAAAGACGTTTTACGATCTCGTGATCGAGGTTGCGATCGTGCGCCCGGGGCCGATCCAAGGCGGCGCCGTTCATCCTTATTTGCGGCGGCGTCAGAAGCTCGAGCCTGTGACATATCCCGGCCGTGCACTGGAAATCGCATTGTCGCGCACACTCGGTGTGCCGATCTTCCAGGAGCAGGTCATGCAGGTCGCGATGCTTGCCGCGGGCTTTACGGCGGGCGAGGCGGATCAACTGCGGCGGGCGATGGCTTCATGGAAACGCAAAGGCGGGCTCGAGCAATACTACGATCGCATCGTGGGCGGCATGACCTCGCGCGGCTATGACAAATCGTTCGCCGACGGTATTTTCGAGCAGATCAAGGGCTTCGCCGAATACGGCTTTCCGGAAAGCCATGCGGCGAGCTTTGCGTTGCTCGTCTATGCGAGCAGTTGGCTCAAGCGCCATGAACCCGAAGCTTTCCTGGCGGCTATGCTCAATAGCCAACCGATGGGGTTTTATTCGCCGTCGCAACTCGTGCAGGATGCGCGGCGCCACGGTGTCGTGGTATTGCCTGTCGACGTTGCCGTCAGTCAGTGGGATGCGTCGCTCGAATGCGTGGCGCACCTCGCGCGGCCCGCGGTTCGTCTTGGCTTGTCGCAGCTCAAGGGCATGCGCGATGGCGCGGCCGAACGCATCGCTATCGCACGCGCGGTGCGGCCATTCGAGAGCGTACGCGATATGGCGTGCCGTGCCGAACTCGATCGCCACGACTTGCAGGTGCTTGCCGGAGCCAATGCGCTCGCACCGCTTGCCGGCAATCGTCGCGAGGCGTTGTGGCAATCGGCGGCCGCCGTGCCAGACAAGGACATGCTTGCACGCGCGGTTCTCGAAGACGAAACGCCGGCGCTTGGTATGCCATCGGAGGGGGAGGACATCGTGGGGGATTACCGGGCGATGGGTCTGACGCTCGGGCGTCATCCCGTGGCGCTTTTGCGTGCGCAATTGGAAAAGAAACGTCTGATGCCCGCCGCGGTATTGCAACGCTATCCGAACGGCCGGCTGGCCCGCGCTTGCGGGATCGTGACGGTGCGCCAGCGGCCCGATACGGCGAAGGGTGTGATCTTCGTCACCATCGAGGACGAGACCGGCAACGTGAATGTCATCGTCTGGCCGAAGATGCTCGAACGGCAGCGAAAGGAAGTGCTCGGCGCATCGCTTCTCGCCGTGTTCGGCGTATGGCAATGCGAAGGCGAGGTACGGCATCTGGTAGCTCACCGCTTTGTCGACTTATCTCATCTGCTTGGGGAGTTGTCGACTTCCAGTAGGAATTTTCATTGAGCAGGGCGATATCGGAGGGGAAATTGCTGCGCTGCGTCGTTCGCCGATTCGCATGCCTTGAGCGGGCTACCGGGCAGGGTTGCTACAGTTCGTGCGTGCATAAACCGACCCGCCATGCTCTATGTCCGCTCGATCTATTCCGGGGGGAGTTGCTTACCCTGGGCCTCTGACCAACACCTTCACGGAAGCGCCGCCGTACCGGAACTCCCGCATTGCCGCTGCGGCAACGCGTGCCCCGGGACGGGCGTTCGTCGAACTCGAGCGGCCTTCGATCCCGACGCGGTGGTCGGCAAGCGGCGAATCGGGAAGCATCGATGGCACGATACGTCAGCCCGCCCTGAGGAAGCGCCAACTCTCCGATATGCCGCCTGTGGGGGCACGCCGTTACCGGGGATGGGACGTATTCGATCTTTACGGCAAAGTGCAGCGAGGCGAGATCCCTGCCGGACATTGCATCTATGCGCTTTATCGCAGCGACGATATTCAAGAGCCCGTCAAAGTACTGCGCTGGGCCACCGTTGCTGCACGCAGCGGCGAGCCGACGGGCTGCGAGCTTCAATGGCGCGCTCCGAATCTGGATGCGGACAAGATTCCCCGGCCGCTATCCAAATCGATCAGCTTCGTCGTGACGGCCAAACCAGTAGACAACCCGGTGTCGCTGATGCGCGCACCGCTCGAGGCGGATATCTCGAGCAAAGCGGCGTTGCCCGATCGCGTGAACATCGATCTCGACAAATCGACCGAAAGCGAAACGAACATCGAAAAGCTGTCAATGCGTTTGCGCGGGCGTCAAAAAACCTTTCATAGCCAGGAATTGGAGACGTTATTGGGGCTTGTCGTGCTCGGCCGGCGCGAGGAAGCGCCGCGCGGGAAGATCGCCCGACTGCGACAGGCTATGCGCGAGCCGGCTCCCGCACCGACGATTTCGGTCGCGACCATCGACGTACAGGGCAAGCACGAGGCCCGATCGACCATCGCGGGTAAGCGCCTTCGTCCACGTGGAGAAGAGGAGGAGCGGCTCCGGAGTTTCGAATCGATGCTTGCCGACCCGGATGCTGTTCCCGACGAGCCGATCAGAGGTTCCGATGATGTGCTCCGATCACTGAGGACATTGATCGCCGAGGCCTGCGCAAGCCGAACACGGCCGGATGAACAGGTGGCCAAGGCCCCTACGTTTCAGACGCTCATTGCGAGTCTGTCGCCCGAGCTACGCCGGGATTTCCGGAGATTGCAGAGCGAGATGGTTGCGATGGCGCGCACGAGTAAAGCGCATGCGAAACGCGAGGTCGTCGATATCCATGGCAACGACAAACTGGCGGACGGCATCGATCACTGGATCGACCGGCTGATTGCCGCGGTAAACGAGCATGCCGGCGAAGATTCCGATGTCGATGGACCCCAGATCGAAGCGCTGGCGTGGCTCTATTTTCTCGTGCGCAGCGAAGAGATCAATGCGACATCCTTGCACAAGGAGCTCGATGAGCTCGACGACGGCAAGACGCGCATGCAAGGCGAAGTCTACGGTGAACTGGCGCGGTATGGACTTTCCAAGCGTGAGATCGCGGCGCTGCTGAACGATCGCGACCTCGATCTGATCGAATACTCGCCGCGCACGCTCTGGCGCGTCATGAAGATGGTGGCTCGCTTCAGCGATATACGGGCTCAACGTTGGAACATCGCCGGCGTTGTCGCGAACTTCATCATGCAAGGGGTAGCCCGCGGCATTTCGCCGATTGCCTATTCGAACGTGACACAAGGCAATACCTTCAACTTCACGGCGTTCACCGAATACTGGGCGGCAACCTACGTCGCCGGCGACGCGCTTTATTCGAACGGCAGAGCACGTACCGAAAAGGTGCTGCTGCATACCGACAAGAACATCCAGCGAAGCTGGTTGTCACACATGGTCTATGGGGACAGCGAGCCGGAGAGTTTCGACAAGATGTTCAACGGGCTCGTGCGAGGCCGCGAAGCATCGAGCAAGATCATCGGGGACTCGCTCAACATCCTCGGCCCTGCGTTCATGCAGGTCATCGCGTCTGCGGCCGTCCTGTTCGAGTTCGATCCGCGCCTTGCCATCACCGGTCTCGTCAGTCTGCCGATGATGTACTTATGGTCGAAACACAACAATAAAAAGATGGAGAAGCTCTATCGGGAAGGCAACGCGGAAATCGACCGCACGGCCGAACGCAACCGGCAATACGTCAACGGCGCGGAAGATCTGCAAAACTTTTCGAGCATGGAGGAGGTTCTCGATGAAGTCAGAAAGCAATTCGACAACGAGCGAACGCTCGAACGCAATCTGAACTACCGAAAGGCCTGGCAATGGTTCTGGAGCAATCTGCCGATGAACCTGGCAATTCTCGCGACGGTCAAGACGGGCATGGATCTGGGCTTGCCGGCTGGACAGGTTCTCGCTTCGACGATCGCCTTCGGAGGTTTGACCTATCCGATCCGGATGGTCGCGCAGAAATATTTCGACGAGTTCCCGCGTCAACTCGTCCAGGCTTTGGAACTCGTCGATCAGCTCGGTGCAATCGATGCAATCGACGGTCCAAAAGGCGCGCTCGAACGCGCACGCATTCCCTTTTCGCAGCTCGAGCACCGCGACGTGGGCTTTCGCAATATCGGCTATAGCGTGCTCGACGAACACGGCGAAGACGCGTCGATCCTCGAAGGTGTCAGTTTCACCGTCAAACAAGGGGAGTTCGTCACGCTACAGGGCCCGTCAGGCTCCGGCAAATCGACGTTGGTGAAGAAGGTCGGCGGCATATACAAGCCGACAGCGGGCGAAATCACTGTCGGCGATGTACCGCGCGATCAAATCAGACAACGCGGCACGGACTCGTTGCAAGAGCGGCTGCACTACGCGGGCCAGCATGCCAATTTCTATGACGGCACGGTGTTCTACAACCTCAACCGCGACCTGCCCCCCGCGGGAACCGAGGAGGAGACTTTCGAGCGCCGCGCCATGATCGTCGCGCTGCTGAAACGGCTCGGACTGGATACGGAGCGATTTGATCTCGATCGCGCACTTCCCGACTTCCTTTCGGGAGGCGAGCGCAATCGCCTTAGTCTCATTCGCGCCGTGGTGAACGAACTGCTGACGCCCGAGCCTGAAAAACGGGGCATCCTGATGGCCGACGAGCCGACCGCGGGACTGGACGCTGTTAGCGAACAGCGTGTCATCGAACTGCTGAAGGAGGTCCACGACGGTGGCACAACAGTCATCACCGTGACTCACAACGAACATCTTCGCCAGATCGGTAGACCGATCGATATGGCCGCATTCGTGCAATCGGCCTGAGCGGTCGAATCGGGCGTCGGTAGGCAAAGACGCGAAGCGCCGGTAAATCGTTTTCCATTTGCGCTTCGCTTTGCCGTCTTTCGCTTCGTGTATTGAAAGTATCGTAAGGATGTCTTTGCTATGTTCTCCGTAGTGCTGGCCCAAATCGCATAGGTAAAGGGGCACGCACGGTCACCGGAGAATGGCTGTGATCAATACCGCTACAGGTCAAGACTTCGATAAGGTACTGAGCAGGCTGATGGACAACGGCGCCGGTGCTTTGCGCAACCAGCAGAGTCAAGCCGACATCGCGGCGCAAATCGAGCGAGAGCTGGCTCCGTTTTTCGGCGGGGGAGACGATTCCATTGTCGACTCGCTCATCGCGTCGATCAACTCCGGTGGCACCTCCGGCGATTCCACGGTCAACTCCATCATCGGGTCGTACTCATCGGGGGCCTCGTCCAACGATCCTGTAGTCGACTCGATCATCGCATCCTACGAAGCGAGTCTTTCTGCCGATGCGTCTTTCGGCGGGGATGGCGTCTCGGGTGCGGGCGGGGCCAGCGCCGCTCCGTACTCAGGCGGAAGCGGGGGCGGCAAGCCGGTGGCCGACTACTTCATGACCCATTTGCAGAAAGATTTCGGCCTGACCAAGAACCAGGCGGCCGGTGTCGTCGCCAACCTCTGGTATGAAAGCGGCGGCATGAATCCCGATATGAACGAAGGCATGAAACGTGGTGCGCCGACATCGAACATGGGCCAAGGCTACGGCGTTGCACAGTGGACGGGTTCGCGCAAACGGGAGTTCCTCGATTTCGCGGCACGCAACCATATGAAGCCGGAGAGCGTGGAGGCGAACTACGCGTTTCTCAAACACGAGCTCCAAACCTCGCACGCCGATGCGATCCGCGCCGTAAAGGGAACGGATAGTGCGCGCGCCGCGACGGCTGCGTTTTGCCGCGTCTTCGAGCGCCCGGGCGTGATCGCCATGAACGCGCGGTACGATGCGCTGGGGCAAGTGTACCCCGCCGGTAATACAGTAATGGTCTGAGCGGCTCGCGATACGCCGGTGCTGAACGGCGCATTCGCAAGCCTGTCGTCAGGGCGAGCAGGTGCTAGTAACGCGAGATCTGATTGCCGTCGATACGGACGCGGTCGCCCGGCCGCAGATCCCCCGGCGTTTGCATATCGAACGAGCGCATGCTGCCGTCGCTCAACTGGATGTCGACGCGATAGCCCGACGGCTGCCCCATGTTCTGGCCGATTTGATTGCCGGCAACGGCACCGCCCAGTGCCCCAATGACCGTGGCCGCATCGCGTCCGTGTCCGCGTCCGAACTGATTGCCGACGACCCCGCCCAGCACTGCTCCAACGAGCGTACCCGCAACGCCGGAGGGACTCGTCGCGCCGCCGATCGGGCGAATGCCAGCGACACTGCCGTACTGCGTGCCATAGCCGCCTTGTTGCACATAGCCCTGTTCCGGGGGCGGCGCATAAGCGGGTTGCGCATAGCTCGGCTGCGCATAGGCCGGCTGCGCGTATTGCGGTTGTGCGTATTGCGGTTGCGACCCATAGGCGCCATACGGATTGGGCGCGACACATGCCGTAAGGGACAATGCGGCAGCCGCAATAAGCGGAGTCAGAAGAGCGGTCTTGGTCAGCGTGGGGCGTTTCATGATTTGACTCGTTGTCGATTGAGCGCTCGCAAAGCGCAAGCAAGTAAGTCAGTTGCGGATCGGAGTATAGGGAAAGCCGAATCGACTGTACGCGGGCGCCGGGTAACAGACTGTAAAGTCTGTTGCCGCGGGGCCGCCAGGGTGGGAGGCGTCTGAGCCGGACGCGGGTTAACGCACGCCGTAGCCGCGGCTTTGCATGCACTCGCCGTATGCCTGCCAATAGCGCGTCATTGGCGGCTCGGGCGCAGGAAGGGGAGGAAGGTTGACGCTGCTTGCGCCCGACGCGGCATTGAGCGCAGTGGTCGCGCTCGCGCCCGATGCGCCAGCGCTCGCCGCCGCCGAGGGCGGTATCGGCGCCGATGCCGCGGCCGTTGGGGAGGCTGCCGATGCCGCGGACGCTGTGGCCGCGCCGGCTGTCCCGCTCGCCGCTTTCAAGCGGTCCGCGCCAGGTGGCAACGGCGGCGCGGACGTACCGCGCCCCGCGTCCGGCGCAAAACCGATGGATTTCGTGCGCGACGGACGTTGCGGCTCGCGCACGATATCGACGTTCGTCTGTTGCTTGGCCTGCCAATAGCAAAACGCATTGTCGACACTTTGCGCGCCGGGGCTCTGGCTGCGCAGCGGATAGACGAGCGGCCGCTGCGCCCAGACGAGTCCGCTCGTCGTCGCTATCAGAACCGCGCTGGCCCATATCCGCATGCTCATCGCTCGCAATCGTCCCTCGCTTCTCAAGTTTTTTTCGAATGCCTTGCCGTAAAGATTCGCGCTCGCTCAAGGAGGCGACGCGATCAAGGATAGGCCCCGCCTGATGGCGACGAACGAGAGACTATCGGCGCAATCCGCCAATGAACTGCTCGGCGATGTCGTACCGATGCGGTGCGGCAGTGCTTGCCTGTCCGCTCGACGCGAATATGTTGTGGATTCGCAACTTGCGGCCATCCAGGATTCGAGACCGTCGTGAAACGAATGACTGTCGATCCACGAAAAAAAATGAATGAAAACAAGCTTGTGTGTCGATAGTCACGTTCTATCGTTTCCGTTTCAACAATAATCTATTGTCGAATGCGCGTTTACCCGTAGATCAAGCGCCCGTAGACTCGCCCCTCGCTGAATGGCTCATTCATCTGACATATGCCGCCGCCGCCGAGAGCCGCGGTGACCGAGAGCTGTTCTTCCGAAGTCTGGCCATGGGGCCAGGTTGACTAGAAAGGGATTTCCTCCAATGAAAAAGACCCTCATCGTTGCTGCCGTTTCGGCTTCGTTTGCCGTCGCAGCACACGCGCAAAGCAGCGTCACGCTCTATGGCGTCCTGGACGCGGGCATCAACTACACCAGCAACGTCGGCGGCCATTCGGACTGGCAACAGACGAGCGGCGGGATCGATCAAAGCCGTTTCGGCCTGAAAGGCTCGGAAGACCTGGGCAATGGCCTGAAGGCGATCTTCACACTCGAAAGCGGTTTCAATGTCAATAGCGGCCGCTTTGCCAACGGCAGCAGCATGTTCACGCGTCAGTCGTTCGTCGGCCTCTCGAGCAACTACGGTACCGTGACGCTCGGCCGCCAGTACGACGCCGAGCAGGACTACCTCGCGCCGCTGACGGCAACGGGCAGTTGGGGTGGCACGTCGTTCGCGCACTTCGGCAACTTCGACAACCTGAACACGAACTACGGCGTCGCGGTCAACAACTCGATCAAGTTCTCGAGCGCGAACTACGCAGGCTTCACGTTCGGTGCGACGTACGGCTTCTCCAACCAGACCGGCTTCGCGAACAACCGCGAATACAGCGTTGGCGCGGCCTACCAGTTCCAGGGCCTGAATGTCGCGGCTTCGTACGCACAGCAGAACAATCCGCTCGCCGCCAACAACGGTGCGTCGGATACGTCGGCATTCTCCGCGTTCGGTGTGGCGGGCAACTTCCGTCAGCGTACTTATGGCGCCGGTGCATCGTATGCATTCGGTCCCGCGCAAGTCGGCTTCGTCTGGACGCAGGCTCGCGTCGATAACTTCGCCGCGTTGCCGCTGTCGATCAACCAGAACAACTACGAAATCAACGGTAAGTACAATCTGACGCCGGCGTTGGGCCTGGGCGCGGCTTATACGTTCACGCAGCAAAAGGCATCGCTGCTGGGCGCGAGCACACGTCAGCACTTCCACCAAATCGGTGCGCAAGCCGACTACAAGCTGTCGAAGCGCACGGACGTCTATGCGCAGGTGGTGTACCAGCATGCTTCGGGTAACGGTGCTCAGGCGTGGATCTACAACGCCAACAACGGTGGCATCTCGAGCTCGAAGAACCAGACGAGCGCAACGGTGGGTCTGCGTCACCGCTTCTAAAGCGGGTTTTCAGCGTTTGATCGCCGTCTGAAAGGCGCCGCATTGCGGCGCCTTTTGTCGATGGCAGTTTGCGCTTCAGCGCTTACTGCCATCCCATGCCGCGTCGGGCTGAGTTGGCGCTTTAGCGCATACTCAGGCCCCATCAGCGGGCGCTTCGCTTCTCCCTACTGGAGAGTGGGCCACTGCATTGCGGGGGATATCGCGCCTCTATACTCGATCCCATTGAAACCGACATTGGCCGACGCGCCTTGCTTGAAGCGTCGACACAGTCATCGAGGATCGGAAAGTGACCAGCACGTCATCGCCAGGCAATGCCGCCATTCGCACCGATGTCCTGATCGTCGGTGCGGGGCCGGTCGGTCTTTTTGCGGCGTTCGAGGCTGGCGTGATCGGTCTGACATGCCACCTCGTCGACGCGCTCGAGGTGCCGGGCGGCCAGTGCATCGAACTCTATCCCGACAAGCCTATTTTCGATATTCCGGCGATACCCGTGTGCACGGCGCGCGAACTCGTCGAGCGCCTGACCGAGCAATGCCGTCCGTTCGACCCGCCTCAACATCTGGGCCATCGCGTGACGACGCTCGATTCGCTCGGCGAAGAGAAACGCTGGCTCGTGAGGACCGACAAGGGGCTCGTCTTCGATACCGCGGCCATACTGCTGGCTGCTGGCAACGGTGCATTCGTGCCTCAGCGTATTGCACTCGAATCGGCTCATGCACTCGAAGGCCGGCACGTGCACTATGCCGTGCGCGAACCGGCCGCGTTCGCGGGCCATCGTGTGATCGTTGCAGGCGGTGGGGATTCGGCGTGGGACTGGGCGCTTGCGCTGCGCGACTTCACGCAACGCGTGACACTCGTGCATCGGCGCGAAACATTTCGCGCGGCGCACGCGTCAGTGGAAGAAGCGAAGCGCGCGGCGGCCAACGGCGAACTCGATATCGTCATCGGTACGATTGCCGCGCTCAACACTGACCGGGGCGTGCTCGAGTCGGTCGATATCAAGCAGATCGGCGGCGAGACTGTCATCGACGCGGATCACGTCATCGCGCTTTATGGCCTCGTTGCCGAGCTCGGACCGATCGCCCAGTGGGGGCTCGAGACACTTGCCGGGCGCGTGGCTGTCGATACTTCGAACTACGAATCGTCTCGGCCGGGCATCTTTGCTGTAGGCGATATTGCCGTTTATCCGAACAAGCAAAAGCTGATTCTCTCGGGTTTTCATGAGGCGGCGCTTGCGTTGCGCAAGGCATATACATACGCATTTCCCGAGAAAAAACGCACCCATGTTCATTCGAGCTACGATCAAAAGCTCTCCGACCGCATTCTCGGCGCCGATGCAAAAAAAACGGATCGAGCGAGCGACGATTGAGGCAAAAAATCGCATCTCATTCGCTCTGCGTGTCCCCGCTTCGTGAT
>CBJLAJ010000157.1:0-12172 GCA_966421005.1 uncultured Paraburkholderia sp.
CGTACCCCATGAATCTAGGGGTGGACGATTCCTTGCTGGGCCTCCACTATTGGCCGTCTGGTGTGGCGGATGCGCCGACACCCATCATTCGCCGCGCCCAGCGGGCGTCCTTGCGCCGCCAGCCGCGGCACTATTCATAACGAACTGGCTCGACACTGCAGCGTCCTATTTCATGGAACCCGAACGATACAAAGGCTACGAAATTTGGGGCCACGCCATCGCGCAGGAAGAGCGCTTCGCGGCGAGCGGCTCCGTCGTGCGTGAGAACGAGCTGATTCAAGGCTCGGGTATCCTCGCCTTTTTCTCTACCGAAGAGGAAGCACGCGCGGCCGGCGTCGAATGGGCGCGCGCGTGGGTCGATCGCCACCCGTGACGGCATCGGCCCCCAAGCCGCCAACCGTCAACGCCCGACACGCATATTCAATGTGAATACGGACCGTCATCACGCGGTACGATTGCGGTCTTGCGCTCCGCGCGCGGCCGTCACTGCGGTTGCCGCCCCGGAGCCCATCGCCTTTTTCCGGTGGAGCCCACATGAAGCACTGGCTGTCGAAGTTCGCCCTCACCGCGGCCATTGCCGCACTCACACCCGTCACCACGCTTTATGCCGCCACGCCGCCCGGCATCTTCGTGATCGCCACACAAATCGGCGAGTTCACGACGCTGGACCCGAGCGAAATCTACGAACTCGTGCCGTCCGAATATGTGGCCAATGTCTACGAGCGCCTCGTGCAGATCGATCTGCGCGACCCCTCGAAGTTCGAAGGCAAGCTCGCGCAGTCGTGGAGCGTCGGTGCCGACGGCATCACGTACACGTTCAAGCTGCGCCCTGGCGTCAAGTTCCATTCGGGCAACGCCGTCACGGCCGACGACGTCGCCTGGTCGCTGCAACGCACCGTATTGCTCGGCAAAGGACCGGCCGGCGTATTGGCCGATCTCGGCCTCACGAAGGAAAACGTCGCGCGGCAGGTTCGGAAGATCGACGAGCAGACGGTGACCCTGCAGACCGATCGCAAATATGCACCGAGCTTCGTATTGAACGTGCTGAGCGCGGGCCCCGGCTCCATTCTCGACAAGAAGCTGCTGCTTTCGCACGAACAGAACGGCGACGCCGGCAGCACATGGCTCAGAACGCACGATGCCGGCTCGGGCCCCTACCAGCTCGTCAAGTGGACGCCGAACGAAAGCCTCGTGCTACAACGGTTCGACGATTACCGTGCGCCGTACCCCATGAAGCGCATCGTGCTGCGCCATGTGCCGGAAGCCTCGGCACAGCGGCTGCTGCTCGAAAACGGCGATGCCGACGCCGCGCGCAACCTGAGCCCCGACAGCCTCGCGGCACTCTCGAAAGCAGGCAAGATTCACGTGGCATCGTGGCCTGCTTCTGCATTGCTCTATCTGAGCCTGAATACGAAAAACCCGAATCTCGCGAAGCCGGAAGTGCAGCAGGCCATGAAATGGCTCGTCGATTACGACGGCATTCAGCGCAACATCGTCAGTACAACTTACAAAGTGCACCAGACCTTCCTGCCCGATGGCTTTCTCGGCGTGCTCGATGCGAACCCGTACCGTCTGGACGTGGCCAAGGCGAAGGCATTGCTCGCGAAAGCGGGCCTCGCGAACGGCTTCGAGGTGACGATGGACATGCCGAACGACTACCCGTTCGTCGAAATCGCGCAAGCGCTGCAAGCGAGCTTCGCGCAAGGCGGCATCATAGTGAAGCTGATCCCGGGCGACGCCAAGCAGGCGATCGGCAAGTACCGCGCGCGCCAGCACGATATCTTCATCGGCGAATGGTCATCCGATTACATGGACCCGAACAGCAACGCGCGCGGCTTCGCCTGGAATCCGGACAACTCCGATCAATCGAAATATAAAATGCTGGCGTGGCGCAACAGTTGGAACATCCCGCAGCTCACCGCGGCAACAGAGGCAGCGCTCGTCGAACCCGTGAGCGCGCAACGCGCGAAGCAATACATTGCCATGCAACGGCAGATGCTCGACCATTCGCCCTTTATCATCATGTTCGAAAAAGTCGTGCAGGTGGCGACACGCCCTGGCGTCACAGGGCCGGAAGTCGGTCCCATCAACGATCTGACGTCTTACCGGACATTGAAGAAATAACCCGACGTTCGACCGAGCAGGTTCCTCACTAGGGAGCGCGCATGAAACTCTGGTTGCCCAAGTTCGCCGCGGCACTGCCCGCGGTCTTCCTCGCGGCTGGCCTGTCAGTTGCCACGCCGATCGAAACCCAGGCCGCGACGCCGAAGGACATGTTCGTCATGGCCACGCTGCTCGACGAATTCACCACACTCGATCCCGGCGAAATTTACGAGCTCGTGCCCGAAGAATATGCGGCGAACACCTATGACCGCCTCGTTCGTGTCGATTTGGCCGATCCGTCGAAATTCAATGGCGACGTCGCGCAATCGTGGACGGTGAGCCCGGACGGGCTGACATTTACGTTCAAGTTGCGCCCGGGCCTCAAGTTCCATTCGGGCAATCCACTCACCGCCGACGACGTTGCCTGGTCGATCCAGCGCGCCGTCCAGCTTGACAAAGGCCCGGCGGCCGTACTCACGGGCATCGGGCTTACGAAAGAGAACGTGATCGCGAAAGTGAAGAAGATTGACGATTCCACGGTTTCGATCACGACCGATCAGAAATACGCGCCGACATTCGTGCTGAATGTGCTCGCCTCCTGGCCCGCTTCCGTCGTCGACAAAAAACTGTTGCTCGCTCATCAGCAAGGCAGCGACTTCGGCAACGGCTGGCTGCGCACCCATGAAGCGGGCTCCGGCGCGTATTCGCTGGTTAAATGGACGGCAAACGACAGCATCGTGCTGCAACGCTTCGACGGCTACCGCCTGCCGCTCGCCATGAAGCGCATCGTGCTGCGTCATATACCCGAAGCCGCGACGCAGCGCCTCATGCTCGAAAACGGCGATGTGGACGCAGCGCGCGATCTGAGCCCCGACGATCTCGCCGCCGTGGTGAAGAGCGGCAAAGCGAAGGTGACGGCCTCGCCCCAGGCCACCTTGCTCTACCTCGGCCTGAACACCAGGAATCCCACGCTCGCGAAACCGGACGTACAGGAAGCGTTGAAATACCTTGTCGATTATTCAGGCATCGAAAGCCATGTCGTAAAGACGACTTACAAAGTTCATCAGACATTCCTGCCCGAAGGATTGCTCGGCGCGCTGAACACAGACCCATATCGGTTCGATGTCGCGAAGGCCAAGGCACTGCTCGCCAAAGCAGGCGTACCGAACGGCTTTTCCGTGACGATGGATGTGCGCAACGATTATCCCTATACGGAAATCGCGCAGGCCGTGCAGGCAAATTTCGCGCAGGCCGGCATCAAGCTCCAGTTGATCCCCGGAGACAACAAACAAACGCTGGCCAAATATCGCGCGCGCCAGCACGATATCTATATCGGCGATTGGTCCGCCGACTACATCGACCCGCACAGCAACGCGCAAGGCTTCGCGTGGAATCCCGACAACTCCGATAAATCGAGCTACAAGATGCTCGCATGGCGCAATGGCTGGGATATTCCGCAATTGACCGACGAGGCGCAAAAGGCGCTTGCCGAGCCCTCGACCGAGAAGCGGGCACAGCTTTATCAAGCGCTGCAAAAGGCGTTGCTGGCCAAATCGCCCTTCGTC
Source organism: uncultured Paraburkholderia sp. (assembly GCA_966421005.1). GTDB lineage: Bacteria > Pseudomonadota > Gammaproteobacteria > Burkholderiales > Burkholderiaceae > Trinickia. The sequence goes on from CBJLAJ010000157.1 coordinate 3,669, forward strand.
ATTCTGTTCCAGAAAGTGGCACAGGTCGCGACCCGTCCCGGCGTAAGCGGTCTCGAAGTCGGGCCGATCAACGACCTCGTGTCGTACCGCGCTTTGAGCAAGCGCTGAGTTCTCCCATCATGTCGACACCGCTTTCGTCTCGCACCCGGTTCGAAGCGCTACGCACGCTGCCGGCGAGAAGGCCGGCCGTGCGCTGGGCTTTGTGCATCGCGCGTTGGGCAATCACACTTGCTGTCACATTCGCGGGCCTCATTGCGCTCACCTTCATCATCGGCCGCAAAGTGCCGATCGATCCCGTGCTCGCCGTACTCGGCGATCGCGCATCGGCCGACGCCTACGCGGCCGAGCGCATGGCGCTCGGTCTCGACAAACCGCTCGCCACGCAGTTGTTCATCTACGCGCGCGATGTGCTTCACGGCAATCTGGGCATGTCGCTGTTGACCGCCAATCCCGTACTCGACGACATCAAGCGCGTGTTCCCCGCGACGCTGGAGCTGGCGACGCTCGCCACGATGATCGGCATTGCGATCGGGGTACCGCTCGGGGTGGCCGCCGCCGTCCGGCACAATCGGCCGATCGATCATCTCGCGCGCTTCATCGGGCTCATCGGCTCTTCGGTGCCGATATTCTGGCTCGGCCTCATGGGGCTGCTGCTCTTTTATGCCCGGCTGCACTGGGTGAGCGGTCCGGGCCGGCTCGACCCGCTTTACGACGGCATGGTCGACACGCGTACCGGCTCCTTGCTGCTCGATGCGGCGCTGGCAGGCGAATGGGATGTCTTGCGCAATGCGATCTCGCATATCGCGTTGCCGGCCGCCATTCTCGGCTACTACTCGGTCGCCTATCTGAGCCGCATGACACGCTCGTTCATGCTCGATCAATTGAATCAGGAATATATCGTCACGGCACGCGCCAAAGGTCTACCGGAACGCCGCGTCATCTGGCGCCACGCCTTCGGCAACATCGCCGTGCCGCTTTTGACCGTCATCGCGCTCACCTACAGCAATCTGCTCGAAGGCTCCGTGTTGACCGAGATCGTCTTCGCGTGGCCCGGCATCGGCTCGTATCTGACCGGCGCGCTGCTCAATGCCGATATGAACGCCGTACTCGGCTGCACGCTCGTTATCGGCGTCATGTTCATCTTCGTCAATCTGCTGACCGACGCGCTCTATCGCGTATTCGATCCGCGTGCCCGCTGACGCGCGAGCGGTACCGTTCGTTTCATATTTCGCCTCCTGATCGACATGGCTTCTTCTCCCGATCGACCGACGCTACCCACCGCCCGCAGGTCGGTACGCGAATGGCTGCTCGTCGATACACCGCAATCGCGCGCGCAGGCCGCGCTTGGGCTCGCGTATCGGCGATGGCGGCGTTTCGCTTCGAACCCGCTGAACGTCATTGGTCTCGCGATCCTCGTCGTTCTCGTCATCGTGGCGGCCGCGAGCCCGCTCATCGCGCCGCATGATCCGATACAGCAGGTGCTCGCCGACCGTCTGCTACCGCCCGGCAGCCCCTCGCATTGGTTCGGTACCGATCAGCTCGGGCGCGATATCGCCTCGCGCCTCATTGCGGGCGCGCGTCTGACGCTCGGCATCGCCATCCTCGTCGTGCTGATCGTTGTGCCTATCGGCTTGCTGATCGGGACGACAGCGGGGTTTTGCGGCGGTTTCGTCGATACGGTTCTCATGCGGCTCACCGACATGGCGCTCGCGCTTCCGAAGATCGTGCTGGCCCTCGCGTTCGCAGCCGCGCTCGGGCCGGGCGTCGTCAATGCCGTCGTCGCGATTTCAATCACGGCCTGGCCCGCCTATGCGCGGCTCGCACGCGCCGAAACGTTACGCGTCGCGAACGCCGAGTTCATTCATGTCGCGCGCCTGCAAGGAGCTTCCGAGCCGCGCATCGTGCTGCGCTACATCGTGCCGCTTTGCATGTCGTCGGTCATCGTGCGCGCCACGCTCGATATGGCCGGCATCGTGCTCACCGTCGCCGGTCTCGGCTTTCTCGGTCTCGGGGCGCAACCGCCGAGCCCCGAATGGGGCTTCATGGTCGCCTCGGGACGCAACGTGCTGCTCGATGCCTGGTGGGTGGCTACGCTGCCCGGGGGAGCCATCCTGCTCGTGAGCCTCGCATTCAATCTGCTCGGCGACGGGTTGCGCGATGTCTTCGATCCTCGTCATGGAGACTGACATGAGCGCGAACGTCTCGACTGTCTCTCCCGCTCCGCTTTGCGAAATCGAAGGATTGCGGATTGCGTTTCGCGGTCGCGACGGCACGCTCGTCGAAGCCGTGCGCGACCTGTCGATGACGCTTGCCCCGGGCGAGCGCCTCGGCATCGTCGGCGAGTCGGGTTCCGGCAAGTCGTTGACAGGGCGCGCGCTGCTTGGATTACTGCCGGCGAATGCGCATTGGGGTGCGCGCAAGATGCGCTTCTCGGGGCGCGATCTGCTGCCGCTCACGCCGCGCGAGCGGCGGCGCCTCACGGGTGCCGGCATGGGCATGATTCTGCAGGACCCGAAATATTCGCTGAATCCCGTCATGACCGTCGCGAGCCAAATGGCCGAGACGTTTCGCCTGCGCGAGCCGAAACTCAAAGGACGCGCCTTGCGCGAACGCATCCTGGCGGCACTGGACGCCGTCGACATTCGCGATCCCGCACGCGTTGCCGATTCGTACCCGCACGAACTCTCGGGCGGCATGGGGCAGCGTGTGATGATCGCCATGATGATCTCGACAGGCCCGCGGCTTCTGATCGCCGATGAACCGACCTCCGCGCTCGACGTCGCAGTGTCGATGCAGGTACTGGCCGTGCTCGACGAAACGATTGCACGCCACGGCACGGGACTTCTTTTCATCAGCCATGACCTGCCGCTCGTGATGTCGTTTTGCGATCGCGTCGCGGTGATGTACGCCGGGCGCGTAGTCGAGACTTGTGCTGCGTCGGAGCTCACCCATGCATCGCATCCTTACACGCGCGGCTTGCTTGCCGCGACACCTTCGCTCGCGAATCCATCCGACGAGCTTCCCATGCTGCAGCGGGACCCGGCCTGGCTCACGGAGACGCTGAGATGACGATGATCGAGGTCCGCGACGTATCGATCCGCTTTCCCACCCGCGCAGGACACGTCGACGCCGTGCGCGGTGCAAGTTTCACGATCCCACGCGGCGAAGCGTTCGGGCTCGTTGGCGAATCGGGTTCCGGCAAGTCGACATTGCTGCGCGCCCTGACCGGTCTCGTACCGCTTGCGGGCGGAAGCATGTCGATCGATACACAGCCCCTTGCCGGCAAGCTCGATCGCGCCTTTCGCCGCGACGTGCAGATGGTGTTTCAGGACCCATACGCCTCGCTGCATCCGCGCTTCACGGTCGACAAGACGCTGCGCGAACCGCTCGCCATCCATCGCCTACCGGATGCCGACGAGCGAATCGCACGCGCACTGGCCGAAGTCGGGCTCGGGCCGGCGTTTCGCTTTCGCTATCCGCACCAGCTCTCGGGCGGACAACGGCAGCGCGTCGCAATCGCCCGCGCGTTGATTCTCGAGCCTCGCGTACTGCTGCTCGACGAGCCCACTTCGGCACTCGACGTGTCGGTTCAGGCGGAAATCCTCAACTTGCTGCGTCGGTTGCATCGGCAACGTGAGCTCACGATGATTCTCGTCAGCCATAACCTCGCCGTCGTCGGCTTCTTGTGTCAGCGTGTGGCAGTCATGCGCAACGGCGAAATCATCGAGCAGTTGAGCATCGACGATGTTCGTGCCGAACGCGTCGCGAACGATTACACGCGAAGTCTGCTGCGCGCGACGCAGGGTTATCGCCGGCGCGGCCGGGCGGATGAGCAGTCGAGTTAGCCGCAGGTCTCGGATTAGAAGCCGTCCACTCTGTTCATTTGCCAATTCACGGCGGCGGAAACTGCACAGCCGTGCGCTGCCCGTCGACGTTTGCCGTGCGCTGCCAGCGCAGCAGGTTGCGCCAGCCGAGCGCGATCGAATCCTTGGCACGCTCGCGCACAATCAGCATCAGCGGCCGCCATGTGCCGCGGCTCACGAGGATCTCGTCGATGGCCTCCTGTGCCCGGCGCTCTGCTTGCGCATCGCCGCGCTTGCGCGCGAGCTGGGCGAGCCCGCGATAGCCGTCGATCCATTTGCTCGCCTCGCCGCGCATCGAGTAGTTGATGTTGTACAGGCAGTACTTGCTGGCCCCGCCAAGACGCTGGATCTCCCGTTCGAACTCGTTCAGCAAAATGCTTGCGCGCATGCGGTTATCGGGCGTATCGGTATTGCCATGCTCGTCGGGCTCGAGTGTTTCCACGCATCGCATCAGCCATTGCTCGCGGTTCGCGGAGATCTCTTTCAACATGTCGGTCGGTGTCGAGTAGTGGCGGTCGAGATCCGCGTCCTGCTTCCCGTCCAGCAGGAACGGCGAGATTTCGTGTTTCTCCATCGCCCAGGCGATGTCGCGCGCGATGCCGAGCTGTAGCCCCAGCGCTTCGCGCTGAGCGCCTGTGTGGCGCGCATGATCCGGCCCGCTCGGTGGCAAATATGAAAGCGGCGCGCCGGCCACGCTCATTCCCACACTCGCGCGCTGCTGGGCCGTATCTGACACCGCGGCGTAGACATTCACATGGCCGCCACGCTCATCGCGCCGCTCGCGGCTGCGCTGCGCTTCGATAGCGAGCGACGGCTCAACGCGCAAGGTTTGCGCGATCCCGCCGCTGTGTGGGCCGGCGTGCTTGAGGGAGGGCAAGCGCGCCGACACGGCTGCGCTGATCGTCGTCGTATCCGCGACGGCGTCCACCTGTGAGACCGACACCTCCGGGTTGCGCGCGAACACCGCCTCCAGCGGTCCGCTGTAAGCCCTGCCGCGCTCGGGTTCGATCATGTCCCAGCGCACCATGCTGTCGAGCGCGTTCAGCATCTTCGCGCGCATCGCCTCCTCCTGATGACGCTTTCGGAAAAAGCGCATCAGCGTTGCATCCGTTTTCGCGTGCTGCTTTGTAGCATGCACAGCGGCCGTGCCCTGCAGGGCGGCAACGGACCCGAGCGAGTGTCCCACTACCACTCCCGCGGCCACTTCGTTCGCAGTCGTGCGAACCTTGCCGAACATCATTTCGATGCCGAGCACCGGCATGAACAACTGGGCGAACGCCTCGTCCGATCGCGAAGTCTCGGCGACCATGAGCGGCGACACGACCGGAGACTCCGGTCCGTAAGGTAGTGCGGGAAGCCCGGCGCCAATCGTGCCGCCACCGCCAAGCCGGACTTTGTCACGCAACGCCATGTCAAGAATGAACGGTTTGAAGAAAGTGATGATGTCGCGCTTATCTGCCAGCCGTTGGGTTTTCAGCAGGCGAACCGCGGCGGCGAGATCCTCGTCCGCGGCTTCTCGCTGTGCCGGACGATGCGCGGCCGGGATTCGCGAGCGAAGCCGTTCGTCGAGCCGCCCGAGCGCCTCGTAGGCCGTCGAGCCGTGCGGCACAACCTCCTCGATAAACATCTTGAACCGTTCGACATGCGCGCGCTGCGCGACAGCCGGCAGGCGCTCGATCATTTTCCTCGTATCGCGATCCGTCAGCCTGACCTTCGACAGATGTCGGCCGCGGTTGTCGACCAGACTCAGGTAGTCGACGAGCGTCTGGGCGAAAATTGCGTCGAGCACGCCCTCGCCACCACCATGCTGGCGGCTGGCTTCGATCAGCGGTCTGACGCTTGCCATACGCTGCCGCACGGCGCGATCCACGCGCAATCGCGCTGAGTCGAGACCCATGCTTTCCGCGACGGCATAGCTACGATTCAGCACACGCTTTCTGAACGGCGTCTTGTTCAGGGTTGGGACCAGATAGCGCCAGGCAGCAGGCCGCGCGGCGCTGGTCGTCACGCTGTTCGAGTGTGCATCGCGACTCTGCGGGTTGACCTTCGCTCCGCGCCCGTGACGCTTCGCCAGCACGTCGAGGTAGTCGAGCATGGCCTGCCGGGTGGAGTTCGCGCCGGGTGGGTCGCCGGCTGCGCCGCGTTGAGGGCTGCGCTCGTTCGTCGGTTCGACGCGCGCCTCGCGCCCGCGGAGGTTTAGGGTCGAGGCAAACCGCCGCCACACCGTGGGCCGTGCCGCGTCATTCGCGTGGCTGTCAGCGGCCGCGGCCCGAATCACCCATTCGGTGATCGCTTTTGTCATGCGCGCGTTGTGCCGGGCGTAGAGCGAGCCGGGCGCATTGCTGATATAGCCGTTGCGAACAGCATGGTAGGCGGCGTGATCGACGTCGTCGAAACTGGCGTCCGTCTCGCCCCGGCATGTCGCCAGCGCGACGCGCCTTGCCTGCCCCAACCACGCCACCACCGATGTGTCGGATTCCGTTCGGCTGGCATCGTCCGCCGTCCAGAACACGTGCAACGCCTGCATCTGGTCCTTTGCCACGGTTCGTGTGCCGTCGCACGACAACGCGTGCAGCAGCTCGCTGCCGCGCGGCAATGCTGCGATCTTCCGGCTGAATGCAAGTACGTCCGATACTGTGGGATCGATTGTGGCGGCTGCTGTTCCACGAGCACCGCGTGCCTCTGCCTCGGCCTGGGCAAGTTCGGCCCAATGCGCGGTGACGTTGCCGCCCAACGCGTCCAGCAATCGCGTGGCGCGCCCGGCGTCGCCGCGCGTCACGTCGGCCAGTACGTTCGTTACGATCTCCATGGCCATCACCAGCGGCAGACTGTCCGGCGCGCCCGACGCCTTCAGGCGCTCCGACAGCGTTTCGAGCGTTGCTTGCAGCCTGGCGTCGGGGCGTGGACCGAAAGCGCGCGGCACGTGGGACTGCTCTGCGACGAGGCGATCGTGAAGCTCATCGACGGCTCGCGTATCGAGGCCGGCCTCCGGTTCCGCCTTGTGGGCCGTTTGCTTCGCGAGCCGCGACGAGGCCTCCGCCAGCCACGCCAGCGAACGCTCCGCCTCTTCACGCTGCATTTCGGCGGCGGACCGTTGCTTCATCAGCTCGGCGATGTGCTGATCCACACGTGCGAACCCCGCCTCGATAGCATCGAGGCTTTGCATGGCGCGCCCCTGCGCCATCTGTGCGCTTTCGAGCACAGCCTGAGCTTGCGCGATTTCGTCGCTGAGGCGGGCACGCAGCCCCGAAAGCGTCGGCGACGTGCTGCCTGATTCCGACGATGCAGCAGGCAGCTCGCCAAGGCGTTTTTTCAGGTAGTGCAAACGCCCTTGTGCCTCTAGCGCAGTCTTCTCGGCTGCGTCGAGATCGCAACCTATCGACGTCAGCATGCGCGCCTGAGCGATTCGCGCGCGCAACTCAACGTCGATCGCATCGCGTCTATCGTACGCACTGTTGCGAAGGGCATGCGCCCGCGCCTGAAGCTCATTGATGCGCTTGCGTGCGAACGCATCGCCTTTTTCGCGCTGGTCCGCCAGATAGCTCAGGCCCATGAGTCCCACCAGATCGGAGCCAGAGATCGCGGCATGCAATGCGCTGCTCGCGTTGCGCAGTTCCGCCGCGGCCTGCGAGCGCCGCCTCGCCGCATCGCTCGTCTGATCCGGAATTGGCGAAACGCTGCGCGAGTCGGCGTGGGCCGATCGCGCACGCTCAAAATTCGCAACGGCCTCGTCGAGCGCCTTCCGTCTCTGCTCGATCTGGACCAGCAACCTCCTCGCGCCCTCAGCGATCTCGCTGCGGTCCCGCGCGGGTACGCCGTAGGCCTGATGCGCGCGATCGGCGCGCTGACGCTGCCCGCCGATGGTGGCGATCTCCGCAAGCGGCGTCGGCTTCATCCACGGCGCGGCTTTCGTCAGCCACCGATGTGCCTTCGACGGTGCGGGGCGCTTCCATAGCTGCGCCTCGGGACGTCCGATGCTCTCGGTCAGCGACGCAGCGACACTCGAGAGCAGTTTCGCTTCCTCAAGGAGCCCCTCTTCCGGCTTATTGCCGTCAGCGCCGCTCAGATCGGGCGGAAGTCCTGCCCGCAACGGACGGTTCACCGTGCGGCTGGTACCAGGGATAACGGTGGTCACCGAAAACTGACGTCCCGACAGAAAGTTCTTGAGACGGTCGGTCAACACCTTTTTCCTGCGGGTATCCGGCGGCGGCGGAGACGGTCCCTCGACAGTGCCGGGCGCCTTACGCGGATGCAACTGCTTCAGGGCATCTGCACGCGATAGCCCGCGCTGCAGGGAGCACGCGTGGGTTTCGGCAGGGGCAGCACCCGAATTCCCGGGCTCGTCGGTCGAGGCCGGCACAGATGCAGATGACATCGAAAAGAAGCGCGCGTGCGAACGAATGGTCATTTGAGCCGTGCCCGATGAGAGAACCGGAGTGCGCTCTCGTCGGCACTACCGGCTGACGATCAACTGTAAGAAGTCAGGCGCCGGCTTTCCAATAAGCGATTGGAAGAACGTTATCGGTCAACGTGATTTGGGCACGGCAATGTGTCCGACTCCGGCCACTCCAAGCCGAGGCGCTCGTCGCACTACTGCATGCGGGAGTCGATCCGTCGACCGTGAAGATCGTCAATCTGCGT
>CBJLAJ010000158.1:0-11929 GCA_966421005.1 uncultured Paraburkholderia sp.
AGTACTAACGATGAGCCCGACACCCGCTGCTTCACCGAATTTGAACGAATTCTCTCAACCGATCGGTGCCCCCATGCCCGGTTGGACACCGCGCGAGCTGCCCCCCCGCACGCCGATCGAGGGCCGCTCGTGCCGAATCGAGCCGCTCGACGCGGACCGCCATGGCGCCTCACTATGGCGGTCGTTCAGCATGGCGCCCGATACGCGCGATTGGACCTACATGGCCAATGCCGAGCCGCTCACCGATGAAGCGCGCCTGCGGGCATACCTCGAGCGCAACGCGGCCAGCACGGATGCGCTGCATCATGCCATCATCGATCGCGCATCGAACGAGGCAGTCGGCACCTTCGCGCTGATGCGCGCGGACTGCGCGAACGGCGTCATCGAAGTGGGGCATGTGGCGTATTCGCCGCGGCTTCAAAAGACCGCCATGGCCACCGAAGCGATGTATCTGCTGATGCGTCGCGTCTTCGATGAGCTCGGCTACCGCCGCTTCGAATGGAAATGCGACAGCCTCAATGCACCGTCGCGGGCGGCCGCGCTGCGCTACGGCTTCCAATACGAAGGCTGCTTTCGCCAAGCCATCGTCTATAAGGGCCGCTCACGCGACACGGCGTGGTTTTCCATCATCGATCGCGAATGGCCGGGCATCAAAGCCGCGTTCGAACGCTGGCTGGCGCCAGAGAACTTCGACGCCAACGGAAGGCAGCGCATCTCGCTTCGCACATTGATCGAATCGCAGCGCGGCGACGCCTGACTACAGACGTCGCCCGCACTGAACATCGATCACTGATGCTGCTGCTTTTGCTGCAGGTACTGCCGTACGTCGCTCAACGACACACGCCCCGAATGCGCGGTGTCGATTTCGTCGAAATGTCGGGCGATGTACCCCAGCCCGTTTTGCTGCGCCTGGGCCTTGGTAATTGCCGCTCCGTTGCTCAGCGCTGAATTCGCGCCGAGGCGGGCCTCGAGCCGCTGCTGCGCCTGCTGCTGCAGCAGCGTACCCGTCGAGGGCGCGACGGGGGCGACGCGCGCGCGCGGAAAATATGGGCCGTCCACGCCGCCGCCGCGGCTCGCGGGCGTAACCGGTGCGACCGCTTGAGGCGCCGCGCCGGCGCTGGCGGCCGCGAGGAAAAGAACCACTAGAACAGCGCCACGTCGGATATCGATTGGAGACATGATGAGCTCACGATAGATAGGTGTCCGAATTGACCGCGATCGCGGGCTAGAGCGCCGAAGCCTGCGCTGTCTCGGTCGGGGTGCCGGCCGGCGCCTCGTCACGCCACGGCGGCGGCAACATCCAGAGTCCGAGTGCGCCGGGAATCCATTGCCCCCGGTAGAAATCGGCCAGCTGCGTTTTCATCTGCGGGCGCGCCGTATCGTCCAGATAGGTCATGTGACCTCCAGGATAGAACGTGACCTGCAGATTCGGAAAGAGTCCCGGCACCGTCTGCAAGCGGGCCAGTTGTTTCTCCGTATTGAAGAACGGCGTGGCGAGATCGTGGTATCCATTGACGGCCAGCACCTTGAGTTGCGGATTGAGCGTCAATGCGGCCAGCAGATCCGGCACTGTATCGGGCAACGGCTGACCGTCATGCGAGAAATCCCAGACCTGAATGATCTCGTCGTTGAGCGGCATGAATGTGGCGTTCGGCGCCGTATAACCGAGGTAGTCCGGCAACTGCGTCGCCAGCGCATTCGCGAACGGCTGCGCGATGAGAATGTCGGACGGGTCCGAATCGGCTTGCAGGCGCGGATCGGAATTCGGCAGCGACACGCGTCCGTCGTAACGACCGATCGTCGTACCCGGCAAAAGCGCCGTAAAGAACGGGTTCAGATTGAAGTAGCCGCTCAATGCCTGCATCGTCATGCCCGAACTCCACGTCCACGACGACAACGTGGTCTGGTTCGGCAGCACGGGCGTGCCCAACGCATCGGGAATACCCAGTTGGCTGAGCACCCACGTCTGCGCGTATTTCCGGAAATGCCGATATTCGCCCGTCACGAACATCGCGACTTGCCACGCATAGACCCCTGGGTCGACGGGCGCGGGCTGAACCTGGTTGTAGTAGGCCGCGACTTCGGCATAGGCAGGCAGATATCCCGCCAACGTGTCCGTGTCCAGCGCAAGCGCACTCGTCGAATTCGTGATCGCCACCGCTTCGATCGAATCGGCGAAGTAGTTCAGAATCGACGACTGGAGCACGATGCCCGACAGATGCACACCGGCGGATTCCAGCGCGAGCGCGAGCATATCGGTACGCGGCGTCCCATACGACTCGCCATACAGATAAAGGGGCGAATCGCTGCGGTTGTTGACAGCGAGATAGCGCCTGATGAAATCCCGCATGACGCCGACATCCGAGTCGCAACCCCAGAACGTTTGATTCGTATTCGGCAAAATCGCCTCGGAAAGCCCGGTCCCGGGAGGATCGATGAAGACCATATCTGTCGTATCGATCAGGCTTTGCACGTTATTGACGAGCGGATAGTTCGGCCAGTTCGTCAGCAGCGGGTCGGGGGTGGCGACGCGCGTCGGCGCGAACGATCCAAGACGCAGCCAGATCGACGAAGAGCCCGGGCCGCCGTTGTAGAAAAATGTGACCGGGCGCGGCGTGCCATTTGTGCTCGGCACGGTATATGCCACGTATGACATCGTCGCTTCGGGCTTGCCATTCGCATCCGATGCAGTCAAATGACCGGTGGTCGTCGTGTAATTGAGCGTTGTTCCACCGGACGACCATTGATAATGCATAACTGCCGATTTTTCAGCGACTTGCGACGCATCCAGACCGTCTTTCGCATGCGGCGAATAAGCAATTGGATCGGTATAAGGCTGATTAGCCGTTTGAGCCTGATTGGCGAGCTGGCTTGCGCCCGCGCTCGCACGCATTGCGCTCGACGCCGCGGATGACGCGCCATCTCCGCCGCCGCAGGCTGAGAGAATCGTCGATGCGACCACCAACGCGCCTAGCCAGACGAAGTGTGGCTGGCGGCCCGCGCGACTGGCACTACAGCTGAGGTCCGGTCTCATGTCTGTCCTTCACGGTTGAACGGGCCGACGGCGGACAACAGACAAGCCGATTTCCAGCCCGTCATTTCAATAGAAAATACGAGCACTTACCGACTAAATCAGCATTTCTACGGAAATCACAGGTTACTATTACTTCACTACCATTTTTAGGAGTATCAAACATCGTATTCAACGGTAATGAAACTAGATTTCCGATTTGACTTTGTCAAGACGCGCAATCGTAAACAATGCTCAATTCAAAGCGCATCTATATTCTTTCAATTTGTCAGATTCGAAAGCGGTGTGCGGGAAGTGGGACGTGAATGGCAGAGACATGGAAGAGGCCAGGCACGAGCGGGGGCTCGCGCCTTGGCCGTCAAAAGTCAGCGCTTGGCGGAGTCCGCTGTCACTGCGGCGCCTGCATCGTGGAAGGTTGGGCTGGCTCCTGCATAGGCTCCATGGGACGCCCGGATTGCGAGGTACCGCTCGTCGCCCCGCCCATGCCGGTCTGCCCGCTCATACCGCTGCCTTGCGCACGCGCTTGTGCAGCCTGAATGTCAGTGGGGTACTGAGCATCCTCGCCTGCCGGGCTATAGCCCGCCGCCTCTACCTGGCGTAGGTCGCTGCGAACCTGATCCCGCGTCACCGGACCGTTGGTTTGTTGCGCAAGCGCGAATGCAGGCAGCGCGAGCGCAGACGAAATAACGACAGTACGGAATAAAGCGTTCATGATCGACACACCTCCGTAGTTTCGCGCCACCGGCCAAGTGGCATTCGAAAAGTGGCGCTTCAAGGATAGTCGACCAGTCTTAAGAACCGACGCGCAGTTCATTACTGCTTTATCACCGATTATTTCGGTGAACCGATCAGATATGACCCTCGGGGCTGATCGTTGGAGAGGTCCCGCTCGCCGACGTTTCGGGCGTGGACCGTGCGTGGCCGGTTCGCCGCACCCACATTGCCGTCAAAATCGGTACCAGGATCGCGGTGACGAGGCATGCCGTGGCCACCAACGCCGTCGCGGCCGGCACCATGGGTTTCAGTCGCGGGACCATTTCGCCGATGATCGACGGATTCGCCACTGCGGCACCCGCCGTGGACGATGCCGCCAGGCCGGCCGCACCGTTTCCACCCCCGATGAATCTGTCGGACAGCATCAGCGGCACGCCCGTCACGACGATCACCACAAGACCGAGTAGCAGCCCCGGCAACCCACTTTGGGCTATGACGTGCAAATCGATTCCATTGCCAAGCGCAAAACCGAAGAACGGAATCAGCGGATGAACGCAACGGCCGAAGAGTTCGCGCAGCTCGCTATCGAGATTGCCGAGCGCGAAGCCAATCAGAAAAGGGAGCACCGCGCCCGCGAAGAGCCGCGGCTCGAATACCGCCACCCCTGTCGCCCCGAGAATGAACATGCTCACCAGCGGCCCCGATTCGATCGACATCAGCACGAACGCGCCAGCTTCTTCTTTCGTGCCGTACTGCTGCATGACAGCGGCGTAGAGCCCGCCGTTCGTCATATCCATCGAAGCGGTAACGGCCAATAGCGACAAGCCGGCCAGTACGCCGGTCTTGATGCCGTCGTCCGGGATGAATTGAGCCGCGATCAATGTCACGAGCCAGGCAACGGCGATCTTCGTCAGCACCAGCGTGCCGGATTTGCGCAGCACCGCACCAGTGGCCCGCAGATCGATCGTCGCGCCCATGCAGAAAAACCAGACGGACAAGATCGGCACCGTGCCAGTGATGAGGCCGTTCGTGAACGAGCCGAAGTATTTTCCGGCGCCGGGAGCAAACGTATGGACACACGCGCCCAGCAGCATCGGAACCAGCATCAAGCCCCCTGGAATACGATCAATCGCCCTTTTAAGCTTCACGTCTCCTCCATTGGACTCGTTGGTCCGGTTATTGAATGGTCGCGCGGCGAGCGCTTCCGGCACTATATTCGGTTTTGCCATCGGGCCGCCGCCACGCGCACATGCCCTGGATGGCGCGGATGGCGCACAGGTGCATGGCGAGCACGCTCCCGTCGGTATCGCGCCGCACGCGCGCAGGCGCGCGATTTGCTCCCTTATTCGAGGTTGCACCACCAAACGGAGCACGCCATGAATCAGACGAGTAACGACAACCAGCAGGCCGATTTCAAACACCCGAAACCCGCGCATCACAACGACGACGCGCACAGCAAGATGCCAGATCGCGGCGATGCTGGGCGCAAGCAGTCGCCCGCCGATAAGCCCGGCAAGAAGCCCGGCGAAGGTGAAACCCCGGTGGGCTGATGCGTGAACCCGCAAGGCGCGCCGGCACGGCTCACTCGCAGCGTTTCACGCTTTCATTTGCGATTGAGCCGCAAACGCCACAACGCGTCGAGCACGAACTGCGTCGGCCGGTCGATCTCGCCGGCGCGGTGTGCGATGCCTAGTTGCCGCCAGAGCGGCGGACGCAACGGACGCATCGTGACGCGTCCGTCCGGGGCGGGCGCCGCCTGCTCGTGCGGCAATAGCGCCGCGCCATATCCGGCTGCGACCAGGCTCCTGATTGCATCGGTGAAGTTGAGTTCGATGCGCGGCACGGGCCGCTGACCGGCAGCCGCGAACCACTCATTCGTGAGGCGCGAGAGGCGCGTGGAGGCGTCGTTGAGAATCAGCGGCTGGGCGGCAAGCCACTGCGCCGACACGCGCGCAGGCGGCTGCCAATGGGCCGGCATGAAGGCCATGACCGGGTCGCGCCGCCAGGGCTTCACGCTCAGGCCTGCAACGGGCGTCTGCGGCAGTGCGACGAGACCGATATCGAGCGCTCCGCGCGACAAGCCGCTCAATGCCTCCTGCGAAGTTTGCACCGCGACTTGAACATCGATCCCCGGGTGGTCGCGCGCCAACGCCTCCAGCGCCTGCGGCAAAAGATGCGCGATCGCACCCGTCGAGGCACCTAGCCGCACGCGTCCGCCGAGCCCCTGCACCTGTCGACGCACGTCCTCGAGCGCGTGCTCAGCCTCCTCCAGTAGCCGTCTGGCGTATTTCAGGAGCGTCTCGCCGATCGGCGAGGGACGCACCTGTGCCCGCTTTCGCAACAGCAACGGCGCACCGATACGGTCCTCGAGTTCGGTAATGTGGAGGCTGACGGTGGGCGGCGCGAGATGGAGCTTGCGGGCTGCCTCGGCGAAAGAGCCGCAATCGGCGATGGCAACGAACGTACGCAGTCGATCGAGACTTATTTCACGCATACCGGCCTCCCGTTTCGATGTTTGCAAAAGCTGAAGCTCACGGTTGTGAATTTCAACTTTTCCTATTCTATCGATCCGCTGAAAATCGGCTCGACATCACTGCAGTCGCACAGCCAGGAGCCGACATGCGCCCTTCAGATGGGTTTTGCCAGTCCTTTTCGTCACTTGCCCTCGACATCGCGTACAGCAAAGCATGGCTTTGGGCGATTGGCGTTTCGATCGCGCTCGTTTGCACTGCATCGTCCGCGCTGATACTGTCGGCAGTCTCGAAAACAACGCCTGCCGATGAAGCGAAATGCCGCACGCGCGCCTTCAATGACGCGCACGCCAGCTTCGAAGCGTTTTTTCAAAATCCGTCCGAGCAGGACGCTTGGCGGCAGGCCCTTGCCGCCTGCCGCAAATGAACGGTTGGTGCGGGAGACGGCTGCCGCGAACGACGCAGCGCCCGACCGGGATTCAATCGGCCTTGACCTCGCGATCGTCCGCGAACGCTCGTAGCGCATCGCCGGTCAACCGATAGCGCACCCACTCGCTCTGCGGTTTCGCGCCGACGGATTCGTAAAAGCGAATGGCCGGCTCGTTCCAATCGAGCACGCTCCACTCGAAACGTCCGCATTCGGTATCGACGGCAATTTTGGCGAGATCGTGCAGCAAATGTTTGCCCGCCCCAGCGCCGCGAAAACGCGGTGTGACATAGAGATCCTCGAGATAGAGACCTTTGCGCCCCTGCCACGTCGAAAAAGAAAAGAAATAAAGGGCAAAACCCGCCGGCTGCCCGTCCACTTCGCACATGCGCGCATGAATGTGCGCGCCGTCGTCGAAAAGGCCGCTCCTGATCGAATCGACCGTCGCAACGACCTGATCCGCGGCCTTTTCGTAGGTGGCCAATTCCTTGATGAAATCGAGGATGACCGACGCATCTTCGGGGCGTGCGTTCCGAATTGCAATTTCCATTCGCTTCTTCACTCCTCTATTTGACTCGCGAGTTCTTCGCCAGGAGCATGTTACCTTTGACCTCGTTATGCAGCACTGCCGTTCAGGAGGAACCGAAAATGCGCCAAGCCCTCGAACATCTTCATGTCGGCACGCGCGGCCGAGGTCTCGTCGAGGTTACGACGGAAATTTGCCAGTTCGTCGATAGACAACAAATCCACAACGGTCTGCTCACCGTCTATTGCCGCCATACCTCCGCGTCACTGCTGATCCAGGAAAACGCGGACCCGTCGGTTCGCCGCGATCTCGAGCGCTACTTCGAGACCATCGCCCCGGAAGATCCAAACCGCTACGAACACGACGCGGAAGGCCCCGACGATATGCCTTCGCACCTGCGCTGCGCGCTCACGCAAGTCCAGCTCGCCATCCCGGTTGAAAACGGCCGGCTCGTGCTGGGCAGCTGGCAGGGCATTTACGTATTCGAGCACCGGCGGCAACCGCATACGCGCGACATCGTGCTTCATCTGATCGGGCAATAGCGGCGGCAGCGCCATTCATGGCAGCGGCGGGTCATTGTGTCCCGGAACGCTGACACTTTGCTTCCGCGGCGAACGCGGGCGATCGACAGCGCCTGTCTCCAGCGGCAGGCATCAAGATTGCATTCAATGCTCCCTTCGATCGCGATAAATAACGCGACGTTTCGATCGTTTGTCACAGCACTTTCCAAGGAGTCGATTTCATGCCCATTGATCTGACCTTTCGCGCCGGCGAAGCCACCGTGTTCGCGGCGCCCGGCCAAGCCACCGATGCGATGCCCGAGATTCTGATCGGCCGCGTAGACGGGCCCGTCGGGCACGCCTTCGCGAACATGATGGCTCAAACGAAAGGCCATACGGCGATGTTCGCCATTCGAGCCTGCAACCAGATGGTGCGCCCGGCCACGATCATGGTCCCGAAGGTGACGTTAAAGGATATGGCCACCATCGAACTCTTCGGCGGCGTCGTGCAATCCGCCACCGCGGATGCCGTCGTCGACTGCTTGATCGAGGGCATCTTGCCGAAAGATCAGGCCAACGAGCTTTGCATCATCAGCCTCGTGTGGATCGATCCGCGTTGCGTCACGGACCCGAATCTCGACAAGAAGGACATGTACCGCACCAATTACGAAGCGACCAAGCTCGCGATCCAGCGGGCGATGACGAACGAACCGAGCGTGGAAACGCTGATCGCCAACCGTCACACGATCAAGCACGATATGGATGACTGGAGCTGAAAACGGCCCGCGCGCGAGACGGCCAGCCAATCGGCCATGAACGACAAACGGCGGGCACCGCTCGAATGAAGCGGTGCCCGCCGATCGTTTTAACACCTGCGGTCTGCGTACCTGCCGTCAGGCAAGCGCGGCTTCGGCTTCCCGATTCGCAGGCGCGCCGACCGATTGTTCGGTGCCGCTACGAATCAGATAATCGAAGGCACCCAACGATGCTTTCGCGCCCTCGCCCACGGCGATCACGATCTGCTTGAATGGCGTCGTGGTAACGTCACCGGCCGCAAACACGCCTGGCAGCGATGTTGCGCCCTTCGCATCGACGACGATTTCGCCACGCGGCGAAAGCTCGACGGTACCCTTCAACCACTCCGTGTTCGGAACGAGCCCGATCTGCACGAACACGCCTTCGAGTTCGACGCGCTCAATCTCACCCGAACGCATATCGTTATAGCTGAGCGCCGTCACCTTCTTGCCATCGCCTTCGATTTCCGTCGTCTGCGCCCGCGTGACGACTGTCACGTTCGGCAGGCTGCGCAGCTTGCGTTGCAGCACTTCGTCCGCGCGCAGCGTTTCGCCGTATTCGAGCAACGTGACTTCCCGCACGATACCAGCGAGATCGATTGCCGCTTCGACACCCGAATTTCCGCCACCGATAACAGCCACACGCTTGCCTTTGAAAAGCGGGCCGTCGCAGTGCGGACAGTACGCGACGCCGCGATTGCGGTACTCGCGCTCGCCCGGCACACCGATTTCGCGCCAGCGCGCGCCCGTCGCGAGCACGACGGTCCTTGCCTTCAGCACAGCACCGTTGGCGAGGTGAATTTCGTTGATTTCGCCCGGTACGAGCGCTTGGGCACGCTGTGCATCCATGATGTCGACTTCATAGCGCTTCACATGTTCTTCGAGCGCCACGGCGAATTTGGGGCCTTCCGTTTCCTGCACCGAAACGAAATTCTCGATGGCGAGCGTGTCGAGCACCTGGCCGCCAAAGCGTTCCGCTGCGACGCCCGTCGCGATACCCTTGCGCGCCGCGTAGATCGCGGCCGCGGCGCCCGCGGGGCCGCCGCCGACGATCAACATGTCGAAAACGGGCTTCTTCTCGAGCGCCTTCGCAGCCTTTGCGCCGGCGTTGCCGTCGAGCTTGGCGAGAATGTCCTTGACGCCGCTACGGCCTTGGCCGAATACCTCGCCGTTGAGGAACATCGTCGGCACGGCCATGACCTGACGCGATTCGACCTCGTGTTGAAACAACGCGCCGTCGATCGCAATATGACGGATGCGCGGATTGATGAGCGCCATCACGTTCAACGCTTGCACCACTTCCGGACAGTTCTGGCAGCTCAGCGAGAAATATGTTTCGAAGGTGTAGTCGCCGTCGAGCTCGCGGATCTGTTCGATAACGGCTTCGTCGAGCTTGACAGGATGGCCGCCCACCTGGAGCAGCGCGAGCACGAGCGAAGTGAACTCGTGTCCCATCGGAATGCCGGCAAACCGGATGCCTGCGGCCTTGCCCCGCTCGCCGATCGAAAACGAGGGCTTACGCTCGTTATCCTCACGCTGCTCGATGACAGTGACGCGTTCCGTCAACGTGGCGATGTCGCCCAGGAGCGCGAGGAGCTCCTGCGATTTCGGCGAGTCGTCGACCGAAGCAACGATCTCGATCGGCCGCGTGACTTTTTCCAGATATGTTTTCAGTTGGGTCTTGAGATTCGCGTCGAGCATGGCTTATCCGGTAGGTCGATTGGGCGGAACGGGGCAGGCTGCACGCGGCGCCATCGCGCAGATGGCGCCGCATCGAGCCGGATGGGAGAGACTTAGATCTTGCCGACGAGGTCGAGCGACGGGGTCAGCGTTTCGGCGCCCGGCGTCCACTTCGCGGGGCAGACTTCGCCCGGATGAGCGGCAACGTATTGAGCGGCCTGCACCTTGCGCAGCAGCTCGCCCGCATCGCGTCCAATGCCGTTGTCATGGACTTCGCACAGCTTGACCTGGCCTTCGGGGTTGATCACGAACGTACCGCGCAACGCCAGACCTTCTTCCTCGATCAGGACGTCGAAGTTTTGCGCGATCGCGCGCGTCGGGTCGGCAATCATCGGATACTTGATCTTGCCGATCGTGTCCGACGTGTCGTGCCACGCTTTGTGCGTAAAATGCGTGTCGGTCGAAACGCTGTAGATTTCGACACCGAGCTTCTGGAATTCGGCATAACGATCAGCCAGATCGCCGAGCTCGGTCGGGCAGACGAATGTGAAGTCGGCCGGATAGAAGAACACGACAGACCACTTGCCTTTGAGCGTCTCGTCCGTGACCGTCACGAAGTCGCCATTGTGATAAGCGGTGGCTTTGAACGGCTTGACCTGGCTGTTGATGATCGACATTTCGCGTAAATCCTCTGGTTGGGTTGGAAAGTGAGTGTAGTATGACGCGACGCTATCGATCCGTGAATTTGATTGTCAATATCAATCGGATTGAGGAAAGCTATCGGCGTCATTGAGCCAACCACCAGGGGGCCCGCTGGCGAAGCGATGACTCTACTGAGCCGCTATGTCCGCCCCGCCGCGCTCGAGCAAAAACGCAATCGTTGCGCTAGCGCCGATGATCTCTCTCACCTCGGGATTCGCCAGGTCAGCTTCGCTGTACGGTTGTCCGTCCCCCCGCACCAACTCGAAGCCCTCCGCCACGATCTTCGCAATGAGGGGATCACGGCGTGCCATGTCTGAGTCGCTTGGCGCATCGCTCGGCTTCATGAGGACAAGCTCGTCGAATTGCCCATGCTGGGCCGCCTTGTATCGGGCCGCGTCGACGATCTTGGCCTCGTCGACGCCCGGTTGACCGGTTGCAGCCCAGTCGCGGAAGTAGTCGTCGTAGCTCTGGCTGACGGCCACGAGTGCGGCTTTATCGAATTCGGGGCTGCCGGGATTGGGCCGGTAGACGAAATGCAGATGCCAGTTGCCTGTGTCGCCGTCGCGGGTCACATCGGGCTGCGCGTGCACCGGCACGAGATGCCCCTCGCTGGTGCGGCCCATGACGACTTGCGCGCCGGCACGATCGTAGATCTGGTTCCGTTGAATCGTATAGAGGCGGGCCTCAGCGGTCTCGCCCCGACCCATCGGATCGATTTCCCATACCGCGCCGAGCATAGCCTTGTTCTCGCCCGTCGCTTGATTGTGCTTGGCGACAGCCGCCATTGCGGACGCGTTGACGAAGCCCAACATCACATGCAGCATGCCGTTTCCGCGGAAATCGTCGTGAACGGCAAGATACTCGGCAAAGCTGACCATCCCGTTTTCGCCGGCATCGAGCGTGCCGCCTTGCGCAAACGCGAGGGGCCGGCGCTCCGTTTCGCCGGGCAACTTACCGGTATAGCAAAGTGTGAAGCGCTTGCCGTCGAGCTCCGTCCCGGCCGCCTTTCGGTTTGCCATCGCAGCCTGAATCGTTTCTATTGGAACTGCCTCCGCGGCCGGGAAGTTTTCCATGTAGATCTGCT
>CBJLAJ010000159.1:0-11915 GCA_966421005.1 uncultured Paraburkholderia sp.
GCCGTGGCTTTTTCGGCGAAGAAAAGACGCTGTGTCCAGTGGCCGGCGACTTCCGGAAAGAATGTGGCCGCCCCGAACGCCATTCCGCCGAGCAGGATCGTGGCAACGGTGGCGCGCAAGAGCGCCCGCACGAGATAGCGCAGCGATGGCGCGCTCATCCATACCGCGAGCGCGAAGAGCAACGCGGTGCCGACCAGCAACGAGCGCGTGACGCTGAGCAGCTCGACCAGGATGGTCGCCATGAACAGCACGAGCGTAAGTGGGGTGAACCGCTTGGCGATCACGAATTCGTGCAGCAGCACGCCTTGGAGTCCGAGAAACGTAACGGAAACGATGCGATAGCGCACGTCTTCGAGCGGTCCGCCCGACGTCGCCATGCCATAGGCGAAGGTGAACGCCAGTGCAATGACGTTGCTCCAGAACATCGCCTTCTCGAACTGCTCGACGCGGCTTTCCGTCCAAGGACGGCACGCGACGATGAACCCGATCTGAAAAAGCAGGAACGGCAGAAGCACGCGCAGGTATTGCCCGATCGGATTGTCCTGGATCACTTGCGTCACGAGACTGCCGGGTACCGCGAGCGCGATCGCGAGCCAGACGAACGAGCGCAGACTCGAGCGGTCCGTGATACGCGGAGCGATCAACATCAACATGACACCGGCAGCGAGCGCCGGGGCCGCCAGCAGGACCTGGGCGAGATGGCTCGAGGTATCGCTGACGGCTTTGTAGTCCATCGCGAGCGGGCAGATGAAGATCCAGATCCACAGACTCGCGTAGCGGTTGTTGCGTGACACGGGGTTTCCGGCCAATGTCGAGTGATAGGGCGGAACGGCTGCCATCGGAATGGTTTCTCCCTCATCGTTGTGCGAGCGTCGTGGCTCGACACTTTCGTGCTTTTGCTCGTGCAAAAAGCAAGCCACGAAGCAGCGGTTTGTTGCCGACTATAGCGCCCGCAGGCTCTTCGAAAGCGCGCGTGGCGGATCGTGCCTATCGTTCGGCGCAAGCGGGCAGGCGGCACTGATGCGCACGCGCAACGCTTCGTCGCCCTGTCGCCCGTCGCCGCGATATTGGCGGACGAACGCGAGCGGAGCATCGGAACATCGCTATAGGACAGCGCGCATCGATGAGAGAAGACGTGCGCAAAGAATAGATGAAGAGGTGAAACAGATGAGCAATCCGTTCGGGGGAGCCAACGCGATCGTACGGAATCGAACGATCGAACTGGACTTCCTGCGAGGCATCGCGATCATCGCGGTGATGGGATATCACTTTCATACGGTCGATACCGGCTTTCGCGTGATTCCGATCATCCAGTACCCATTCACGCATTTCGGCCGCGAAGGGGTGAACCTGTTTTTCACGTTGAGCGGTTTTCTCGTCGGCGGGTTGCTGTTGCGTCAATACGCGAGCACCGGCGTCATAGAAGCGCGGCGTTTCATCGTGAGAAGGATGTTCAAGATCTGGCCGGCTTACTACGTCCTCATCGCGTTTCACATGGTGGCGGGACGTCACCCACTTAGCACGTTCGCGCTGCAAAACCTCACCCATTTGCAGAACTATCTCGGCACGTCGATTTCACAGACATGGAGCCTCGCTGTCGAAGAGCACTTCTATCTGCTGCTGCCCGCGCTGCTGATCGTGTTCGCGCGGTGGAAACTCCGGGCCAATGCGATCCTCGCCATGCTCGGGCTGATTTGCTTCGTGGTACTGATCGCGCGGACGATCACCGTCGCCAACGGCGGGCTCGAGGCCGCGTTCTTCCAGACGCAATACCGCATCGACAGTCTGCTCGCCGGCGTCATGCTGGCGGCGATCTATTGGATGAAGCCGGATCTCTATCGCCGCCTGGCGCAAAAGAAGGGCATGCTGCTCGCGATCGTCGGCGTACTCGTAACGTGGCTCGCGTTCGCGACGCGTCACGATGCACTCGACGAGAGCATCGGCTACAGCATCCAGGCGGCCGGCTATGTCGCCCTGATCGTGCTCATGCTCGAACACTCCGGCTCGATGGCGCGGATGTGGCTCTTCCG
The DNA here is from genome assembly GCA_966421005.1 of uncultured Paraburkholderia sp. GTDB lineage: Bacteria > Pseudomonadota > Gammaproteobacteria > Burkholderiales > Burkholderiaceae > Trinickia. Next base: position 2,031 of record CBJLAJ010000159.1, read on the forward strand.
CGCGGTCGCGTGGGTGGGCGTCTACTCGTATGGAATCTATCTCTGGCATTCGATTGCTTTCGCCCCCGCCGATATTCTGATCGAGAAGGCGAGTGCGCTACGCTTGCCGTCGCTCGTCATCTGGGCGCTCGCGCTTGCGTTCCAGACGGCCGTCGCAGTGTCTGCCGGTTATGTCACGACGCGGCTCGTCGAATTTCCGTTCCTGCGTCTGCGCAACGCGTTGTTCCCGGCGCAGGGAGCCGCCAGTGTCGAGCCGAGTGCGCCAGTGCCTGTCGTGCCGAAGGCGCCGGCTGCCGAGCCTGAAAGCGTGCCGCCTGTCGTCGGCGGTCAGACGTCGTAGGCTTGCCTACGCCGCCGGGTTGCTGGCCGAGCCGCCGCGGGCGGCGGTTCTTTCAGGCCATCGCTTCTTGAAGGGTACGTTTGAACTGATCGAGCGTGTTGCGTTCGAGCAACCGCTCATGCGCGTCTATGGGCACCTGAGCGTGATCGGCCGGTTTCGCGCCGCGCTCGAACACCTGTTCGATCGCCGCTGCGATGGATGCCGGCGAAAGATCGTCGATGACGGGGCCGAGCGCGCCGCTGCGGCAAAACCAGCCTATGAGCCCGTCGGCCGTCGCGATCACCGGTTTGCCGAACCGGTAAGCCTGGACCAGCACGCCGCTCATGCCGTAGTGCCCCTTATAGCCGAGCCAGACGGCGTCGCTTGCGGAGAAAAGATCGAGCTCCATCTCGTTCGTGATGAAGTGATCCAGCAGAACGGGTGCGGGCGCCAGACGCTGCATATGCGTGCGCAGAAATTCGCGCGTCTCGCTGTCTTGCTCGCCGGCCACGACGAGTGTCGGCGCGTCGTGCATCGTTTCGAGCGCGGCCACGAGCTCGCGGATGCCCTTGCGATCGGTGATCGAGCCGTAGACGAGCAAATGACGCGCGCGCGGCGAGAGCGCTAGCTTCGCGCGGGCTGCGGCCGGGTCGTCCGCGCGTGCATCGGGAAACGGGTCGGCCAGATAGCGCACGGCGGCGGCATGCTGGCCGAGCGCGTGCGCGCTCCACTCGCTTAGCGTCGGATCGATCGACAGCAACGCGCGCATGCCTTTCACCTGGACGGCCTGGCGAAACAAATGGGCCTTCACCGCGTTGACGATCCGTCGATCGGGCGCTTTCACGCCGACTTTGCGGTGATGAAACGATGAGCGCATCGTGATGCCGAGCCAGGGGGTGCCGTCGAATGGCGAGCCGAGAAACGGCAGAGCATAGAGAAAGTAGTCGACGTAGGGCACGACGACGAGCGAGACGGGCTGGAACTGGGCGATGAGACGGTACGCATACCTGAAGTAGCGGTGGTGGCGCACATAGGAAATGCGCTCGAGACCGCTCGTGCTGCCGGGCCGCGCCTCGGGTGGATCGACGAACGCGATTTCGAGGTCCTCGCGCGCGGCGCTCGTGATCTTGCGCGCGAGGCGGTGATCCTCGTTGCGCGACTCGGTCACGATAAGGCAGCGATTGCCCGCATCCGTATACGCTTCGGCCGCCCACTGGGCGTAACGCCATCGATGTCCCGTGAAGTTCGGCTCGATGATGAGCACGGTCTCTCGGGGCGCGGGCGCGGCTGGCGCATCGGGCAGTGCGGCGGGTACCGCTTCGGGTATGGCATGTGCGTCCGGGGGAGAAATGGCGTTTGGCATCGTCTCGTCGCTCTCGTCGGTCTTGCGGCCCGAAACACGGGTGGAACAGGGTGACCGTACCACCGGCCGCGCTCCGTCGTCCGTCATTTTGCTCACGTCATGGCGGAAAAGGACAGGCTGTCTCGCCAGCATGGCGCTATGGGACTACTAGATGGCGCGTCGCGCCGCCGTCGACAAGGTACTTTGTGCTTTCTACTTCTGAATCGAGGCAGTATTTCCAACGTGAGCGCATCGTGGGGCAGGCAAGTGAGATCGAGCATGTTTGCGACGCTGTCGATGCGCGCGGGCCTGGGCGCGAGTGCAGCCACGTGGGTGTTGCTGCAGCAGGTCGTCGTGCGGGGCCTCGTCGCGCTCAAATTTCTCGCCATCGGGCGCATTCTCGGGCCCACCGCTATCGGTAGCGTCAGTATCGCGCTGCTCGCGGTGGCGATCGCCGAGTCGCTGTCCGATACGGGGCTCGCGCAGGCAGTCATCCAGGGGCGGGAAGCGCCGACGCATGCCGAGCTTGGGGCGGTGTGGACGACGCTGATGGCGCGTGGCGCGTTCGTCGCGTTGCTGCTGATCGCGCTCGCGCCGGTGATGGCCGCGCAGTTCCATCTCGGTGGATCGATCCTGCTGCTGCAGCTTGCCGCGGTGCTTCCGCTCTTGCGCGGCGTTGCATCCCCCACTTACTTTGTGGTGCAGCGTGAGCGCCGTTTTCAGCACATCGCCGCGGTGGAGATCGCCGCGGCGTTCGCCGATTGCGCGGTGGGCCTGTTGCTGGCCATCGCGGGTGCCGGCGCGATGTCCGTGTTGATCGGCATGGCGCTCGGGGAGGGGATCAAGAGCACGCTGACCTGGGCCACGATGCGCCCGCGCCCGCCCATCGCGCTGCGCTGGCATGGAATCGGGCACTACGTAGCGTTCTCGCGCTGGATCTGGGCGAGCAGTGTCGTGAACCTCGTCCTCAATCAGTTCGACAAGCTCGTCGTCGGCAAGATGCTGGGGCCGGCGCAGCTGGGCGCCTACCAGATGTCGTCGCGGCTCGCGCAAATGTTGCTCGCCGACGCCGCGATCGCGATGTCGCAATACCTCTTTCCGACGTTTTCGGCTCATCATCGAACCGATGCGGCGCGCGCCGCGCGTATTTTCCAGCTCTATCTCGTGGCCGCCGGCTGCGGGCTCGCGCTGATCGTGGTGCTGTTGCGATGGCTCGCCGCGCCACTCTTCTCGCTGGTACTCGGGCCGCAATGGATGCCCGCGGTGCCTCTCTTTCGAATCTTTGTCATCAACATGGCGTTGGGCGCGCTGATCGCGGTACTCGTTTCGTACCTGCGCGCCGTTGGCGATGCACGCGCGGCGACGCAGGCCTCCGTGATGCAGGTTATCGTACTGTTTTCCGTGGTGCCGCCCGCGACCCACTACTGGGGCGTGACGGGCATTGCCTGGGGGATGACCGCCGGGCTTGCCACGGCCACGCTATGGATGCTCTATCGAACGGTGAAGGCCAGGTAATGCGGATTCTTCATCTCGTGCTCGCGCCGCGTCTGTCCGGCGCCGAGGTGCTTGCTACCGAGCTCGCTCTGCACCAGCGGCGCGAGGGTCACGACGTCTCTTTGACTTCGCTTCTTCCCGCGCACGACGATTTCGCGCAACTGCATCGCGACCTTGCGCAAGCCGACGTGCCGTGCCGCTTTCCACGCAAGCGGCACGGGATGGCCGGCAAGCTTTGGCACCTCTATCAGGTCATTCGGATCGTGCGGCCCGACGTGATCTTCGCGCACGCGACGATCCCGGCGTTTTATGTGCGCGCGTTGCCGATCGCTACGCCGATCGTCTATGTCATGCATTCGGCGACGAACGACTTCGAGCGGAACCTCTTTCGGCGCGTCGAGCGCATTCTATCGGCCCGTGCGCGGGCGGTGGTCGGCGTATCTCGCACGAACGTGGACGACTATATCGCCATGGTGGGTCCGCACCCGCACATGATCGTGATTCCGAACGGCGTCGACCCGGCGCGCTTTCTTCGCGACACGTCGGCCGCGGCGAGCGAAGGAGCGCCGCGAATCGTGCAGATCGGACGCTACACCGCAATCAAGAACCAAATGCAGACGGTGCGGGCGTTTGCGCAGGTGGTACGCGACGTGCCCGACGCGCGGCTCCTGCTATGCGGCGTGATCGAGGATCCCGATTACCACGCGCGAGTGATCGAGCTGGTGTCGACGCTCGGTCTCGCGAACTCCGTTGCAATCGAAGGCCCGCGCACCGACGTCTCCCGGATGCTCGCCGAGGGGAGCGTATTCGCCATGCCGTCGCAGTCCGAGGGTCACAGCATTGCCTTTCTAGAGGCGCTTGCATCGGGCATTCCGGTCGTCGCAAGCACGATCGAGCCGTTTCATTTCGCCCGGGACTTTCCCGGCGTGCAGCTCGTCGACACTGACGACACAGAGGCCTATACGAGCGCACTGCTCATGGCGCTCAATCAAAGTCGCGTTCAACGCGAACTCACGGGGCTCACGCTCAAGGATTCGGCCGAGCGTTATCTTGCCGTGGCCCGTCAAGTGGTCAGGCAAAGCGTCGTTTCCTGATTCTTTTGATACCAAGCTCGAACGGAATCGGTTTTATCGCGCCGGTTCGCTTCATGTGATTGAAAATCGCGTTTTTGGCTGAGCGGCATAACGCTTTATGCGTGGTATGTGGGATTTTTTTATTTCATTTTTTTAAATTTTTTTAAGGCGACATTAGCGGCCGATCAGGGGCGCGTCATCGAGGCGCCGTCGTGGAACTACGGGCTTTCGGCAAGCGGTCCGTATGAAACCGAATCCACACGGTGGTGAAGATCCGGGCTGTGGCGCATTGCGCGCCGCGCCTGAGATTTGCGTCGTCCGTGAATATCTATCCGAATTAGATCCTACTTTTATTGGTAGGGATAAGCATGCATTGCGATATCGACAATCAGAAAACACGTAAATCGATTTCGTATATGCGGGAAACCGTCTGGAATGAAACCAGTTTCAGGCGGTGATATTCATCGTGATTTGAAAAGGCAATAACAAACATGAAAAGACTAGGGTTATCGAGAACCATGGCGGCATGGCGGAGAAAGAGTGCGTGGGCACCGCTTGCGGCGGCAGCGCTGAGCTGCCTGCTCGTTGCGGGCTGCGGGGGTGACGATTCATCGCCGGCGGGGATTGGCGGCGCGGCCAATCAGGCTTCGGCATCGCCCAAGGCGGTGACGCCGCCCGCCGACGAGCCGTTCAACGACAATACAGTCTATGGCGCGGGGCCGAACGATTTCACGGCGAGTCCGAACGAACGCGTGGCTGTTTCGCATCACACGGTGAAGATCAACGGCCAGGTGCTGTCCTACACCGCGCGCGCCGGCCACCTGACGACGGTCGACCCCAGCACGTCGAAGGCGAATGCGTCGATGTTCTACGTGTCTTATACGCTCGACAATCCCAATCCGAGCAAGCCGCGTCCCGTCACTTTCCTTTATAACGGGGGCCCGGGCTCCTCGTCGGTCTACCTGCTGCTCGGTTCGTTCGGCCCCAAACGGATTCAGTCGTCGTTTCCGAACTTCACGCCACCTGCGCCGTATCAGTTACTCGACAACCCCGACAGTCTGCTCGATCGGACGGACCTCGTTTTCGTGAACCCGGTCGGCACCGGTTACTCGGTGGCCATCGCCCCTTGGAAGAACAAGGATTTCTGGGGCGTCGATCAGGATGCGCACTCCATCGACCGTTTCATTCAACGGTATCTGTCGCTGTTCAACCGGTGGAACTCCCCGAAATTCCTGTTCGGCGAATCGTACGGCACGCCGCGTAGCGCGGTCACCGCATGGGTGCTGCACGAGGATGGCGTCGAGCTGAACGGCATCACGCTGCTTTCGTCGATACTCGACTACTCGAACGCAGCGAGCGCGATCGGACTGTTCCCGACGCTTGCAGCGGATGCGTTTTACTACAAGAAAACGGGCATCACCCCCACGCCGACGGATCTCGCCGCCTATGTGCAGCAGGCGGTGAATTTCACGACGACGACGCTGATGCCGCGGGTTCAGCCGCCGAATCCAGCCGATGGAGGCTTCGTGAATACGCGCCTCAACATGTCGATGCCGCTTGCGCGCCAGATGCAGCAGTACATCGGCATCGATCCGGTCACGCTGATCCAGGATTACGGCAATCCCGCCGCATTCGGCAACTTCTTCGGTCAGCTCGTTCCGGGCACGGCGATCGGTCAGTACGACGGACGCGCCACGTCGATCAACACGGGCATCGGGCCGTTCATCCTGCCCAATGCCGGTAGCAACGATCCGTCGATCACGAACGTGGCGGGTGTCTACACGACCGAGTGGAACGACTATCTGCATAACCAGCTCAAGTACACGTCGATCTCGGCGTTCACCGATCTGAACGACCAGGTCTTCAACAACTGGGACTTCGGGCACGTCGATCCGACTGGCGCGCAAAAGGGCGGCCCCAACACGCTTTATACGGCGGGCGACCTTGCCGCGACCATGACGCTGAACCCCGATCTCAAGGTGTTGTCGGCCAATGGCTACTTCGATGCGGTGACGCCGTTCTTCCAGACCGAGCTGACGCTCGGGAGCATGCCGATCGATCCTTCGCTACAGGCGAATATCGCGATCAAGAAATACCCGTCGGGACACATGGTCTATCTGGACAACCCGTCGCGTACGGCCATGAAGGCAGACCTTGCGACGTTCTACGACGGCGTATTGGCAGACCGCTCGGCGATGGCTCGCGTGCTGCGGCTGCAACGCGCGCCGATGGCTCCGCAGCAGTAACGAAGGCGGTGGCATCCGCGGCGCGCGAAGAAGTTGTCCGCGCGCCGTGGAGAGCACCGATATCGACACGAGGCTCGGCGCGACGCGAACGTTCAGCGTACGTTCACAGGACGACGAGCCGCACCCCGATTAGTACGAGCACGCCTGCCAGCAGGTTGCGCAGCAGCGTTTCGGGCGCGCGAGTCGACAGGTGACTGCCCAGTGCGATGCCGGGAAGCGAGCCGATCAACAGCGACAGCAGCATCATCCAATCGACCGAGCCGAGCAGCCAATGTCCCATCCCCGCGGCGAGTGTAAGCGGCACGGCGTGGGCGATGTCGGAGCCGACGATGCGCGATGTCGGCAGTGACGGATAGAGCAGCAACAGCACGGTCACGCCGATGGCGCCCGCGCCGACCGAGGTCAGCGAGACGAGCACGCCGAGCACGGCGCCTGTCAGGATCGTCAAGGCCGTGGTGCTGGCGGCGGAAGGCTGGCGGCGCGTGCGCGCGGCGAAGCGCATGAGCTGCGGGCGAAACACGAGCGCGATCGACGTAATCAGCAACGCCGTACCGAGGATGTGCTGCAAGACGCTCGTAGCATGTGGCGAATGTATCCCGTGATGCTGCAACATCCAGAGCGTGAGCGCCGCGGCCGGGACACTGCCGGCCGCGAGCCGGCCCGTGATGCGCCATTCGACCGATCCTTTGAGACCGTGCACGAGCGTGCCCGCCGATTTGGTCGCGGCCGCGTAGAGCAGGTCGGTGCCGACGGCGGTTGCCGGATGCACCCCGAACAGCAGCACGAGCAATGGAGTCATCAGCGAGCCTCCGCCGACGCCGGTCAAGCCGACCAGGAATCCGACCGCGAGGCCGGAGACGGAGTACATGAGATCGATGTGAGGCAGAGCCATTGTGCTTTCAGGGTGGTCGCGGGAACGGCGCGAAAGAATCGAAAGCGACGGTGCGGGGCGCTACCTCCGCAAATCCGGCGCTCGAAAAACCGCCATTGTCGCAAAAGTGGCGCCTGAGCGCTCGACTTAGGCCGGAAAGACCGGTCTGCTGTCTGGCGGCCGCGGCCGCGCGGCGGGCTGAAAGCTACTCCAAGATGGCGAGCGCATTCGCCCCGCGACGCGTTATTTTGGTGCGCGGGCGGCATGCGGTATGCAACATGCAGATTGCCACAACGTCAGACGCTGCAGCTAAAGGGGGCTATCTGCAGCGGCTTTTGCCACAGGGACACTATGCGCATTTTCCAGTTGATCCTTGCGCCGAGGCTTTCAGGCGCGGAAATGCTCGTGAAGGGCATCGCGATCGACCATCAGCAAAGCGGACACAGCGTTTGCATCGCCTCCCTGTTGCCGGCGCATGGCGATTTCGCGCCGGCCGCGGGCGAACTTGCAGCGCATCGCGTGACCTGTGTCTTTCCGTCCCGGCACTATGAAAAGCTCGGCCGTCTGCTCTTTCTCTATCGCGCGATTCGCCGCTTCAAGCCCGATGTAATCTTCGCGCACTCCACGATTCCCGCGCTTTACGTGCGCGCTCTACCGGTGCGCGTGCCGATCGTCTGGGTCATGCATTCGGGTGTCAACGATTTTCAGGATAACCGCCTGCAACGCGCGGAACGACTTTTGTCGTTGCGCGCAAAGGCGGTGATTGGCGTATCGCAGAAGAACATCGACGAATATCGCAGCGCGATCGGCGGGCATCCCGCGCTCATCGTCGTGCCGAACGGTGTGGACGCGGAACGCTTTCGCCATCGCGATTCCTTGCGTGTGCCGCGCGGGGAGGCGGGTTCGGCGAACGCCGGGACACTCGCCGTGCACGCTGCCAAGCGCATCGTGCAGATAGGTCGCTATATCCCGGAAAAAGGGCATCTCGACACGGTCCGCGCTTTCAAGAAGGTGCTCGATGTCGAGCCCGATGCTCGGCTGTTGCTATGCGGTGTGGTCGAAGACGCGGGATACCACGCGAAGGTCCGCTCGCTCGTCGACGAACTGGGGCTTGCCTCGCACGTCGAGGTAATGGGGCCGCAGACCAATGTCGCGGAAATCCTGGCGGGCTCGAGCGTATTCGCGATGCCTTCGCGGTTCGAAGCGCACAGCATCGGATTTCTGGAAGCGCTCGCGTCGGGTATTCCGATTGTGGCCAATACGATTGCCGCGTTCGCCTTCGCTCGTCAATGGCCCGGCGTGCAGCTTGTCGAGACAGGCAATATCGACCGCTATGCCGATGCGCTTGCCGCGGCCCTCGGTGAGCCGCGCGTGCAACGCTCTCTCGACGGTCTCACGCTCGAGGATACGGCCGAGCGGTATCTCGCGATTGCGCGGCAGGTGATCGGGTAGGGCATACCCAAAGTAGAGCGCGAGCCCGCTTTCATTATCGGCTTTGCCGGCTGGGCTTCCTTAATCTCAATTTATGCTCAATGGATCATTAATCGATCTATTTGACAATTCTGAATTGGTATTGGTAATGTGCGGCTCCGTCTTGGTGGTGATTTGACGGATGTGCCTGTCGTCAGTTGATGCGATCGATTGTCTTGTCGATGCTCCAGAGCAAGCTGTGAACTGCCGGGACATGCCCGCGCACGCCGCGCTTGCCTGCTGTCTTCTCGCTTGCTGTTTATTCGAGATATTTTGATATTAGAGCAATGCCTCAAGGTGCGAATTTATCGAGAATAGGGTGTTCTCGACGGTGTTCCTTATTCTTTTTGGAATGGTGGCGACAGAGTTCCATTTTAGGTGGTGCACTCTATCTCGATATATGCAGTTTCGAGAATCGATAAACCGCACAGTCAGAACAACAAGATCATGAGCGATTCTTATCTCAATCCAGAGGCGCCACCGGCCGATGCGGCGCGCTCGGACTCAGCGCCACGAATTCTCGTCGGCACCGTGAGAGGCGTCACGCTCTTCGACACGGAACGGCCACTCATCTGCGTGAAACAGATGCCGTTGCCCGGCGTCGTCATCTTCGTACATGGGGTGAATTCGGAGGGCGAGTGGTTTCAGGCGGCGGAAGAAGGGTTGTGCAAGGGCTTGAACCGGAGGCTCGGACGGCTCGACGATCAACTGGCGCACCACGGCGTCACGGCGGGGCAGATGTCGCCGGTGAGCTATAGGGAAAGCCTGACACCCGATGGCTTCCTCAACCCGAAGCTCTGGGCTGCAACCTATATCAAACCTGATCCCGCCTTCTCTCCGGTAATCCATTTCCGCTGGGGCTACAAGGCGCACAAGCAGGACATGAAGGACTACGGCACCAACGTATTCCTGAACGAGAAGAACTACTGGGGCGGTGGCCCGTTCGCCAACGGCTGCTCGAGTCTGGCCGACCTGTGGAGCTCCGGGGTCGATGACCGCGTATTCGGCTGGATCGCCGTGCAGGCGATGAACCCGACGCCGCGTCTCGTCTATCGGACGCCGCCGCGCGC
>CBJLAJ010000160.1:0-11722 GCA_966421005.1 uncultured Paraburkholderia sp.
AGAATGAGCCCTTGCGCATCCGTCAGCACGATCATGCTTTGTGTATTGACGATCTGCTCATGCAGGGTTTCCATGACGGGCAGCGCGTGCGCCGTCAGTACGCGGTTTTGCTCGAGCTTGAGCGTGAGGTCGGCTCCGGTGAGCACGTCGTAGTCCGGCCGCGCGGACTCGTGCAGCCCGAAGCCTTCCGAGCGTTCGTGCGCTTTCTGTATGCAAGGGGTCAGCCAGCCGCTTTCGCCGCTTGTGAGCGCGGTTGTGTGCGGATTGGTGGCTTGACGGGCGTCGTCCGGCATTGTCTCCTCCATTCAGGCCTCTGCAGGCCTTCGTACCGGCACATTGGCCGATACTGCGGTGCCGCTCGATGCAAGTTCTGCGCCAGAAACGCCACGGTGAGCAATAGCGCCATGCTGGGGCCGATTAGGGCGGGCATGGCTATCGACTGCGTCGTTTACGATGGCGCCATCGCCGAGTTGGCGGAATCGGGAGTTATCCGTAGTTTCCCGAGGTACCCACGTGTTTTTCGAACGAGTCTTATGACCGAATTTCATTCGAAGGGCCGGGCAACGCACGATGCGGCAACGCGGCACGTCATCGTGCGCGATGGACATCGTATTGCGTTTGTCGTCTCGGGCGCGCCTGACGGTATCCCCATCGTCGTACTGCACGGCGGTCCCGGCAGCGGTAGTGCGATAAGCGTGCTGGCACGCTTCGATCTCGCGCGTTTTCGCGTCGTGCTGATCGATCAGCGTGGTGCCGGCGCATCGAAGCCGCGCGGCAGCTTGCGGCATAACCGCACAGACCGGCTCGTCGGCGACATCGAGGCGATTCGCGAGCGTCTCGGATTCGCCCGCTGGGGCGTTGTCGGCGGGTCTTGGGGGGCGTCGCTCGCGCTGGCCTATGCGGGCGAGCACCCGCAAAGCGTCTCCGGTGTCGTACTGCGCGGACTCTTTCTGACGTCGCAGCGTGAAGTGCGCGACCTGTTCGTCGGTTCGCGCACCCGCGCTCCGCGCGAATGGAGAGCGCTCGCGCGCGCCGAGGGTTGCGATCGACCCTCGGCGCTGTTCGCGGCATGCGCGCGCGCGTTGCGCGCGAATGCGCCGCGGCCGCGGCAGCATGCCGTTGCGCTCGCATGGCGCGCCTACGAGGATGCGGTACTTGCATCGGCTCACCTCGGCGGACCGCGCGGTGCGCATCGCCGCGCCGGCGCTGGTCACGCCGCGGCACAGCGTCTGACGAAGAAGTACCGCATCCAGGCGCATTATCTGACGCATGGTTGCTGGCTCCGCGAGCGAGGGCTGCTTTCGTTCGCGCGCCGCGCGGCGCGAGCCGGTGTGCCGCTCGCAGCCGTTCCCGGTTTGCGCGATCCCGTCTGCTCACCCACCAATCTGAAGCGGCTCGCGCGGGCCGTGCCGAACGTCCGGCGCACGCTCGTGCAAGCGGGCCATCTCGGTAGCGAGCCTGCGCTTGCGTCTAGCCTTTCGAAAGCGATCGAAGCCATGTTCGGTTAAGCCGTGCGGCTTGTCCGTTTCACGCGCGACATTTCACCTCGTCGCCCGCTGTTCCATTTGTGATCAGTGCCAACGCACCGCCTGTATCGAATCGGTACAGATGCGACATAACGGCACATGAACTCGTCGAGTTCGGCGAGTCCATGCATCGGCCCACGTGCCGTGCCTCCAAAGACGCTCTCTCTTCAATGGCATACGACTTGCGTCGAGCCGCCCGCCGCGACTGCCGAACGAAGCATCGAGCGCCGACTTCGCGATATCGCTGCGCTAAATCGATATGGAGAGAGACATGAAAAGAGGTTCGACTTCGGGCTTGTTGCTGACGGCATTGGCGAGCGCGCTTGGCGGGGCGTTCGGTTTAGATGCGCCTGCAGCCGGCGCGGCCGACACGTATCCGCCCGTGACCTACGAACGCATGACGAGCGCGCAAGAGGACGGAGGATGGCTCACCTATTACCGCACCTACAACGGGCAATCGCATTCGCCGCTCAAGCAGATCGATACCACGAACGTCAAGCGGCTGGTGACCGCTTGGAGCTACAAGTTCCCCGCCGATCTGCAGCAGGGCTTCGAAGCGACACCCATCGTCAATGGACGTTATCTGTTCGTCAGCACGCCCAAGGACAACGTCTATGCGTTCGATGCGGCAACGGGCAAAACGCTCTGGAAATACGAGCCGAAGCTCGGCGCCGAGTCGTTCAAGACGGCCTGCTGCGATGTCGTCAATCGGGGCGTCGCGCTCTATGGCAAGAACGTCTACGTCGCGATGCTGAGCGGCGAGGTGGCGGCGCTCGATGCGCAAACGGGCAATCTCGTCTGGAAGAAGCAGATGTTCGATCCGGGCCTCGGCTACGCGTTCTCGCTTGCCCCGCTCGCGCTGGACGGCGCAATCGTCGTCGGCAGTTCTGGCGGCGAATATGGCGCGCGCGGCTTCATCGCAGCGTTGAATCCTGACGATGGCAAGCTGCTCTGGAAGCGCTTCACGGTGCCGGGCGCCAAGGAGAAGGGCGGCGATACCTGGCCCGACGGTATGCAGGAGCACGGCGGCGCGCCGGCCTGGCTGACCGGCACTTACGACGCGGCGACGAAGACGCTCTACTGGGGCGTCGGCAACCCCGGGCCGTGGCTGGCTGATCTGCGCCCCGGCGACAATCTTTATTCGGACTCCTTACTGGCGCTCGATCCCAAGACCGGCGCGCTCAAGTGGCACTTCCAGTACACGTCGCACGACACCTGGGACTACGACGGTGTGAATACGCCGGTGCTCGCGAAGATCAGCTACGAGGGCAAGGACTACGACGCGATCATCCATGCGGACCGCAACGGATATTTCGACGCGATCGATCGCAGCAATGGCAAGCTCATCTATGCCAGGCCGTTCGTCAAAGCAACCTCGGTGACGGGTTATACGGCTGACGGCAAGCCCATTCAGGACAATGCGAAGTATCCCAAAGTGGGCTCGACGATCAATACGTGCCCGAGCTTTCTCGGCGGCAAAAATTGGTGGTCGATGTCCTACGATCCCGAGCGACACCTTGCGTTCGTTCCCGCGCTGCATGCCTGCATGAGTCTGTCCGGCAAGTCGGTCAGCTATATGGAAGGGCTGCCGTATCTCGGCGAAGGCTTCGAAATCAAGTCCGAGCCCGGCAGCAAGGGTTACGGCGAACTGCAGGCGATCGATGTCAACACGGGCAAGAAGGTCTGGAGCCATTGGACCAAGATGCCGTGGAACGGCGGTGTCGCGAGCACCGCGAGCGGCCTGGCATTCAGCGGCTCGCTCGACGGCCATCTCTACGCGTTCGATGCGGCGACCGGCAAGGTGCTCTGGCAGAGCCCGAAGCTCGCGAGTGGCATCGTGGCGCAGCCGTCGGTGTTCGAAGTCGACGGCAAGGAGTATGTCGCGGTGCTGGCCGGCTACGGCGGCGCGAACCCGATCTGGGGCGGCCCGATGGCGAAGATCGCCGAGAAGGTGCCGCGCGGCGGCACGCTCTACGTCTTCGCGCTCGGTCGCAGCTGATCGGTTTCAGCGTTTCTTTCCCGCATTCGTCTGTCGCGAGCATGTGTCAGGGTCGACATCATGCTCGCGGTGCAGCCTCACGCATTCATCGGTAGCATCGCCATGAAAATCTCCTTTTTGCCTCTCTCAGCGGCTAGCGTCTTCGCCGCCGGCGCCTTTCTCGCATCGACACCGGTCCCCGCTGCCGTGCGCGTCTGTACGTTCCCTGGCAGCCCCTCGGCCAGCCTCGATCGGGTTGTTGCGCGCGAAGCGTTCAAGATCGCGCGAATCGACGCATCGATCGTCTCCGATGCGCTTGGCGCGAACGACGACGACGGCGTCTCACTCAAGGAGCTGCGTCGTGCGCTCGCGAGCCGCTGCGATGTCATCGCCGGCTTCCCGCGCTCGCCAGCGGCTGACGCTGCGAGCGCCGAATTGCGCTTCTCCCGCGGCTATCTGCGCGCGGACTACGTCGACCTGAGCGAGGCCGCGCCTGCGTCCACGCGGCGCCCGGCCGATGTGGTGGCCGCGACCTACGCGAGCCCCGCGCAACTCATCGCCGTACAGCAGTACAGCCGCACCCGGCTCGACCTCGAAAACACGCCCGAGCTGACCGTTGCTGCCGTCGCGGGCGGCCGCGCACAGCGGGCGATCGTCTGGTATCCCGCCGTGGTGGCCTATCGACGCACGCATCCCGAGCAACGCTTCGAACTCAGCGCGACGCGTTCCCCGTACGCCCAATGGGAACTCGTTTTCGCTTTCGATGCGAAGCATGTCAAGTTGCATGAGCGCATCGACAAGGCGTTGAGCGCGATGCAAGCGGACGGCCGGCTCGCGGCGATCACGCGTGACTGGGATCTGCCGGCGCTCTCGCAAGCTCGCGCGAGCGTAGCCAGCCCCGCGCTGGCCCCTGCATATCGCGATGGCCCCGCACTGCATGCCGATGGTGCGGCACGTACCGCACTGTACTTCCCCTCGACGAGAGGCGGGTTCCTGCGCGTCGCGGCGGCGTCGCCCGGCGATACGCCCTCGTTCGACAAGACGCAAATCGGACATGGCAAGAGCCTTTATGCGAGCGCATGCGCCAAATGCCATGGCGCGAGCTTGCAAGGCGTGACGGCGCCGGCCTTGACGGGCCCAGCCTTTGCACCGGCGAGCAATTCTCATCTGACGATCGGAGGCATCTTTGGATACATGTCCACGAACATGCCGGCAGACCGGCCCGGCAAGCTCAAGCCGCAGGACTACGCCGACATCATGGCGTTCCTGCTCTATTCGAACGGTTATCGGCCGAAAGCCGCGAAGCTCACGGCCGATGTCGCGCGCGCGTCGGTGACACCGCTCAACGCGGGGCCGGGGCAATGATCGATTCGCGAATGGAGCTTTCAACCGTTTGAGTCGTTTAAGTCTTTAAGTCGTTTCAGCTGTTTCAGTTGTTCCATATCAAAACGGTCGCTGACGCAATTTGGAACAGTGTTGCAGCGGGCCCCGATCGATGCGAGTCGAAATCGATGCGGTGGCGGGCGTCGGATGCGTGGCATACATGTTGCCTCGATGAACCCGCCGCCGAACGGCGCCCAACCCTACACAACTTAGGATTCAAGGAGACACGCGATGGACATGTTGGACCTCAAGAAGCTGGGACTCGACATCGAGTATCCCTACGTTCAGCAGTACGAGAACTACATCGGCGGCAAGTGGGTCCCGCCCGTTGCAGGCGAGTACTTCGAGAATGTTTCGCCGATCAACGGCAAGCCGTTCTGTCGCATTCCCCGCTCGGCCGCGGCCGACGTCGAACTCGCACTCGATGCGGCTCACAAGGCGCGCCGCGCCTGGGGCAAGACCTCGACGACCGAGCGCGCCAACTTGCTGCTCGCGGCCGCCGACCGGATGGAAAAGAATCTCAAGCTGCTGGCCGTGGCCGAGACGATCGACAATGGCAAGCCGCTGCGCGAGACGATGGCGGCCGATCTGCCGCTCGCGGTCGATCACCTGCGTTACTTCGCCGGCTGCATTCGCGCGCAGGAAGGCGGCATCTCCGAAATCGACGACAACACCGTGGCTTATCACTTCCATGAGCCAATGGGCGTCGTCGGCCAGATCATCCCCTGGAACTTTCCGCTGCTGATGGCGGCGTGGAAGCTCGCCCCCGCGCTCGCCGCCGGCAACTGCGTCGTGCTCAAGCCCGCGGAGCAGACACCGGCCTCGATTCTCGTGCTGATGCAGATCATCGGCGACCTGTTCCCGGCCGGTGTCGTCAACATCGTGAACGGCTTTGGCCGCGAAGCGGGCGAAGCGCTCGCCACGAGCAACCGAATTTCCAAGCTGGCCTTCACGGGCTCGACGCCGACAGGCAAGCACATCATGCGCGCGGCCGCCGAGACGCTGATTCCGACGACGGTCGAGCTGGGTGGCAAGAGCCCGAACATTTTCTTCGCGGACGTGCTCGATCGCGACGATGCTTTCCTCGACAAGGCGCTCGAAGGTCTCGCGATGTTTGCGCTCAATCAGGGTGAAGTCTGCACGTGTCCGTCACGCGTGATGATCCAGGAATCGATCTACGAGCGCTTCATCGAAAAGGCGATCGCGCGCGTGCAGGCGATCAAGGCCGGCCATCCGCTCGATCCGTCGACGATGATCGGCGCGCAGGCGTCGCAGCAGCAGCTCGACAAGATTCTTTCCTACATCGACATCGGCCGAGGCGAGGGCGCGCAGTGTCTGACGGGCGGCGAGCGCAGGAGTCCCGCCGATGGGTTGGCCAGCGGCTACTACGTGATGCCGACGATGCTGCTCGGCAACAACAAGATGCGCGTGTTCCAGGAGGAGATCTTCGGGCCGGTGGCGTCGGTGATGACGTTCAAGGACGAGGCCGAAGCGATCGAACTCGCCAACGACACCTACTTCGGACTCGGCGCGGGCGTCTGGACGCGCGACGGCACGCGCGCATACCGGATGGGCCGCGAGATCGAGGCGGGCCGTGTATGGACCAATTGCTACCACCTGTACCCCGCGCATGCGGCGTTCGGCGGCTACAAGCAATCGGGTATCGGGCGCGAGACGCACAAGATCGCGCTGTCGAACTATCAGCAGACCAAGTGTCTGCTCGTCAGCTACGACGCCAAGCCTCTTGGGTTCTTCTGATCGCTGGCGGTACCTGAGAGAGAGCGCAGTAAATAAAGAAAAACGCCAGGGTCGTGAGACCCTGGCGTTCAAGTGCTCGCACCGTAGTTTGAGCAGCGCGGCATCGCGAAGCGCTGCCGCGCAGTCGTTGTTGCTTAGAAGCGGTGGATGATGCCTGCGCCGATCGCAACCTGGTTCTGGCTTGCCGATGCGCTGATGCCGTCGCCGATCTGCGACGTTGCCTTGATGACCGACGTGCCGTTGAGCGTATTGCCCTTGGCGTGCTGGTACGCTTCGACCACGTAGAAGCCCGTGCGCTTCGACAGTGCGTAGTATTGCGACAGGTTGAACTGGTGATAGCGAGCCGCGCTCGTGATGCCGTTCGCTTGCGACGCAGCCGTGTAGCTGTAGCCGGCGGCGAGGTCGAGAGCAGCCGTAGCCTTCCAGTGCAGCACGGCGCCAAACGTATTGAACACAGCTTCGTTCGTGAACGTCGAGCCGGCGCCCGGCACGTAGATGACGTTCGTGTACGAGGCCGACACGTCCCACGCCGGCGTGAACTGATAGCCAGCCGTCACGCCCACGCGGCGCTGACCGACAGCCGTCTTGTAGCCGTTGTTGATGGCCGACACGGCTTCTTCCGCGCCGTTGTTGCTTGCGGCCGACGTCCACGTCGCGCCGTTCGCGTTCTTGATGTTCTGGTAGCCAACGCCGATACCGAACGGGCCGTTCTTGTACTGCGCGGCCACGCTCCACACCGAGTTCGCCGCCACGCTGCCCGGCGTGCCGCCGAACGCGTAGCCGCCGCTGAACGTGAAGCCGTAGAGGTTCGGCGACGTGTAGACGACCTGGTTGTTCGTACGATAGTTCGTGTCGAGCGAGTCGATATCGCCCGGATGCGCGCCGAATGCGCCGGTCAGCCACGTCGTCGGGCTCCAGGGCGACAGCAGCGTGTAGTACGGCGTGTACTGACGGCCCATCGTGACCGTACCGTAAGCGTCGTTCGTCAGGCCAACCCAGGCTTGACGATGGAATGCGAGACCGGACGTGCTCTGCGTGCCGTTCATGATGTTGAAGCCTTGCTCCAACGTGAAGATGGCCTTCGTACCGCCGCCCAGATCTTCGCTGCCCTTCAGGCCGAAGCGGTTACCCGCCCAAACGCCGTTGTTCATCTTGATGAGCGACTTGCCGCCCGACGTGGCGCCCGTCGACGGGGCAACGTTGTTGATATAGGCGAAGCCGTTGTCCACGATACCGTACAGCGTAACGCTGCTTTGCGCTTGCGCTGCGCCGGCAACGAGGCTCGTTGCGGCTGCCGCCACCATCGTGGCGAGTACTTTCTTCTTCATCAGATCTCCGTGCAGGTGCTGAGAGGGATTCTTATCGGTACCGGCACCCACAGGCGCTGGTACTTATATGTCATCGTATAACTGTAACTGCCAGTAAAATTGTCAGGGCGCCCTACAGAAGGGCATACTAGGGAAACTACCAAGTGAAAACCTGCTAGCTGCTGCTTGTAAGACAACGTATGATGTCCGCGGCGCGTATTTGCCTCAGAAAAGTGCCCCCCGGCTTTATTCGAATCGACTAAAGAAAAGCCTGGGAAGAGCGATAAATCGACGCTCGGCGCCACACGGGGGACACAAAGATGCGCAACTGGACAGTGCGACAAGCCTGCTCGAAGTACTGACCGTTTTCGCGGTCATGATCATCCTGGTGGGGCAGTCGGTGTCGTTACACTCGATCGCTCGAACAACGATGCCCGTTTCCAGCGCCAGGTCGCGCGTCAGGTCATTCTCGCCAACGACGGCTACAAAGACACCACGCACGCGCGCTTACGCTGCGCTCAAGGAGAACAACGACAAAGCGACGCGCGACTCGGCGCTCAAGAGCGCTCAGACCACCATCGATCGCGCTGCCGAAGAAACGGAGGCTTTCCGCCACGCGCACCGGCTCGACGGGCAGGATGACGCGTTAAAACAACAGTTGCTGGGTGCGTCCGATCAGCTCGCCTCGCAGCTGAAGGCCGCGTTCGTCGCGTTGCAAAATGACGACACCGCTGCTTACGTCACGATCAACGATCGGGACATCCGGAACGCGGGTATCGCCTATTCGGCCGCTGTGGAGAAATTCCAGAAGCAAAACGCCGCGCTCGTGGAAGAGTCGGCTGCCGCGGCGAGCGCGCTCGAGCAGCAGGCGCAAGCCACGGCTTCGGCGGTCGCTGCCTTCAGGCTCGCGGCCGCCTGATACCGCGGGTTCAGTCGAATTCCGTCGCCACGTGCTGGTTCGCGCGGCGCAGCCGCTCGCGGCTGTTCGAAAGATGCATCCGCATGGCGGCGCGCGCGCTTTCGGCGTCGCGCCGTGCAATCGCATCGAAGATGCTTTCATGCTCGCGGTTCACGAGCGAGAGATAGGCGCTCGGGTCCTCGCGCGCGATACTGGCCGAATCGACCCGCTCGCGCGGAATCAAGGCCGTACCGAGCTGCACGAGAATATCGACGAAATACCGGTTGCCGGTGGCCTGCGCCACGGCGACGTGAAAGTCGAGATCCGCCTCCACACTGTCCGAAGCACTCGCACGCTTGGCCGCGATCGTATCGAGCGCGGTTCGAATGCGCGCGATGTCTTCCGGCTTCGCCCGCTGCGCGGCCAGACCCGCGCATTCTGTCTCCAGGCTGATGCGCAATTCGAGAATCGATAGCACGTCGCGCAATGTCGTGCCGGGCACGACCTCGAGGCTCAGCGATTTGCTGTTGGGCTCGAGCACGAAGCTGCCGATGCCATGGCGCGTTTCGATCACTTTCGCTGCTTGCAGACGCGAAATCGCCTCCCGGATGACGGTGCGGCTGACGCTCATCGTTTCCATGAGCTGGGATTCCGTCGGCAGTTTGTCACCGGGCTTGAGGACGCTCGCCTCGATTTGCTCCGTCAAGCGGCTGACGACGAATTCCGCCAGGTTGCGAGCTCGTCTTTGTGGGACGGCAGGGGTGGGCGGCGCGGACATCGATGTACCTCGTGGGAACAGCGTTTTATCAGTGTGAACGGCTATTCATTATAGCTAGTCGCACCGGCGGTCGTCTGATGACGGACATTTGGCGCGCACGCAGGCGCAGGCCGAATTGGCGCCCGTGCCCATTTAACATACCGCTGCGTTATTCGAACGTGACGACTTCGACCCAATTCGGGTTCTTGCCCGTGTCAGCTCCCCCGTTCGCTGTCAATGCGCCGCTCTTGCGATCGATACGATACTCGGTCAGGTGATTCGAGACTTGTCCGACCGCGAAGAGATATTGCCCCGATGCGTCGATGTTGAAGCCGCGTGGCTGTTTCTCGGTTGGCCACGTGCCGATGCGCAGCAGCTTGCCCGAGCGCCGATCGACGCGGTACCCCGCGAGCGTGCTCGACGTACGTTCGGACACATAGAGGAATTTGCCGTCAGGCGTCAGGTGAAGATCCGCGCCCCAGGGTTTGCCTGTGAAGTCGGGCGGCAGGATCGAGCTCGTTTGAGCCGGACGGGCCGCATCCGCCTTCTTGTTGAAGGCAAGCACATGGAGTTTGCCGTCGAGTTCGTCGATCAGATAGACGAACCGTCCATCGCCGGAGAATACGAAATGGCGCGGACCGGAGCCCTGCGGCAGCGAATAGGCGGCCTTGGGATCGAGCGTGAGCGTGCCGGTGTCGCGATCGAGCGCGAGCTTCAGCCATGCGTCCGCGCCAAGTACCGAGGCGAAGGCGTACCGGTTGTCGGGCGAGGTGCGGATGGCGTGCGCCATCGGGCCAGTCGGGACCGTTAGATGAGCGTCTTCAGGGATGCCCTTTGCATCGATGCGGCTCATCGACAAAAGATTGCCGCCGTACGATGCACCGAAGAGGAAGCGGCCCGTGGCGTCCGTCGAAATGTAGGCCATGCTCTCGGGCAGCGCGGCGGTGCCGATCCGCGTCAGCGTGCCGTCGAGCGGATTCATGAAGAGCGTTGCGACGCTGTATGGCTTCGAACGCAGTCCGACATACAGGTGCGGCTGATTCGGCGAGCGCGCCATTGGCATGGCCGTGCCGCCAACCGGGAGCGTCTGGATCGACTTCAGCGCGCCGTGCCGTTCGTCGAGCTTGAATGCCGAGATGTCCTGGCTGTCGGCGTTCGAGACGTACACGTAAGTGCGGCTTGCATGGACCGTGCTGGCAAACGCGCATGCCATCAGACCGGCCAATGCGGCACGCACGAAGGTCGCGCTTTTTGCCGCGGTGGCGCGGCGCCGGCGTGCAGCTGGATATCGCAACATGTCCCTTCTCCTCAGTCTTCTTAGTGATGTCAATGTACGTCATCTTACGTCTGATAACCAGGGCGGTAGCGCTCTCGCAAGAGCCGGGTTGGCGTAGGGCGACGGAGCCCTCAAAAAAGGGGCGGCACGCACGTTGCTGAGCACCCGTTACCTGAAACGTCGAGCGATTCGGCTCGCATAGGGAGGGTTCTCATGAAACGACTCATTGCACTCGCGGTGCTTGCCGCAACGACAGCGCTGACGGCCTGCCACACCGTTGCGGGGGCGGGCGAAGACATCTCGAAGGGCGGTCACGCCATTACCAATTCCGCCGAGAAACATTCGGATTGACGGCCGGACCAAGTTGCAACGGCGGGCTGCGCCTTCACCGGCGAGCCCGCGCTTTTGACGGGGCCGCGACGTCTTGTCGTTGCAGTGCGCGATGCGGACCCGATTTTATTCTCCGCTGAGGTCCCGCCTCGAGCGCCTCATCAAGTTCTTATTTCGCATGGGCGGCGCTCGCCGGTGGCCGCCGCGCAATGGGATCGTTCGTCGGCTTCGTAGGGCGCTTGACCGGCATATTGTCGGGGTTGTGAGCGTTCACTCCGCTTGCCGGCGGCTCGGGTGGCTGAACCATGGACGCGCCTGCGTCTGTCGCCGCGCCTTGCGCCGACGTGGAGCTCACGCCAGCGAAGCCCGCGCAGCCAAGTATTGCAACCGCAATGGCACGCCCGCGCGCTCGATCGATCGTATTCATCATCGACTCCTTCGGCGGGAAACCCGCCATTTTATGAAATGCAGCAATTGCAGGGCCCGTTTATCAACGATCAATAATGTCG
>CBJLAJ010000161.1:0-11640 GCA_966421005.1 uncultured Paraburkholderia sp.
ACCGGTATGGGGGCCAGCGAATGAACTTGCATCGTGACCCGGGGCTCTTCGATCGCCGTGCCGGTGAGTACGCGGTTGGTGTTTTGCGCGGCGGCGCGCGACGCCGCTTCGAAGCGCTCGCCGCGCGCGATATGGCGATACGCGAGGCCATCGCGGGCTGGCAGGCGCATTTGGCAGCGCTGCCGGAGCTTGCGCCGGCCGTGGCGCCGCCTCAAAGTACCTGGAAGGCAATCGAGCGCGCGCTCGGATGGACCGATGCAAAAGATGCAAAACGCCGCGCGCCCGGTGATGCGAGCAGCGTGTCGGCGACAGCGCATACCCGGGCGCTGCGCAGGCACGCTCACCGATGGTTCGACAGTCTCGCGTTCTGGCGCGGCTGGTCGTTCGCGGCCACCGGTGCGGCGCTGGCCGCGGCGATCGCCTTCGCCATCGTTTTGCGGCCTTTCCCGCCCGCCGCCGAATCGACCGCGAGCGTTGGCCACGGCGAAGCCGTTGGCGAGCCCCCTGCCATCGAACGCGTCTCCTATGTCGCCGCGCTGGCCGACGTGAAGACGAGCAAAACGATGGTCTTCGTGATGTGGGACGACAAGAGCGCGATGATGAGCGCGCACCGCATGAGCGGCGGCGACGCCGCGCCACCGGGCCATTCCGAACAGCTCTGGGGCATCCCCGAACATGGCGCACCTGTTTCGCTCGGCATGCTGCCGCCGGGCAAGATCGTGCATATGAAGGTGCGCGCCATGAACGCCTATGCAAGGCTGGCGGTATCGGTCGAGCCCCCAGGCGGCTCCCCGAATGCCAGCGGGCCGAGCGGGCCGGTGGTCTGCGCGGGCAAGTTGATGGCGACGGCCTAGCCGCAGCGCTCGGGCCGCGCGAGGCCGCGGTGATAAAATCGAGCGTTTCCCGGCCTGGCGCCGCGCGTGCCGTGCCGCCGCACGACGTAACTCCGGCACCTTCGGCGCGCCCGATCGCCCGATCGGCGCCGTCACGACGGACCACTTCCTAAGCCCATCATCATGACGTCCCAACTGCACAAAAAAGGCGAAGCCTGGTCGGCTCGCTTCTCCGAACCGATGTCGGAACTCGTCAAGCGCTATACGTCGTCGGTTTTCTTCGACAACCGGATGGCGCTCGTCGATATCGAAGGCTCGCTTGCGCATGCGAAGATGCTCGCCGCGCAGCAGATCATCAGCGCCGACGATCTCGCCGCCATCGAGCGCGGCATGGCGCAGATCAAGGGCGAGATCGAACGCGGCGAATTCGTCTGGCAGCTCGATCTCGAAGACGTCCACCTCAATATCGAAGCGCGGCTCACGGCGCTCGTCGGCGATGCGGGCAAGCGGCTGCACACAGGCCGCTCGCGCAACGATCAGGTCGCAACGGACATCCGCCTCTGGTTGCGCGGCGAAATCGATCGCATCCGCGGCTTGCTCGGCGATTTGCGTCTCGCGCTCGTCGAGTTGGCGGAGCAGCACGCTGAAACGATCATGCCGGGCTTTACCCATCTGCAGGTCGCGCAGCCCGTCACGTTCGGCCATCACCTGCTCGCCTACGTCGAAATGTTCGGCCGCGATACGCAACGCATGCGCGATTGCCGCGCGCGCGGGAACCGGCTGCCGCTCGGCGCCGCGGCGCTCGCCGGCACGAGCTACCCCATCGACAGGCAAGCCGTCGCGCGTACGCTCGGCTTCGACGGCATCTGCGCGAACTCGCTCGACGCGGTGTCGGATCGGGACTTCGCGATCGAATTCACGGCGGCCGCCGCGCTCGTCATGACGCACGTTTCGCGTTTTTCGGAAGAGCTCGTGCTTTGGATGAGTCCTCGCGTCGGCTTCATCGATCTCGCGGATCGCTTCTGCACGGGTTCGTCGATCATGCCGCAAAAGAAGAACCCGGACGTGCCCGAACTCGCGCGCGGCAAGACCGGCCGCGTGAACGGCCACTTGATGGCCTTGCTGACGCTGATGAAGGGCCAACCGCTGGCCTACAACAAGGACAACCAGGAAGACAAGGAGCCGCTTTTCGATACGGTCGATACCGTCGCGGACACCTTGCGCATCTTTGCCGAAATGGTCGCGGGCATTACCGTCAAGCCCGAAGCGATGCGCGCAGCCGCATTGCAAGGGTTCTCGACAGCGACGGATCTCGCCGACTACCTCGTCAAACGCGGGTTGCCGTTTCGCGATGCGCACGAGGCGGTGGCCCATGCGGTACGGATCTGCGTCGACAGGCAATGCGATCTGGCAGACCTCACGCTCGATGAGATGCGCGCCGAGTTGCCGAATGTCGCGCATCTGATCGGCGACGATGTCTTCGACTATCTGACGCTCGAAGGTTCTGTTGCAAGCCGCAATCACGCGGGTGGGACGGCCCCCGAACAGGTGCGGGCGGCGGCACGCGCCGCACGCGAAGCGATCGCGGCCGAGCGGCAATAAAGCCGGCAACCCTCTGGCGCGTAGCGGCGCGTTTCGCGCGTCCGTTACGCGCTTACTGCCTGCCGGTTTCCTTTCGTTGGCTCAGCCGCCGCCCGCCGTCTCGGAGAGACGCTTGAGCGTCGCCACGCGCGCACCGATCAGATCGACCCGCTCGGCTTCGGTGCCAAGCCCCGAGGTAGCTTCGAAGTAAGCAAGCCAGGCGCGCTGCGCATGCGAAAGCACGACACGCGAGCGCGTCGGTAGCTTCGCGCGCAGCTTGCGTGCGTAGCGGTTCAGATCGAACTGGGCATGCTCGCAAGCGGCATCGACCGTGCAGGCACGCAGCCGCGCCGTGCGTACCGGGGTAGGCGGATCACCGCCGCTTGCCGCGTTGGCGCCGGCTCCGAACTGCGCCGCCACATGGCGCAGCTGCAGCGCCCGGTCGCGCACAGGTTGCAACAGCACATTCGCCTGCGTGATGACATAAGCCGACCCGTGCGTGGTCTGGAACACCGCATGCACGAGCGGCACTTCCTTATCCCGCCACGTCTGCCAGCGCCGCTGGCTTTCCTCCCAGGCACGCCGCGTCTTGTCCGGCGCACTCGCCGTCAGCGACCGATAGGCCACGTCGATGGCGGCCTGCCATGAATCGCGCGCGGCATCCATGCATTGCGCCTGTCCGGCGGGCGACGAACGGTCCGCGCGCGCGAGGCAGGTGCGCATCGCCGTATCGATCGGATCGGCGGGCGCCGCTTCGGCATGAGCCGCGGCCGGCACGACGAACGAGGCACCGGCCAGCGCCAATGCGCCAAGCGCAAGCCTGACCCGCAGCAGCGTTCTTGCAGCACACTTCATGGTTACACACGCACGCAGTCGACGAAATATTCCATGCGCCCGTCCACCCGCTCGGCGACGAGCCCATGAATATCGGTCGAAAACCCAGGGAAGCGCTCGTTGAACTCGCGCGCGAACTTGAGGTAGTTGACGATCGTCCGGTTGAACCGTTCGCCCGGGATGAGCAGCGGAATGCCGGGCGGGTAAGGCGTCAGCAACACGCTCGTGACCCGGCCCTCGAGCTCGTCGATCGGCACGCGATCGATCTCGCGGTGCGCGAGC
The DNA here is from genome assembly GCA_966421005.1 of uncultured Paraburkholderia sp. Taxonomy (GTDB): domain Bacteria; phylum Pseudomonadota; class Gammaproteobacteria; order Burkholderiales; family Burkholderiaceae; genus Trinickia. The sequence goes on from CBJLAJ010000161.1 coordinate 3,531, forward strand.
TTTGCGAACGCATCGGAGGGCTTCATCGCGGGCTCCATGTTCGACAGGTACATCTCCGTCGTGAGCCGGGCGATGTCGTTCGCACGATAGACGCTGTGAATCGCCTGGCACAGATCGCGCAGCCCCATGCGCTCGTATGCGGGATGCTGGGCGACGAATTCGGGCAGCACACGCCACAGCGGCTGGTTGCTGTCGTAGTCGTCCTTGAACTGCTGAAGCTCCGTCACCATCGAGTTCCATCGGCCCTTCGTGATGCCGATCGTGAACATGATGAAAAACGAGTAGAGCCCGGTCTTCTCGACGATGATGCCGTGCTCGGCCAGATACCGCGTGACGATGGCGGCAGGAATGCCCGATTCGCCGAACTCGCCGGCGAGGTCGAGCCCTGGCGTGACGATCGTCGCCTTGATCGGGTCCAGCATGTTGAAGCCTTCGGCGAGCGGTCCGAAGCCGTGCCACGGATCGTTCGCGCGCAGTACCCAGTCTTCGCGCGAGCCGATGCCCTCGTCGGCCAGCGCCTCCGGCCCCCAGACCTGGAAGAACCAGTCATCGCCATATTCGGCGTCGACCTTGCGCATCGCGCGCCTGAAGTCGAGCGCCTCGGCGATCGACTCTTCGACGAGTGCCGTGCCGCCCGGCGGCTCCATCATCGCCGCGGCAACGTCGCACGAGGCGATGATTGCGTATTGCGGACTCGTCGACGTGTGCATCAGGTACGCCTCGTTGAAGCGATGCCGGTCGAACGCGCCGTCGGCCGAGTCCTGCACGACGATCTGCGACGCCTGCGAGATGCCGGCGAGCAGCTTGTGCGTCGAATGCGTCGCGAACACGAGCGCACCGGTGCGCGGCCGGCCTGCACCGATCGCGTGCATGTCCTGATAGAACGAATGAAACTCCGCGTGCGGCAGCCACGCTTCGTCGAAATGCAGCGTATCGAGGAAGTCGCCGAGCAACGACTTGATCGTTTCGACGTTATAGATCACACCGTCGTACGTGCTTTGCGTAATCGTCAGGATGCGCGGCTTCAGATTCGGATTGCGTTCGAGCGCCTCGCGCGCAAACGGGTTGGCCTCGATCTTCTTGCGGATGTTCTCGGGCTTGAACTCGTCGAGCGGGATCGGGCCGATGATGCCGAAGTTGTTGCGCGTCGGCGTCAGGAAGACCGGAATGGCGCCCGTCATCGTGATCGCATGGAGGATCGACTTATGGCAGTTGCGATCGACGACGACGATGTCGCCCGGCGCGACCGTTGCATGCCAGACGATCTTGTTCGACGTCGAGGTACCGTTCGTGACGAAGAACAGGTGATCGGCGCTGAAAATGCGGGCCGCGTTGCGCTCGGACGCGGCGACAGGGCCGATGTGATCGAGCAGTTGCCCGAGCTCGTCAACGGCGTTGCAGACATCGGCGCGCAGCATGTTCTCGCCGAAGAACTGATGGAACATCTGGCCGAGCGGGCTCTTGAGGAATGCCACGCCGCCCGAATGGCCCGGACAATGCCATGAATAGGAGCCTTCGTCGGCATACTTGACGAGCTCCTTGAAGAACGGCGGCGAGAGCGAATCGAGATAGACCTTCGCTTCGCGCACGATATGGCGCGCGACGAACTCGGGCGTATCCTCGAACATGTGGATGAAGCCGTGCAGCTCGCGCAGGATATCGTTCGGCAGATGGCGCGAAGTGCGCGTCTCGCCGTAAAGGAAGATCGGAATGTCCGCGTTGCGCCGGCGGACTTCGGTGACGAATGCGCGTAACTCGAGAATCGCTGTCGCGAACTCGGGCAGCTCGCCATCGGGGCCCGTTTCGCCGAGCATGAGCTCGTCGTCGTCGAGCGACAGAATGAAGCACGACGCCCGGCTCGATTGCTGCGCGAACGATGTCAGGTCGCCGTAGCTCGTCAGGCCGAGGACCTCCACGCCCTCCCCTTCGATCGCCTCCGCGAGCGCCCGAATGCCGGAACCCGAGATGTTCTCGGAACGGAAGTCCTCATCGATGATGACGACGGGGAAACGGAACTTCATGGACGATTCTCCAAAAACAAGGACCGCCGGCGCGGGTCATGTTTTCCGTGCCGAGCGGTCGCTCGAAAACCTGTCAGTCTCTTTGCGCTTTGCGTCAGCGTTGTGACGCCACACTGACGACACACCGACGGCGTTCAGGTCTTCGGCAAAGTGACGCCGTGCTGACCCTGATACTTGCCGCCGCGGTCCGCGTACGACACATCGCAGACTTCGTCGCTTTCGAAAAAAAGCACCTGGGCCACGCCCTCGTTCGCATAGATCTTCGCCGGCAGCGGCGTCGTATTCGAGAACTCGAGCGTCACATAGCCCTCCCATTCGGGCTCGAACGGCGTGACGTTCACGATGATGCCGCAGCGGGCATAGGTCGACTTGCCCAGACAGACCGTCAACACGTTGCGTGGTATGCGGAAGTACTCGACCGTGCGCGCGAGCGCGAACGAATTCGGCGGAATGATACAGACGTCGCCCTTGAAGTCCACGAACGACTTTTCGTCGAAGTTCTTCGGATCGACGATCGTCGAGTTGATGTTCGTGAAGATCTTGAATTCGTCGGCGCAGCGGATGTCGTAACCGTAGCTCGACGTGCCGAAGCTCACGATCTTGCGGCCATCCTCGGCCGTGCGGACCTGATCGCCCACGAACGGCTCGATCATGTTGTGCTCGGCGGCCATGCGCCGAATCCACTTGTCGGATTTGATGCTCATAAAAGTCGAGGTCTCTCGGTCACGGGTCTAGGGTCCCTTCATTGTCCGTGAATCACGCCGCACCCGAGCGCGGGCCCGACGCCGTGATCGGGGAATGCCGGATCGGCCGGCTCGCGATAGATCAGCACCGAACGCCCGATGACGGAGCGCACGCCGTCGAGCGAGACGTCGGGCGCGACGATGAACCCAGTGGCGCCGCCATTCGCGTCCGCATGAAGATTGCCGAGATCGCCCTCGAGCCGCACGCCGGCGCGAAGCCTCGACGCGGCCGGCGCGAAGACGGGGCCGGCGCTCGCTGCGTCGACGGCATTGCAATCGCCACGCTCGTGCACTTGCAAGGCATGGTCGCTATTGGGCGGCAACCCGGCCAGGTTGTACGTGACCTGCACACCATCGGCGCGCTCGATGAACGTGACGGCGCCTTGCGCCCCGCTGCCGACTGTCGGCCGCAATTGCGCGCTGGCGCGTTTCTCGTGGTGACCCAAAAAGGCGCTGCAGCCCGAAAGCGGCGCGCCCGCCACGCCAATCAGGGTGACGCAGGCGACGACGCTCAACGCACGCGCGTGCCGCCCGTCGGTTCGTTGTCTCATGCGATCCTCATGCCGGCCGTGGCGCCCCTGCGCTACCGTACCGGACTCAAGCGAAGGCGACATGATACCGCGCCGGGCCGCCGGCGCGGCGCATGGCGCGTGAGGCCCTCGCGCGAAAGCCTCGCTTGCCGCACGAAACGCGCCCGCTCAGGTGTTCTGCACGACGATGCTCGGGAACTTCGCGGTCATGTCACGCGCGCGCTCGGCGATCTGGATAGCCACCTTGCGGGCGATGGCGCGATATGTCTCGGCGATGCGTCCGCCCGGATCGGCGACCACTGACGGGTGCCCGCCATCGGCCTGCTCGCGAATCGAAATGTCGAGCGGCAAGCTGCCGAGCACCTGGACACCGTATTCGCCGGCCATCCGCTCGGCGCCGCCGGCGCCGAAGATATGCTCCGCGTGACCGCAATTCGAGCAGACATGGATGCTCATGTTCTCGACGATGCCGAGGATCGGCACGCCGACTTTCTCGAACATCTTGAGGCCCTTCTTGGCGTCGATGAGCGCGATGTCCTGCGGCGTGGTCACGATGACGGCCCCGGTCACCGGGACACGCTGCGCGAGCGTCAGCTGAATGTCGCCCGTGCCGGGCGGCATGTCGACGACGAGGTAGTCGAGCTCGCGCCAGTTGGTCTGCCGGAGCAGTTGCTCGAGTGCGGAGGTGACCATCGGCCCGCGCCAGACCATCGGATTGTCCTGCTCGACGAGAAAGCCGATCGAGTTCGCCTGCACGCCATGCCCCTCGAGCGGGTTCATCGTTTGGCCGTCGGGCGAATCGGGCCTGCCTTCGATGCCAAGCATCATCGGAATCGACGGTCCGTAGATATCGGCGTCGAGCACGCCGACCGACGCGCCTTCGCTCGCCAGCGCCAGCGCCAGATTGACCGCCGTCGTGCTCTTGCCAACGCCACCCTTGCCGGACGCCACCGCGACGATGTTCTTGACGTTGGGCAGCAGTTTGACACCGCGCTGCACCGCGTGCGCGACGATCGATTGAGTGAGCGTCACCTCGGCACGCTCGACACCCGGCACCTCGCGCAGTGCCGCTTCGAGCTGTGCGCGCAGTGCGTCGAGCTGGCTTTTCGCGGGATAGCCGAGGACGATCTCGGCACGCACGGTGGCGCCATCGACGGCGACCGCCTTCACGCCCTTCGCTGCCGCGAACGGTCGGCCCGTGTTGGGGTCTGTCACGGCTGCGAGCGCGGCGTCGACCAAGGCCCGATCAATGCTCATCGAAATGACTCCGAAGCTGAACGGCTCGCGGCGCGCCACCCGCTCAGCCGCTTGGAGGGCGCGGCCTGACGGGCGTTTTGGGGCACCGCGAGGCGGGAAAATTGAAAGAAAGTGTTGCTCGCCATTGCCAAATAGTGGGCTGTCGAGGCACTTTCGCCCTCGGCGCTCGCCATGGGGCCGCATCGCAACCCGGTACGCGCTATTGTAGTGGCTTGCGTCGTCGTCGCCGGAAGACACTGCGGGCGGCAAGGCTTAGAGGTTGCTCCTCGGGCACGGGCCGCACGCGCATCGTTCCGACAGTTTTCTTGAGAGGACTCGAAAAAATGAACGCAAAAATCATGACACGCCTGACGGTATTCGCCCTCGCCGGCGCGCTCGTTGCCGGCTGCGCCACCGAGCAGCAGACCAACGCCGCTTACGGTACCGGCGCGGGCGCTGCCACGGGCGCCGGCCTCGGTGCCATCTTCGGCGGCGGCAAAGGCGCCGCGATCGGCGCCGGTGTCGGCGCGCTGGTCGGCGGCATCACCGGCTACAACTGGAACAACATCCGCAACCGGATTTCCGGCGCTTCCCGCGGAACGGGCACAACGGTGAACGAGCAGCCCGATGGCTCGCTGAAGGTCAATATCCCAAGCAACGTGACGTTCGCGACCGACAGCTACCAGATCAATCCGGCGCTCGATAACACGCTGAACGAAGTGGCGAGCCAGATGCAGCAAAACCCCGAGCTCGTCGCCGAAATCCGCGGCTTCACGGACAGCACAGGCTCACCTCAGCATAACCAGACGCTTTCGCAAAACCGCGCCCAAAGCGTGGCGAACTACTTGAGCCAGCATGGTGTCGCACCCAATCGCCTGGCGGCAAACGGGTTCGGCCAGTCGAACCCGATCGCAGACAACAGCACTGAGGGAGGCCGCGCCCAGAACCGTCGCGTCGAAATCTATTTGAAGGCCACGGCACAGCACGGCCAACAGCCGCGGTATCAGTAAGCAGCCCGCTGACGCCCGCCAGGCGGACTGCGGCGCCACCCGGAATGCGTCCGGAATGTTTCGGTAAACAAATCGAAAAAAATTTCGAACTCGTCCGGAAATCGGCTGTCTCTACTTACGGTACGCGGATGGCGAAGGCCGCCGCGTCACCATTCTCCTCTTGTCGTTGTTGCTCCGGGGCCGGTTCATATTCGCCCCGGTTTTTTTTTGCCCGCGGTATTGAGGGCAACCGCCGCCGCTCCGACCCTCGGCGCGCTCGCGCCCCGCCGCGCCCGCCCCAAGCTTTACGTCCGTGCAGCGAACTGCCGCGCCGGCCCTGTTAAAATCGGCGTTTTCTCTGCGCCGTCCCTCCTCGAACCCCAATGACAGCACCCGACATCGCCTCCAGCCCGCCCGCGCTCCGTCGCCGGATTCTCGTCACGTCCGCCTTGCCGTATGCGAACGGACAGATCCACCTCGGCCATCTGGTCGAGTATATCCAGACAGACATCTGGGTCCGCGCGCTGCGAATGCACGGGCATGAGGTCTATTACGTCGGGGCGGACGACACGCACGGCACGCCCGTCATGCTGAGCGCCGAAAAGGAAGGCATCACGCCGAAGGCGCTGATCGAGCGCGTCTGGGGCGAGCACAAGCGCGATTTCGACAGCTTTCTGGTGTCGTTCGACAACTACTATTCGACCGATTCGGACGAAAATCGCGAGCTGTGCGAGTCGATCTTTCTGTCGCTGCAGACTGCCGGGTTCATCGATGCCCGCGAGATCGAGCAGGCGTACGACCCCGTCAAGGAAATGTTCCTCCCCGATCGTTTCGTCAAGGGCCAGTGCCCGAAATGCGGCGCGAAGGACCAATACGGCGACAGCTGCGAGGTCTGCGGCTCGACCTATCAGCCGACAGACCTGATCAACCCCTACTCGGCCGTGTCGGGCGCGACGCCCGTGCGCCGCAAATCGACGCATTACTTTTTCCGCCTCTCGGATCAGCGCTGCGAATCGTTCCTGCGCACCTGGGTAAGCGGGCTCGCCCAGCCCGAAGCGACCAACAAGATGCGCGAGTGGCTTGGCGAGACGGGCGAGGCCAAGCTTGCCGATTGGGACATTTCGCGCGATGCGCCGTACTTCGGTTTCGAGATTCCCGGCGCGAGCGGCAAGTATTTTTACGTCTGGCTCGATGCACCGGTCGGCTATTACGCCAGCTTCAAAAATCTGGCCGCGCGTCTCGGGCTCGACTTCGATGCGTGGATTCGCCCGGGCACCGATACCGAGCAGTACCACTTCATCGGCAAGGACATCCTGTACTTTCACACGCTCTTTTGGCCCGCGATGCTCGAATTCTCGGGCCACCGCACGCCGACGAATGTCTTTGCGCACGGCTTTCTCACCGTCGACGGCGCAAAGATGTCGAAGTCGCGCGGCACGTTCATCACGGCCAAGAGCTACGTGGACACGGGACTGAACCCGGAATGGTTGCGCTACTATTTCGCCGCCAAGCTGAACGCGACGATGGAAGACATCGATCTGAACCTGGAAGATTTCCAGGCGCGCGTGAACAGCGATATCGTCGGCAAGTTCGTGAATATCGCGAGCCGGGCGGCTGGCTTTCTCGTCAAGCGGTTCGAAGCCCGCGTGCAGGACAGCGCGATGCACCACCCGTTGCTCGGCACGCTGCGCGCGGCGCTGCCGCAGATCGCCGCGCACTACGAAGCGCGCGAGTACGGTCGCGCCGTGCGCCAGACGATGGAGCTGGCGGACGCAGTCAACGCGTACGTCGACACCGCCAAGCCCTGGGATCAGGCCAAAGACCCCGCGAACGCGGTGGCGCTGCATGAAACGGTCAGCGTCAGCATCGAAGCGTTCCGGCTGCTCACGATTGCGCTGAAACCCGTGTTGCCCGCTCTGGCGGCGAACGTCGAGGCATTCCTCGGCGTCGAGCCGCTCGTGTGGGCCGACGCGGACAACGCGCTTTCGTCCGCGCGGCCGATCAACACCTACAAGCACCTGATGACACGCGTGGACCCCAAACAGATCGAGACGTTGATCGAAGCGAATCGCGCCACGCTGCAGCCCACCGATACCGCCCCAGCGTCACAGGCGGGCGCGAAAGCGGCCAAAGACGTCAAGAGCGGCGGCACGGCTGCCGCAACCGATGGCGCGGCCAAAGGCACCGGCGACACCTTCATCTCCATCGACGATTTCGCCAAGGTCGACCTGCGTATCGCGCGCATCGTCGAATGCAAAGCAGTCGAGGGGTCCGACAAGCTGTTGCAATTGACGCTCGATGTCGGCGAAGAGAAGACGCGCAACGTGTTTTCGGGCATCAAATCGGCTTACCGCCCCGAGGATCTCGTCGGCAAGCTGACGGTCATGGTGGCCAACCTGGCGCCGCGCAAGATGAAGTTCGGCCTCTCCGAAGGCATGGTGCTGGCGGCCTCGGCTGCCGATGAAAAGAGCGAACCCGGGCTTTATATCCTCGAGCCGCACACCGGCGCGATGCCCGGCATGCGCGTGAAGTAAAGCGCGGGGCACGCCCGACAGCGCTTGCGTGTCCGGCGCGCTCGCAAGCGCCCGGGC
>CBJLAJ010000162.1:0-11587 GCA_966421005.1 uncultured Paraburkholderia sp.
AGAGAATTCGTTCAAATTCGGTGAAGCAGCGGGTGTCGGGCTCATCGTTAGTACTCCTGATTCTCGATGCTACCTGTCTGTGTTCGGGCGCGTGCCGCTTCGTGCCAGTCGCGCACATACTCGGGCACGTCGCCGGGCGAGGCGGTGGTAATCGGTGCGCACGGCGCGAGCGCCAGGGGCAGCACGCCGGCCCATACGGGCAGTGCCAGATCTTCCTCGTCATCGTTGGGGCCGCCCGTGCGGATCTTGCATGAGGCTTCGTCGAGTGCGATACGCAGCACCGTGGTGGCCGCGAGTTCCTTCGCGTTGCCGGGCCGAGCGTGTCGCGAGCGGCCGGGGGCGAGCGTTTCCATGAACGTGTGGAGTACGGCCGCCTTCTGTGACTCGGGCACGACATCGAATACGCCATAAATGATCGCGCACCGGTAGTTCATCGAATGATTGAACGCCGAGCGCGCGAGCACGAGGCCATCGAGATGCATGACGGTGATGCACACCTGTGACCCGCTGGCCGCAAGCTTGAGCATGCGGCTACCGTTCGAACCATGCACGTACAGATGATTGCCCTCTCGCCAGCAGGCGGTGGGAATATTGTGCACGCCTTCGGAATCGGCGAAGGCGATGTGGCAAACGTATGCTTCGTCGACGATCGATTCCAGCGTGGCGCGATCGTATCGGCCCCGTTGCGGTACCCGCCTCACGCGGGTGCGGGCAGAAATTGGCGAATCCATTTGTTCAGCGGACATCGTTGCCTCGTTGTCATTCCAAAAACGCCAAGCGTAAAAAAAACGTGGCACCATAGGTAGACCCACGAAGCGACGATATTTTAGAGCCACGATTCAAGGCTGCCGATGGAGCCCCGATGGACTACGTTCTGATGTTCGCCGAATACGCACGCGAAGCGCAAGGACGTGCGGATGCCCGCTTATCCCGGCAGCAGCGGCTTTACGCCTGCTTGCGGGCGGCGATATTGAACGGAACGATCGCGCCGGGAACGCAGCTTCCCGCGTCGCGCGTGCTTGCGCAGGAACTCGGTGTTGCACGGAATTCTGTCCTTTACGCGTATGAGCAGCTCGCGGCCGAGGGCTTCGTTGCGGGGTCGCGCCAAGGAACGGTGGTGGCGGAAGTGGGGCTTGTGCGGCAATCGCAGATACAAGCGCATGCATTCGCGCATGACGCGCATCGCCCGCGGTTATCGCGTCGGGCTTCGAATATCGGCAGGCCGGCGGACGACCATTCGGAGCTCGAGGACGAGCCTCGTGCGTTCGTGCCGGGGCTGCCGGCGCTCGATGCATTCCCGATGCGGCAGTGGCGGCGTTGTCTCGAGCGGGCGTGGCGCAGTGTCGATTCCAGGCGGCTCGATTTCATGTCGCTTGGCGGCAATCTTGCGTTGCGCGAAGCCATTGCCAACTATGTGCGGGTCTCGCGCGGCGTGCGTTGCGATGCGTCGCATGTGGTCGTCACCGATGGAACACAAAGCAGCCTCGATCTTTGCGCGCGTACGCTCGCCGATGCAGGCGATACAGCGTGGATGGAAGACCCCGGCTATGGAGGTGCGCAGGCTGCCTTCCAGTGCGCGGATCTGCGGGTCGTGCCGGTTCCTGTCGATGCGGACGGGCTGGCTCCGCAGCCGGCGCTATGGCGCGAAGCGCCGCCGAAGCTGATTTACATTACGCCGTCGCATCAATACCCGCTCGGCTCGGTCATGAGCCTCGAGCGGCGGCTCGTGCTCTTGCAGGCGGCCAGCGCGTGCGGTGCGTGGATCGTCGAGGATGATTACGACAGCGAGTTTCGTCACCACGGTACGCCGCTTGCGTCGCTGCAGGGTTTGGCGCCCGACGCGCCGGTCGTTTATCTCGGTACGTTCAGCAAAGTGATGTTTCCGACACTGAGGATCGCGTTCATTGTCGCGCCGCCCGCGCTCGCGCATCAGTTGGTCAAAGTGGCGAGCCGCCTGATGCCGATGGGCCGCCTGACGGAGCAAATTGCGTTGGCGGAGTTCATCGACTCGGGCAACTTCACGCAGCATCTGCGGAGGATGCGCAAGCTTTACGGCGAGCGCAGGGAGGCGTTGCTGAGCGCATTGCACCGTCATATGAGCGGCTTGCTGACGGTCTCGGCAGGGGCGGGAGGGATGCATTTGTCGGCCCGGCTCGATGTACCGATCGGCGATATCGCCGTGAGCGAGGCGGCGCGCGCGCATCGCCTGACGTTGCGACCGCTTTCGCCGTTTTGCATCGGCGCGGCGGCGCGCGATGCTTACAACGGCTTCGTGCTGGGCTACGGCGCGGTGGACGCTCAGCAGATGGACGCGGCGGTGCGGCGTATGCGGGATGTCATCGAAGTGATGGCGGTACGTTGCGCTGACCCAGCCGAGCGGGAGGCCTAAGCCCTGAGTTCGGTACGCCGCTGTCCTCGGCGGACGCCGGCTATCGCGCCCGCAAGCCATTCCGCACAGCGGGCGAGGGCTGTCGAGGTGGGCTCGATTGCCCCGACAGCGGCAGTTTTGCCTGTGGCTCTGATTTCGACGAAGGCATTGCAAGGCAACCGATACTGCTCCCCTTCGCCGAGACGCAGATCGTTGACAGGCGCGGCATCGAGCAGCCAATTCAGGGATCCGTCACGATATCGCAGCCTCAGCGTGCCTTCGACGGCGACGATCGAGCTGCCGCGGCGCAATTTCGCAATCTGGATCTGATCCGGGACACACCGCATTTCGTAAGCTTGCATCGTCGTCGTTCCTGGTGATGAGCAGCCTTTGGCGCTGTTTGGAGACACCTCGAGCTTACGGTCGCACCGTGGGCCGCGACAGACACAACACGCTGGAATCTGCAGCGCTACAGCGCTGCCGTTGTCCCCGCTGTATCGGTCTACAATTCGCCGATCTGTATCTGGCCTGCGAGTGATCCTTAGGACACGATCGACCCATGTCCTCTTCCTACGACCCGCAATTCGATCTGCCAATGCCCGGCGAGCCGCTATACGAGCGGCTTGCCGAGCACTATCGCCGCATCATTGCCGCGGGCACCCTCGCCCCCGGCGATCGGATGCCCTCGGTTCGCACATTCATGAGCCGCCATGGCGTCAGCTTGTCCACAGCCGTCCAAACGTTGCGCCGCCTCGAGGACGCTGGTTTGTTGAGCGCGCGGCCGCGCGCAGGCTATTTCGTGCGTCGGCCGGTCACGCGTCTTGCCTCGGTACGGGAGCCCGACATTGCGTCGTTGCCCGACGAAGTGCGGTATGTCGGCCTGCACGAGCGCGTCTCGCGCGTGATCGAGCGCGCGAGCGCACATCCCGACGCATTGAATCTCGGTGGGGCGACCGCGGTTGCCGCGCTCTATCCGACAGAGCGATTGCAGGCCCTGACGACGCGTCTGTTGCGCCGCCGTCCGACGTTGCTGACAGAGGCGGGTTCCGACAGCGGTGTGCCCGAATTCCGGCAGGCGGTCGCCCGGCGCGCCTTAGCGGCAGGCGTTGCCGTAGCGCCCGATGAAATCATCGTGACGACAGGGGGAGTCGAGGCGGTCAATCTCGCTTTACGAGCGGTGGCACAGCCGGGCGACACGATCGCCATCGAATCGCCCGCGTTCTTCGGACTCCTGCAGATACTGGAAAGCCTCGGCCTGAAGGCTTTGGAGATTCCGACGAGCCCGACGACGGGGCTATCGCTGGAGGCGCTCGATATGGCGCTATCGGCGTATGGGAATGTCAAGGCGCTCGTGGTCGTGCCGAATTTGCAGAACCCGCTCGGTTCGCTCATGGACGACGAGCGCAAGGCGGCGCTATTACGCATTTGCGTGCGGCACGGTGTGGCCGTCATCGAGGATGAGCCGTATCGAGAATTGATCGAAGGCGGGGAGGCTGCCAAACCGATCAAGGCGTGGGATCGCGATGGAAGCGTGATCTACTGCCCTTCGTTCAACAAAGTGCTGGCGCCGGGACTCCGGCTCGGCTGGATGGCGCCAGGCAAATGGGCGAGCCGGATCAGAATGCTCAAGTTCGCGCAGAGCCGTCACAACGACACGTTGCCGCAGCTCGTCGCTGCCGAGTTCCTCGCGTCGGGCGGCTTCGATCGTCATCTGTTCCAATTCCGCGAGCGCCTGCGCGCGCAGCGCGAGGCCGCGGCCGACGCGATTGCACGCTACTTTCCCGACGGCACGCAACTGAGCCCGCCCGAGGGCGGTTTGCTGCTCTGGGTGGCGCTGCCCGAAGGTGTGCAGTCGGAGCCTCTCTTCGAGGCTGCGCTCGCCGAAGGAATTCGGGTAGCGCCGGGCGCGATTTTTTCGAATGCCGGGCGATTCGATTCCTTTGTTCGGCTCAGTTGCCCGCGGCCATTCGATCGCGAGATGGACGATGCACTGCGGCGGCTCGGGCAGCTCGTTCGAGAGATTGGACGAAGTTCATCTTGATGACGTGGGGGCGCTTCGCAACCCCGATTCTGACAAGCAAAGTGCGTACGCCTGATAAGGGCAGCAACGCGAAACCGCGTTGTCGCCTGTTACACGCCCTGGCCGCAGATCGATCTTTGGGCACGGCCTACTGATTCGTTCATCGCCCGCAACGCATCGGCTCGATCCGCCGGCAGAATCAGGTGAACGATGTTGGTCCTCATGTAGTCGACGAGCCGCCGGCGTTGGTTCACAGGCAAAGCTGCAATGGATTGCAAGGCCTGTCGAAGCGGTTCATCCGTGTTGACAGTCTGCCACGCGCCCTCGGAGCCATAGGTTGCAGGCAAGGCATTCTGCACCAGTTGAGCCGCCAGTTGAAAGAAGCGGGGATGATCGTGCAGTGCTTCGAGTTGTTGGCACAACAGTGCAAACCTATTACGCGATGCCTGAAACGTCGTTTGGTTGTTGTCCCGCAGCATGTATCCAGCTATCGCCCTGCCTAAAATGTCGGCGCGCTGCGTGGGTGGCAGTTCGCGAATGTTTTGAAGTGCAGGCGAGGAGATGTCGAGCGTTTCGACGTCGGGTACGACAAACGCTCGAATTTCCTCTTCTGCCGCCGCGGTAATAGCATCCATACGTCGCTGCACGTCGGACAGATGGTGCAGCGTTGAATGACTAGTCATGGCGAATCTTGCCAGCGTGGAAAAGTCCATAAATGGAGTTGTGGCGACTGCGACTTCGTGCGGAAACTCACCCTCCCCCGAACCGCGACGGGATCTGGGCGGCAAGGATGACAGCGTGGCCGATTGCGATCGGGCGAACGAGTTTCCCCGCTGTGTCGACGCTTCCTGAGGTGACGTATCCATCACCTCGGAAACCTGATCACCCGATACCGTTGAGCGCGCGCTCGACATACAGATACCCATTTTTACCTCTCGATATGATTTCGCAATAATTACAAACATTACAATCGTGCAAAATCATGACCTTGTGCGAGGGCAGTTGAGCCCCGGCTTGCGAATTGGGGTGTACACGAGCGAACACTTTAAAGAGCTGGAGAAGCGGGCTGCGTTCCCCGTCAGGGCCGACTCAGTAATCGTACGGCGGTGCGAGTTCGTTGATTTCGTCAACCAACCGGTCGCCAATGGGAGGTAGCTCAAGCTCCGCCAGGAATTCGTCGACCTGTTGTCGCGGAATGCGATACCCGCCGTTGTGCAGTTGTGCGGACGACACCCCCGCGTTCTGCGATGGATCATATTGCTGCACAACGGCCGGCTCGAATTGAGTTTCGCTCAATGTCCGCGCCCGTGGATTGTTGGCCCAGGCGTCCACCACGACCGTGTTCTCACGCCCGATCACGCGGGGGTCGCCGACGAGGGCCACCCGATGGTCGTTCGCCTCCAACAAAGACACGTCGGCCAGGGCAACGGGATCATGCACGCCTGCGCCGAGCAGCAATCCGGCCGCTGCCCCGGCGTAATCGGAACAAACGGCGCCGCCATACTGGACAGCCTGGTGCCCGAAATCGGCGCTGCTGTCGACGGTGCCATGGCTTTCACGCAGCCAGTATCTCGCGGTGGATTCGCCGCCGCTCGCTTCGATGGACCTGCGCTGATTGGCCGGCCCCAGCGGGAGGAGTGTCTGTAACTGATTGATGGCCTCTTCGCCGGCCCTCATGTTCGCGCCAGTCTGCGGATGCTGCCGACCGCCGCCGGTGCTGTTTCGGCCTCGCGCCTGCTTCCGGGGGCGGGCAATTCCGGGAAGCGTGGTTTCCTCCGCTAGCGTGGACGATCCCGCCTGCTGTCTGGTAGCCCATTGACGATCTTGGCGTGACCGTCGACGAGACACAGTGGACGTCGGCTGCCCCGAAACGTGTGGCCTTATTCCCGGGTTCACGGCCGAGCCGTCGCCCCGAGGCGGCGAAGCTGCATCCGGGGAGCCATCGTGTCGGGTGATTTGTGCGTCGACGGCGTCATCCTGAGCAGAATGTGTGATCTGGCTGCCGGGGCTCGGCGCGTCCATTTGAAATATCGAATCGTGGCGCATCGATGGACCGGCGCCAAAGCTAGCCGAGGAAGCGCGGATATCGCCCGAGATCCCCGTGCGCTTGCTCCCGAGGCCCAATGCGCGCTTCAGGCCCTTGACGCCTTTCTTGATGCTCGAGATGAAGCCGCCGCTGCGACGCGGAGCGGCATCGAAAGACGCCGCCTGCGTGGAGTAAGAGGCGTAGCGAAGGTGCGGCTGCTGCGGCGCATACCGATCGGGGCTGTCAGGCGGGGTTTCAAACCGGTGGGGCGGGACATCGAAACGCGCGCTGTTGAAGTAGCGTTCGCGACCCACCGGCGCCGCTGCCGAAGGGGGCAGTAGTCGCATCGAGCGGCCGAGGCCGGGCAACGCCGTGCGCGGCGGGCGGGCCGGCGCTGCATCACTGGCACGGCGGCGCCCGGCGCGGTCCAGTTGCAGTTGAGCCAGTTGGTTCAACACACCGTCGGATTCGTCGGCCGACAGGCTGGAGCATGCCTGCGCGGTATCCGTGGGTTGGCCTGCTGCGATTGCGTCTGCCCACAGACTATACGCTGTGGGGTCATAAAGGTTGGAGGGGCTTTCAGGACTGAACATGGCTTCCTATCAGGCGAAGGGGATGAGGGGCTTGTGATGGCTAACCTTGTCGAAGGAGGTCAGAGTCCGAAGTCGTCGACTAATGTTGGGCTCAACATTAATCGATGAACTCGGCTATTTGCCCATCATGCGCGCCCTGTTGCGAACGGCCTTCGCGAGGTGCTTACGGCTCAGATAGCAGTGCTAACAGTGGTGTCCGAACTCAACACTCTTTGCGCGACACAGGATAACGCGACACCGACGCCGGCGATTGCCATCCCGGCATGCGGCAGCGCATGAAATGCCGCGTGTTTCATGACATAGCCGTCGAACGCGGAACCGATCGTCATGCCCAAGTACAGCGCGCTACTGTTCCACGCCAGTAGCGAGGCCTTGTTCGATTGCCCCCACTGAACCAATCGGGCTTGTTGGGCGGGTTGAAATGGATAGGAGACGATCGCGAGCAGACAGAGCGTTGCTGCAAGAGCGCCACCTCCCATTCCAGCGCTCAGTCCCCTGCCAAGTAGCCACATCGTGAACATCATGCCGCAAAGGCTGGCTACGGCGGTAACATGCACACCGATCTTATCGGCGGCCCATCCGCCGAAATGATTACCCAAAATCGCGCCTATACCCCAGCCAACAAAGCATAGCGTGACGGATGACGTCGACATCGGCGTGCTCTCCGTCAATCCCGTACCCAAGTAGGTATACAAGCCGTACAAGGCCGCTCCCCACGCTACCATGGGCGAAACCGCCGAGACCGCCGCAAGCAAGGGGACACGCATTGAGAACGCGCGGCGGCCGAGGGGCCTCGAAGGCCGCCAAAGTTGCAAATTGGGCCACGCAAGAATAAAGGCGGCGGCCGACAGCAGAATAAAGACTGCCCGCCAAGGCATCACATGCGCCAGCAACGCACCTAGTGGGGCACTGGTCCATAGCGCAGTCAACAACCCCGACACGGCAATCGAGATCCAATGCGCTCTGCGGCCATCCGGGGCCGCGTCGCCTACCGCCGCATAGATCGAAGGCGAGATTGCCGACACGGTAATACCGGCCAACATGCGACTCACCAAGGTCCACATGAATTCGCTGGAGCACGCTGTAGCAAGATTCGCGGCGGAAAAAGCCAGCAGTCCCCAGCAGATCGTACGGCGGCGACCGTACCTGTCGCTGATGCGTCCCATCAACGGCGAAGCAACGGCGTACGCTATGGAAAATACGCTGACAAGCCAACCCGCACGCTCAACGTTTACGGACAAATCATTCGCCATCCCGGGTAGGAGCGGCGACATGATAAACAGATCCGCGCCAACCACATACATCGTGACCCAGGCGTTGAACAATCGCCACCGGTCCAGATGGCCCGGGTGGCTTTCCTCGCGATTCGTGGTCGCCGGTACGTCCTTGATTTGCATGGCAGCCCCGTGGCGCTTACAACGATGTGACGTCGTTGTTAGCGTAGTAGTGGATTTCCAACAACAGGCATCCGTTGTCCGACTTGAAAGGACCATGGAACGCACCCGGCGGCCGACACGCATATGTGTGTGGCGCGAATGCCGTACCACCGTTCCCGTTTGCGTCGTTGCCCACGATCAAATCACCCTGCAAGAGATAAACTTCTTCCCAATACTCGTGTACGAACGGAGCGGTGGTATAGACGCCAGGGGCAAACCGCAACAACCGTGTCCTGCTTCCGGTGCGTGCCTCGGCGTCGAGCGACCCGCAAAGAATCTTTTCTTCGATTCCGTCGGGATAGCCTGGCGGTACGTCCCAACCCTCGTTCAGGTCAAGAGAAAAAAATTCGAGGTGCTGCTTGGGCATTCGACAACCTCCGTTTCATGTATCAAAGCGTTTTGGTTCGGTATTGGCAAACGAGCGTCCGATCAAGCACAGGGTCATGCAATTCGACGCGCATAGTCTGCGCGGCACGTATGCCACCCTTGACTGGCACCGTGCCCCCGAATAGCACGCCGTCATCGGATAACGGTGCATCGAGCTTCGAAAGCAGCTCGCGCGGATGCAAGAGTTCCGATACAGCACTTTCCTGATAGATCGTTTCCGCACCATTTTCCGCGATATAGCTGCGCAAAATGAGGCTGTCCCAATGCGGATCGACATCGGAAAATCGCCAGCAGCCACGGCTGATCGGCTTGGCGCACACTTGCTTCGAGAGTGTGACGTCATGGGCCTCGAGCGTTCGATCGGTATGATCCGAGCCGACCGCAACGTGCAGTTGGCCGTCCAGCTCGAACAGGCAAAATTCGGCTTCACCGCTCGAATTGGAACCCACAACTTCGATGTCGGCGTCGGTCGTCAGCAGCGCGCAGGAGACCCGATAGAACGCGGGAACCCGCGTTGGTGGCGTAACCCCCAATTCGGCCAACTCGCCGACGTGCTGTTGCACCTGCGCTGAATCGCGCCCGGTCCACCCGGCGATCGTGAGCGCTCTTGCAGTGAGTTGCGCCGATCGAAATCGTTCGCCGAATACGTTGAATTGAATGGTCTTCATGGCTTTCCCTATAAATCACGGAGAATAATCGCGGCCTTGTCAATCGTTTCGTCGGATTTCGCGAAACAAAAGCGCAACAATCGTGAATTCGCGTACTGAGCGCCGAATCCCGAAACTGGCAGGCCAGCCACCCCGTGCTCGCTGATGAGGAGACGGGCGAACTGCGTATCGGGCTCAGTGGAAATGGCCGAATAGTCAAGTAATTGAAAGTATCCCCCGCTCGTCGGCATGAATCTGAAACGGGAGCCCCGCAAACCCTCGAGAAAGCGGTCACGCTTTGCGCGAAAAAGCGCCGGAAGGCCCAAATAAGTGGATGCCCCGAGGACTTCGGCCATAGCCTGCTGCAACGGAGTAGTGGCAGCGTAAGTCGTGAATTGGAGAACTTTGCGCAGCTCGGCAGTGAGCGGCGCGGCTGCCGCCGCGTACCCGATGCGCCATCCCGTGACGTGCATTGTTTTGCCCAACGATCCCACGACGATCGTCCGCTCGCGTAGCCTCGGCTCCGAGAGCGCGGTGAGATGAGGCCCATCGAAGACCATGTTGTGGTAGACCTCATCGCTGAGCACCAACAAGTTGTGCCGCTCGACGAGCGCGGCCAGTCGAGCGACGTCGTCGGAAGACCAGCATCGCCCCGACGGATTGTGCGGGCTGTTCACGATGATCATCCGGGTACGGACGGATACATGCTTTTCCACTTCCTCCCAGTCGATTTCAAAATGCGGGGGACGCAATGCCACACAGACGGGGTGTGCGCCAGCCAACAGGATGCTCGGCTCGTATGATTCGAATGCAGGTGCCAGAAAGATGACTTCCTCGCCTGGATGAACGAAGCTGCTCACGGCCGCAGAAATAGCCTGAGTCGCGCCAGCGGTAATGCTGATTTCAATATCGGGGCAAAGCCGCAGCGAATAAAGGTCTTCATACATGCGGCCAATTGATCGACGCAGTGCCTCCGAGCCCTCAGGCATGCCGTATTGGTTGTGGTCGCCTTGGGTGGCGGTCGCCAGCGAATTGAGCAACCTCGGGTCCGGAGCAAAATCCGGGAATCCCTGCGCGAGGTTGATGGCGTCATATTGCTTTGCAACGCGGCTCAGCGCGGAGAATATGGAGCCTTTGGTGTGAGGGAGCTTCGACCTGACGGCTCCATGCAGTGGAATCGAACGCATAACTATGATTTATTTCGGATTATTGTTTTGATCGAAATTTTCCGTATTTCATTTATTTGATGCGATTTAATACGCTGCATACTATCGTTCAGCGTAGACGCACTGGCAAACAAAAAAAATTGATGCTTTTCATAAAATTCCTCTTGGCAGGCCATTGAAATACCTCCCGCGGACATCATCCGGGCGGGAGGGGTAAACGTTGAAACGAGGAATCGACCAACACTGAGAGCGAAACGATGCTTGTCGAGGGGCAAGGTGTCACGGGTTTTGGCAGCTAAATCCAAAATCAGCGACGAATTGACGCCCCGGATAGATGCCTCGACGCGGCCATGAGGGCCGCCGGTCAGGGCACGGGCGAGCGTTCCTTCCCGTCCACCATCAAGGTTCGCCTGCCCTGCGTAACGGTGTACTCGACTGTCTGCGCCGGTGTTACGGCGCCATAGGAGTGGCCGTTCAGATAGACGGCGCCGTTTTTCAGTTCGACGGTATCGCTGTTGACATGGGCCGTCCCCCGTTCGCCTTGCAGCACTGCCCGGGCAGTGTCGCCAAATGAAGAACTGTGAACGCCGCCGCTCGGGTAGAGCGCATCCAGTAGGGAATAACCCGTCGCCGCCGAAGCCGCCGGCGAATGTGGTTCGCGGTCATGTGCGGCTTCTGTCCCGACCGTATCGTGTGCGCTCGCGCTGCCCGCGATGCCGCACGCGAAAAGGGCCGCTGTTGTCAGCGATCTCAGCCTAGGCATATTGGAACCCGTCATGTCGTGCGTCCTCTTCTCACTGGCGATCACAGCAAGCGCTTTCCCACGGAAGGTACAAGCCACGCCGCGCCCAGCTCATCCACATACTTCGCTATGTTGGTTAGCACGACGATTCCCCGCCGGCGATCAGCAGTGAAGCCGATGAAGCTGGCGTAACCGCCTGACA
>CBJLAJ010000163.1:0-11485 GCA_966421005.1 uncultured Paraburkholderia sp.
GTGAAGATCAACGACAAGCACATCGAAGTGATCGTGCGTCAGATGCTGCGTCGTGTGCAGATCGTCGATAACGGCGATACGCGCTTTATCCCGGGCGAACAAGTCGAGCGTTCGGACATGCTCGACGAGAACGACCGGATGACGGCGGAAGACAAGCGTCCGGCGACGTACGAGAACGTCCTGCTCGGTATCACGAAGGCGTCGCTGTCGACCGACTCGTTCATCTCGGCTGCATCGTTCCAGGAAACGACGCGCGTGTTGACCGAGGCGGCGATCATGGGCAAGCGCGACGATCTGCGCGGGCTGAAGGAAAACGTGATCGTCGGTCGTCTGATTCCGGCCGGTACGGGCCTTGCGTTCCACAAGGCGCGCAAGAACAAGGAGGCTTCGGACCGCGAGCGTTACGATCAGATCGCAGCGGAAGAAGCGTTCGAGTTCGGTACGCCCGAGGCACCGATCGCGGAGCAACAGCAGCAGCATCCGACCGAGTAAGCCGAGGCGGCACATGCCGCCTGACGTGCGCTCAAGCAAAAGCCGCTCAGTTCAGAAGACTGAGCGGCTTTTTTTATAAGTGTGCCGTTGGTACCGTCGAACACATCCCGAATCACCCCCTCGATTGTCGACGGCAGCTTGGCGTCCGCTCGACGAGCCGAACGAGTTCGGCCTGGCTTCGTGTTTCCGTCTTTTGGAACACATGATGAAGGTGAGTGCGGGCAGTCGATGGCAATACCCCCATTGCCTCGGCAACCGCATTGATATTGCCGCCGGCACCCAGTGCGCAGGCAAGCCGGGCCTCTGCCGGTGTCAGTGCGTAAAACGTGCGCAGCTGCGCCTCGACGTTCGTTGGCGCACCGTCAGGATCGGAAACGAAGACGACTGCCGCGGCGCCGGACGGGGCAATATCGGCCCAATCGGAGCGTGCGGAAAGTGGCGAAACGAGCACTTGGTACGCGTGCTTCGACGACGGACGCTCAATCGTCATGGCACCACCGACAGCAATTTCTTGCCCCGTCCGGGTTGCCTGGGCAACTAGCGCTCCAAGCTGCTTTGTCTGCCCTGTCTGCGATGCCGACAGTCCCAACGGCCCAGTGTGGATGCCGTCCGATTGCCTGAGCATGTCTTCGGCCGCGCGGTTCGCGAAATGGACATGCGCCCGAGCATCCACGACGAACAAGGCGAGCGTCAGAAGATCGAGCACATCCCGAGCGGTTTGCTCTTCGACACAAGGGCGATGCAGGCTCGGGCCTGGAAAGTCTTGCAAAACATCAGGCCAGCGGGCCGGCGCAAACGCAGCGTCATAGACTGCATCGACGAGTTTTTCTGCTTCGCTGCTCCGCATGTTCACCTCCGCACTGACGAGCCGGCTCGTGCTATCTGGTCGAGCTTTCTGGCCGTTCGTTGCCCTTCATCATGTGGTTAAGGCGGCCTTCATCGATCCGAATATAGTGGATTTGATGCGCTGCACATACGCGGGCGGCCGACATTATCGGTTCCGATGGCGCCAAGCGAATAGCTTTGCAGTCAGCCATTCAGCGGACATGCGCCATGCCCGACAATAGTGCGATCCGATGTGAGGCTACGGGCCGCAAATGCAGACGGTGACTTCGAATGAATGCGCAATGATCAACATTGCCCATCATTTGATGGAGGCAGGTTTCCGCTCGCCCTAATACAGTGGCTCGAAAGCGCGTCGATTGGGGCTTGTCGCTTTTGCGGTGACAAGGCGCTTTTGCCAGCCAGTTTCGGTTGGCCGCCAAGCGGTGCTGGCCAAAAAGGGCGGTCGAGGTTCATGACCTCGACCTTGCGGCAAGAGGTCTTTTCGGAATGTCTTCTCACGTCACGGAGGACACCATGCAACGTCGATTCCTACTGGCCGCGCTGGGATGCGTGGCCGCAGCTGGCTCCGGTTATGCATACGCTCAGCAGGGCGAACAATCACCGAGCGCGGAGCAACAAGCCACCGGCTCCGCGCGGACGTCGAACGATTCGTCGGTCGGCGGAGTTCCGGAAACCCGAGGTCAGCATGGCGCTCCCTCCAGCCCGAGCCGGAGCTGCATTGGAGCCCCCGCACCGACTTGCGAGATTTACTTTGGCCAGTAGATCGGCGCGATGCAGAGACACCTCGACTCACGCCGGCAGATACGACTGTACTTCGTCATGGTTGACGAGGACGATCGGCTGATTCTCGGGTTTCGAGGCCGGCCCTGCGTCGAGTCCGAGCTGTCTGAGCGTATAGAAAAGCAATGCCTGCCGGCAGGGAAGATGAAGTCTGCCATCAGCCATGCCGTAGTCGAGCTCAACGACACGCGCTCGCGTCTCGCCGAGGTTGGGGTTCGGCGCCAGTACCAGAGTCACTTCCGTTTGCCATTCGATGTCGTCGTCCGCATCCGCGCCAGCAGGCGCGTCCCCCTCGACCTTCAGGATTCGCGTGATCACGAAGTCCCGGAATCGGTCTTTGACATGACAAAACGCGCGGACGTGCCACCGCAGACCGTCGAAGGCCAGCGCGTGCGGCGTCATCGTTCGGCTCTGTGGAGCGGGTGCCGACATCGATTGGTAGCTGATGCGCAAACCCTTATTGTCCCGGATCGCGTGCAGCAGCGCGGTCAACACGTCGACGTCTAGCGTATGGCTCGGCATCGGCGCGATCCCGACCGGCGGCCACCACCCGACGAATGTGGCGTCCCGGGGCAGCACGCTCGTCGCCACCGCCAGCAGTTCGTTCAGATAACGCGACGGGTGACTGACTGGGAAGACGGGGGAGAAAGCAGCCGTTGCGACGTAGACCCGCGAGCTACGGTCATATTCCATATTCCCCGGCCGCAACTCCTGATACTTCGAGATGTCCAGGGACGCCTGCGGCACCGATATGCCGAAGAAATCCGTCAAGTCGCTGCGATTGAGCCGGCCGTCCCACTGAAGCCGGAAATCGATGAATTCGAGCCGTCTGTCCTGCCCCCATCGCGAGCCTGTCTTGGGTTCCCCCGTGCCGGCGGCGGGGATTTGCTTGCTTCTGCTGTTCATGGGGACAGTGTGACATACCGAGGGAAAACGCCATACATCTAAAAACGATATACATATAAAAACAATGCGCGTATAGTAACTATATCTACTCGGCGCAGCGGTTTGGCGTCACTACAACAAAGCGGCGGACAGGGCGCACGAATAAGCAGCCCGACGCAGTGCGGCATTCGGGGAACGGGGATGGAGCGGGGATTTCGTCGGGCGGCGGGCCGAGCGGTTCCGCTCGCCTTATGTCTGGC
Organism: uncultured Paraburkholderia sp.; assembly: GCA_966421005.1. Taxonomy (GTDB): domain Bacteria; phylum Pseudomonadota; class Gammaproteobacteria; order Burkholderiales; family Burkholderiaceae; genus Trinickia. The sequence goes on from CBJLAJ010000163.1 coordinate 3,264, forward strand.
ATTCTTGGCGTGCATTGCGCATGCGCAAGACGCGGAGCCTACCGGCTCGGGCCAGTCTGGGCTGCCCGCCGGCCCCAAGCCATTGATTTCCCTGCCGAGTACCCCGGCGCCCAGCGCGCTCGGCAAGACCGGCCCCGTTCAGTCCACCGGCGGCGAGACGCTCAGCAACAGCGCCACCGTCAATCATGCTTCGTCGCTCGACAAGACCGCGACGCTTTCCCAGAAGCCGGCAGCCCATGCCGACGTCAATAACGAGGAGCCGCTCAGCGATTCCCTCGGTGGGGTCGTGACGACGGACACGGTCACCCTGGCCGGCCAGGATTTCTACTCAGCCTTTGCTCGCGTGTGGAGCGCAAATCCGCTCAGCGACCGCTACATCGTGTCAGTTCATGAACGCCCGTCCGCGCGATACGGCAGTCTCGTGTGGGTTCAGTTCGAACAACGCCGCGTCTTTCAAGCGTTCTTGCCGATCGCGCGCTCGAACGTCCGTGCCGTTGCGGAGAGCGCCGCGGCGATTGCGCTTCAAAACGTCATGCAGGCGGATCTGACCAAGCTGCTGTTTCGCGATGCCGATCTGGCATCCGACGAACTTTAAAAAACATCTCATCGAACCGGGGACAACGATGAAAAGGTATTCGATCGCCTGTGGCACGGTGCTGGCCGGCGCGCTCTTTATGGCGGTTGCCGCGGTGCATGCGACGACGCTCGTCTATCAGCCGGTCAACCCGAATTTCGGTGGCAACTCGCTCAACGGGCCCAATTTGCTCAACGAAGCGAACGCGCAGAACAAGTACACGGACCCGTCGCTGTCGAGCCTCTCGTCGAGCCAATCGACGCTCGAACAATTCAATAACCAGCTGCAGCAGGCCATTCTTTCACGGGTTGCCTCCTCGATTACGAGCTCGATCGTGGGTACCGATGGGACGTTGAAGCCGGGGACCATCAGCACGGGAAACTTCACGATTTCGATCACGGCGATTGCCGGCGGCAACCTTCAAGTGACGACGACCGACAAGACCACCGGCGCATCGACGACGTTCATCGTCAGCAACGGCCAGTGACGGACCGCAAAGGCAAACAAACAACATCATGAAACCCAGCCCAATGCGCGTATTCGTTTTTCTGGCCGCGGTGTCCGCGCTCGTGCTCAGCGGATGTGCGACACGACCGATGCCGGCCGAATCGAACGCCACGTTGACGCCGCCGACGCGCATCACCCGCGATCTGACTCATTTGCCCCCGCCGAAGGGCCGCATCGTCGCTGCCGTGTACGGCTTTCGCGATCTGACGGGGCAGTACAAGCCGTCGCCCGATAGCTCGTTCTCTTCGCAGGTGACGCAAGGCGGCGCATCGCTGCTGATCAAGGCCATGCGCGACTCCGGTTGGTTCACGCCTGTCGAGCGCGAGAATCTGCAGGATCTGCTCACGGAACGCAAGATCATGCGGGCGCTCGAGACGCCAGAGGACAAGAAGCGGCGGGCCGTGCCCGTCATAGGCGCACTCGAGCCGGCAAGCATCGTGATGGAAGGCGGCATCGTCGCCTACGATTCGAATGTGCGCACGGGCGGCGCTGGTGTGGCTTATCTCGGCTTGAGTGCTTCGCAGCAGTATCGCGTCGATCAAGTCACCGTCAATCTGCGCGCGGTAGATATCCGCAACGGCCAAATACTCAACAGCGTATCGACGACCAAGACGATCTACTCATATCAGATCGATACCGGCGTGTACCGCTTCATCGGTTTCAAAGACCTGCTTCAGGCCGAGGTAGGCCTCACGCGCAACGAACCGCAGCAGCTTTGCGTGAACGAAGCGATCGAAGCCGCGCTTGTTCATCTCATCGTGCAGGGCATCGCGAACCAGTCCTGGGGCTTGAAAGACAGCAAGGACTGGAGCGACCCGACGATCCAGCGCTACTTGCAGGAAAGCGAGACGTACGCCGCGAGCGATGAAGGGACCGGTTCGCCGCATCAACTGGCGAAGGCCGATACGGGTACCGCTCCCGGCCAATGATTCGCCGAACCACTTTCATCCTTCCTCGAGGAAAGGGACTTCGCATGGACACGAGCACGCCATCGCAGATATTGCGTAATGCACTATCGATTGCCGTCAGCGCGTTGTGTTTATGCGCTCAGCCTGCTTTGGCTGCCGATCTTTCGCCGATCTCGGATTTTGGCGCGGGCGAGCCGGGTTTCGGTGACGGCATTCAGTCCGCGCTCGTCAGGCAAAGCGGCTCCGGCAACAAGGTCGTCGCAACCCAGGACGGACGCAACGGTCTTGCCGTGACGCAAATGGGTAGCGCGAATCAAGCGATGCTGTCGCAGGCCGGTGTGGGCAACAAGATGTCGCTGAGTCAGAACGGCAACGGCAACCAGTTTACGGGAGACCAGCAGGGTAGCAACAACCTGACGGTTACCACCCAGTCGGGCAGCGACAACGTCGCATACGTCACACAGCTCGGGTCGTCGAACTCCGCGCGTGTGACCCAGTCGGGCAATAACGATGCAGTGACCATTCTCCAGAGCCGGTCCGGAACGAGCGTACAGGTTCTTCAAACCGGCAACGGAGCAAAGGCAGCAGTGTTGATGAGGTGAGTGAAGTGGGCACACCGCGGCGAGCCGGCCATCCGGTCCTTCCAGGAAGCTGCTGCGGGTGCGAGGAGGCCGTTGTATCAGCAGCATGGTTTTGTTTCAGAAGCACGTTCGGGCCGGTAGCAGGGGCTGCCAGTCCGCGGGGTTTTCAATCAACGTCAATGGGGATATAAACAATGAAACTCAAAGCATCCATCGTCATCATGGGCCTGAGCGCGCTCGCATCGCTGCCCGCTTTCGCGCAGTCGTCGGGCGAGCAGGCGACCGTGTCGCAGTTTGGCAATGCCAACGCCGCTACCGTCGATCAGCAGTCGTCAAGTGGCGATAACGTGAGCGTGTACCAAGCCGCGACGGCCGCCACCGCAAAGGTGACGTCGAAGAATGGTGCGATCAACTCGACGAACATCGTGCAGATCGGCACGAGCGGCAGCAACAATTCGCATCTCGTCGCGACCGTCGAGCAAGACCACGCTGTCAGCGAAAGCACGTCGATCAACCAGAACGGTACCGCGACGACGGCGCACGTCGTGCAGACGGCATCGTCGGGCGACAAGGATGTCGTGGGTCAAAACGGCACGGGCAACAACGCGTTCATTTCGCAGACCGGGGCCGCCAACAACAAGGTCAACATCGATCAGGGCACTGAGAAATCGGCCGGTCAGCTGACGGGTGGACAGGCGCAGGTCGTTCAAACGAACACGTCGGGCAACCAGGTTCAAATCACGCAGGGCGTGAGCCTCGGTCGCGCCGATGTCGAAACGACGGGTGGCGGCAACAACATCACGACGGTCACGCAATCGGGCGGGCCCACGGACGCTACCGTGATGCAGACGGCCGAAACGGGCGATACGGTGACGGTCACGCAAAACGGCGCAGAAACCGCACGCGTGTACTCGAACAACGGCGGCGGCAACACGACGACGATCACGCAAAACGGTGGCACCAACTGGTCCAACTACGCGCAAGTCTGGCAGGGCGCTGCATACAACGAAACGACCACGATCGCGCAGACGGGTCCGGTGGGCAACAACGTCTGGGTCGATCAGTTCAGCGAATCGAACGACAAGACGACCGTGACGCAAAACGGCCAGTTCAACTCGGCGGGCATCGAGCAAGCCTACGGTGGCTCGAACGTGGCGACGGCAACGCAGACGGGTTTCGCCAACAACGTCAACCTCGATCAGGTGGCAGCAGTCGAGTCGACGCTCACGAGCACGCAATCGGGTGAGTTCAACGGTGCGAACGCTTATCAGACGGGCTCGAATGAAAGCATGACGCTCGCGCAAAACGGCTACGGTAACCAAGCCTTTGCGCAGCAAGTGGGCGCGAACAACGTTGGCGTCATCAACCAGACCGGCTCGGGCAACTTCGCGGGCCTGACTCAAGTGGGCGTCGGCAACAACGCCACGATCAAGCAGCACTAAGCTTTTCCTCGTTGTGCTCACGCGTCGGGGCGGTGTGCGAATGCACCGTTCCCGACGTGTTTTTTCGAGCCGGCCTCCTCAGCCGGCTCGAATCAGATGCCGGCCTTTTGTGCGCCGAGGATCAGACGCAGGCCCAGTGCGGCAATCGCGCCAGCGGCAATGCGATCGATCCACTTTTTAGCCCGTAGATACACTTCGCGCGGGCCGCGGCTCGAAAAGCCGAGTGCGACGACGGTGTACCAGCCGCATTCGACAGCAAACACGAGAGGCGGCAGCACGAAATAGCACCAGACCGGCGGATGCTGCGGCAGCAGCGCGGCGAAGATACTGCCGTACCAGATCGCCGTCTTCGGGTTGCTCAACTGCGTGGTGAGCCCCATCCAGAACGAGCGGCGGGCGTTGCCCGGTTTCGCTTCGAACGCACGATCCATCGCGATGGGGTGTCCGGCGCCGCGCCAGATTTTAGACGCGACGAAAACCAAATATGCGCCACCCGCGATCTTCAGGCCGACGTAAAGCCATTCGACAGCCTGCAGCAACGTGTAGAGCCCTGCCAACGCAATGCTGCCGAAAAAGATGCCGCCCACGCCCATGCCGAGCGCCGTGGCCAGCCCATCGCCGCGTGACAGACCGATTGCGTTGCGGGCGACGATGACGAAGCTAGGCCCGGGAATCATCGCGCCCAGGAACAACGCGGCGAGAATGGCGAGAACAGCGGTTGATGCAGTCATCGGTACCTCCTTTGAGAAGAAAACACCCCGGCCAAAGTCGGATTATTGCACGCGGGTTTCGTTGCACAGCCGCACGAGCGGTGGGATCCGATCCCCGCTCCTGCGCTCACGCTACCAGCTCGAACTTGCGTGCGCCGTGGGTTTGCCGATAGCCTACGAGTTCAGAGGGGTCGTTGATTTTGCCGAGGCCGATCCGGATCGTATCGGCAATGATCCGCCGAGTGAGGCGCGGGCCGGCATTGACGGCTTGCCAGACATCGAGCACCGCTCGCGCACGCAGGTACTCGTCCGAGTTTGCATCGAGAAACGGACTGAGATTACCGAACGCGCTGAGGAAACCCGGGGGCTCGGCGCCATACACCTCCCGCCAGATTCGATTGTCCGCCGGGGCCAGCCTCTCGGACATCAGTTGCAGGTCTGCCTCCACGAGCGGCCGATGCGCGACCAGCTGCATCTGGCCGTTCACGACGTTGGTAGGAAGCACGAGCATTTCGTCGATGATGTATTTGCGCAAGAAGTGGCCGACTGGCGTCGCTCGCGGGTCATCGGCCCCCTCGCTGCTGTCGGATTGATCGCCGCCGAGCAGCGTGCGCAGCTTATGCATCAGAAATATCTCGTCGTTTTTCCCCACGCGCGCCGAATCAAACCGGATATTTTCCACCTTGCCCTCCAACGCCATCGCGAGGCTTGCGCCAGCGAGTGTCGTAAGCGTTACCGGGGCGAACAACGCGTCGAGCGCGAGATCGGTTGCGCGCCGAACGCGACTCGCAGCGGCCCACTTCGCGACAAGCTTGCTGGCATCGATGGATTCGAGAAGTCCCGGCGACGATGCGATGAAGATGTGATCAGGGGCGCTGTTGTGCCTTATGCGAAATGCGGCGGGACTGGCTGCTTGCGCGCTGTCTATACGCGCAAGCTCGTCGAGCCGACCGGTCACGAGCGAGCGATCTGACGGTGCGCCGCCTGCAGGCTCGGTGAATCGCGACGGCTTGTCGCGAGGCGTTTGCGGTCCGTCTCCGGGGCGGCAGCCGCCGCTGGGCGAAATCGTCATCGTCGAATGGCCGGTGCGACATCGGTGAGTGGGCGATAGTCGAGCCTAGGTTGTCTTCGGTTGCATGATGGTCTGATCGCCGAATCTATGACCTCGCAGCCGAACCGGGCTGTCCGATCGGCCAACGTGGCGGATTCGCGAATGCGACATGGCTTGCCGTTGGTAGAATCCGGGTACATCAGCTCCAACGCCAGCCCTATCGTTCATGTCGCGTGCTCTTGAAATCCTCAATGAAGTATTCGGTTATCCCGCCTTTCGAGGACAGCAGCACGATATCGTCGAGCACGTCGCGGCAGGCGGCGATTGTCTCGTTCTGATGCCAACAGGCGGCGGCAAGTCGCTTTGCTACCAGATACCGGCGCTCGTGCGCGGCGAAGCAGGACTCGGAGCGGGCGTCGTCGTATCGCCATTGATCGCGTTGATGCAGGATCAGGTCGCGGCGCTGACCGAGGTAGGCGTGCGTGCGGCGTATTTGAATTCCACACTTTCGGGGGCCGAAGCCGCGGCGACCGAACGCGCATTGCGCGAGGGCGAGATCGATTTGCTGTATGTCGCGCCGGAGCGGCTGATGACGCCGCGCTTTCTCGACTTGCTCGAGCGCGCCCGCATCGGTCTGTTCGCAATCGACGAGGCGCATTGCGTGTCGCAATGGGGGCACGATTTCCGGCCCGAGTACATCCAGCTGTCGGTGCTCCATGAGCGTTTTCCGCGCGTGCCGCGGATCGCCCTGACGGCGACAGCCGATGCCATCACGCGTGACGAGATCGTCCATCGCCTGGCGCTCGACGACGCGCGCATTTTCGTATCGAGTTTCGACCGGCCGAACATCCGCTATCGGATCGTCGAGAAGGACAACGCCCGCGCGCAGCTCCTCGATTTCATTCGCGCCGAGCATATGAACGCGGACGGCACGAGCGACGCCGGCGTCGTTTATTGCCTGTCGCGCCGCAAAGTCGAGGAAACGGCCGAATGGCTCAAGGCGCAGGGGCTGCGCGCGCTGCCCTATCACGCGGGCATGGAGTTCGAAACGCGGCAGCGTCACCAGGAGATGTTCCAGCGCGAAGAGGGCATCGTCATGTGCGCGACGATTGCATTCGGTATGGGTATCGACAAACCCGACGTGCGCTTCGTCGCGCATCTGGATTTGCCGAAAAGCGTGGAGGGCTACTACCAGGAAACGGGGCGCGCCGGGCGGGACGGCCTGCCTGCCAATGCCTGGATGGCGTATGGGCTTGGCGATGTCGTGCAGCAGCGCAAGATGATCGATGAGTCCGACGCCGACGAGGCGCATAAGCGCGTGCAGACGGGCAAACTCGATGCGCTGCTTGGGTTATGCGAAACAGCTACGTGCCGGCGCGTGCGCTTGCTGGCCTACTTCGGTGAGGGCAGCCAGCCGTGTGGCAATTGCGATACCTGCCTGGAGCCACCGGCGTCGTGGGATGCGACGCGCGAGGCGCAAATGGCGCTCTCGTGCGTGTTTCGGGCGCGTCGCGCGAGCGGATTCAATTTCGGCGCGGGCCATCTGATCGACATCTTGCGCGGAAATCGCACCGAAAAGATTCTGCAGCGCGGGCACGAGTCGATCAGCACGTTTGGCATCGGTGCTGCGCTTTCCGAGGCTGAATGGCGGGCGGTGTTTCGCCAGTTGGTGGCGTTCGGCTACCTCGCGGTCGACCACGACGGCTTTGGCGCCCTCGTTTTGACGGACGCCAGCAAGCCGGTGCTCAAGGGCGAGACGACGGTGACGTTACGGCGCTACGTCAAGCCCGTTCGCACGCGTCAGGCGACGGGGCGCTCGGCGCAGCGCGTCGATCCGGCCGCGGGTCTCGGGCCGCGCGAGCGTGCGCGCTGGGACAGGCTGCGTGCTTGGCGTACGGATACGGCCAAGCGCGATGGGGTGCCGGCTTACGTCATCTTTCACGACGCTACGCTTGCGGAGATCGCGCGGGCGGCGCCCGATTCGATCGACGATCTTCGGCATATTCCGGGAATCGGGGCACGCAAGCTCGAGCGGTTCGGGGATGAGCTGCTCGAGGTCGCGGGGGCGGATTGAGCGTGGCGCGGTCAGCGGACGCTATGCGATCTATCAGTCGCAATACCGAGCCGGACGAGCTTAGCGGCTAATTCGCAGCGGTTGACGCAGTCCAGCTTTGTCTTCAATGCGTCGATGTGGCTTTCCACCGTCCGCCGCGACAAAGTCAGTTGTGTGGCTATTTCGCGAGCCGTCTTGCCGTCGATTACCTGCCGTGCGACCTCGAGTTGTCGCGCCGTTAGCGGTATGGTTTGGTGGGAAGTCATACGAGTCAGGATATGCGCGAATTTCTATGCGAAGCTACGATCGGAGTCTCCGTCTACCACCGTCGTGATTAGCCCCCGATCCATCAAAGCTTCCAGGATAACGGCTGTTGTCTCCCATCCGCCTGCAAGC
>CBJLAJ010000164.1:0-11361 GCA_966421005.1 uncultured Paraburkholderia sp.
CGAGCCACTCGGGTCGCGCGCGGCCACCATTCCATCCACCGGTAGTGAATCCAAGTATTTCCGTAGCGAGACCGGCTTGTTCGCTTGCGCGTACGAGTGTATCGACCAGCATCGCCACCGATTCGATATGCGTCTTCATCGATGCGGAGCAGTCGATCAGAAAGCCGACCACGCATTCGCCGTGTGGCCTGATTCGCTCACGCGAGAACACGCGGCGTTCGGTGGGCGAGCTGACGATCTGCGCCAGGCGGCGGCCGTCGATACGCCCGTCTTCCTCGCCGAAGGACCAGCCGTCATGCCGAGGGACCGCAAGCGTCGCCTGTAATACGCGCGCTATCTTCGCCACATTGAGCCCACGTGCGGCGATTCGCTCATCGAGCTGCTCGCGGTACTCACGCAGCAACGCGCGGCGTACCAGCATGCCGGCTCGGACTTCACGGTCGAACCGCGTCGTATAGGGATGGTAGGCGCGCGTGACCCTGTCGTTCATCCGCCCGTCGCTCGGTGTCGTCCCGGCGGCGAGCGACGCTTCGTCAGATTCGTCGAAATCGACCCAAAGCGAAAACGTGGTCAATGGATCGTCGGATTCGCGCGCCTCATCGGCTTCGTCGCCGGAAAACGCGGCGCGCGCATGGTCGAGCATCGAAGCGACGGACCGCGCCAACTCGCGAGCGGCCTCCCCGTATGCGCGTTGATCGAATCGATCCCGGCGCAAGCTGGCGAGGTGCATGCCGATCAGCGGCACGATACCCGCACGCGTCGCCTCGATGAGACCCTCCGTTTCTTCCAGCACCGGCCAGGCGGTTACCCGCGACCAGACGACCTGGATGACGGTGTAAATCAGGATGCCAAGCTCGCCGTCGGTCAGCCCCGAACGGCAATAGGCTCTCGACCACGCTTCGAAGCGGTATCGCAAGTTGCGCGCGAGACCATGCAGAGAAGGCTGCGCCAGTGCCTCGCAGCGAATCTGCTCGAACAGCTCGAACAACAGCCGCTCGACGCGATGCTCAGGCGACAGCAAGCGATGCAAGCTCGCATTGGAATGCGCCAGGCGAACTGCCGCCGCATCGGCGGCGCCGCGCAGCGACGCGAAGTCGTCCTCGTATGCGTTGCCCCGCAGATGCGGCGCGTAGAGCGGCACCGGCCGCATCTGGCGGCACAATCGACCGCCGCGATAGTGCAGCGCGGCGTCGCCCGTCAGCGCGCGTACCGCAGCCGCGCATAGGGCCTCGCGCCGCTGCGCCGCGCATACCGCGTCGGGCGGCGGCATCATTGTCGCAACCCGCCGTTCCATTCGCCGTGCACCGCCGACGCGCACAGCTCGATGCCGAAACAACGCTGATAGTACTCGGCAACGATCGGCCGCTCCGACTCGTCGCATTTATTCATGAAAGTCAGCCGGAATGCGAGCGCCGGATCGCGGAAAATCTGGCAATTCTCCGCCCAGTTGATCACGGTTCGTGGCGACATCAGCGTGGAAAGGTCGCCGGCCGCAAAACCCTTGCGCGTCAGCGCGGCCATCTGGACCATCGACTCGACGAGCGCGCGTCCCACTTCGTCGGCCATTTCCGGCACACGCGCGAGCACGATGCCGGCTTCCTCCTCGCTCGGCAGATAGTTCAAGGTCGCCACGACGTTCCATCGGTCCATTTGCGCGTGATTGAGCATTTGAGTACCGTGATAGAGGCCGTTGACGTTTCCGAGACCGACCGTGTTTGTCGTCGCGAACAGCCGAAAGTACCGGTGCGGACGAATCACGCGATTCTGATCGAGCAATGTGAAGCTGCCGTCACGCTCCAAAATTCGCTGAATGACGAACATCACATCGGGCCGCCCCGCATCGTATTCGTCGAAGATCAGTGCGACCGGCCGCTGAAGCGCCCACGGCACGATGCCCTCTTGGAACTCGGTCACTTGCCGATCGTCGCGCACGACGATCGCGTCCTTGCCGACGAGATCGAGCCGGCTGATATGACCGTCGAGATTGACTCGCACGCATGGCCAATTCAGCCGCGCGGCCACTTGCTCGATATGCGTCGATTTGCCGGTGCCGTGCAGGCCCTGCACCATCACGCGTCGATTACGCGTGAAACCGGCCAGAATCGCGAGCGTCACTTCAGTGTTGAAGCGGTAGGCGGGATCGATGTCGGGCACGTGATCGTCACGTTCGCTGAATGCCGGCACGCTCAAATTCGAGTCGATACCGAAGCAATCACGCACCGAAACGATTCGGTTCAAGCCGTCCTGCGTCATATCCGTCGTCACCGCGTTCTCCTCGCTATACGCCATCGCACTACGTTCTGCGGTCCGGGTACGAATCGTATCGATTTCCGCTCGCTCCACATAGAACCAGTGCGGGGACTTCGCCTGGTACAGCTTCCGCTGTGCCCTACACGTCGATTTCCTGGCCCGCCCGCGTATGATCCCCCGTCACGTAGTCACACGCCACGGCAATCGCCCGAGCGCGCCCTTTTTGATGCCGATTCGGCACTTTTCGTTTCAGTTTCGACGGCCAGACGGTCCCGCGCTTGCGGACGCGCGCGCCTTTAGCGACATTGAAGCGAAATGCATGCAACGCGATGTTGCAGTTCACCGCAGGATCGCCCGGAGGCGTTTTTCATGGAAACGGAAGTCGACTACCTCATCGTCGGTGCGGGATCTGCCGGATGCGTGCTGGCCAATCGCTTGAGCGCCGATCCGCGCAACTCGGTGCTACTGCTCGAAGCTGGCGGCCCCGATAGCAATCCCTGGATTCACGTGCCGGTAGGCTATTTCAAGACCATGCATGACCCCGAGGTCGACTGGTGCTATCGCACGGAGCCCGACGCGAACCTCGCCGGCCGCGAGATCGATTGGCCGAGAGGCAAGGTCTTGGGCGGTTCGAGCTCGCTCAACGGCTTGCTCTACGTCCGCGGCCAGCGCGAGGACTACGATCGCTGGGCCGCGCTCGGCAACCGTGGCTGGAGTTACGCCGACGTATTGCCCTACTTCAAGAAATCGGAAGATCAGGAGCGCGGCGCCGATGCGTACCACGGCGTAGGCGGGCCGTTGAAAGTCTCGGACTTGCGCCTGCGCCGGCCCATCGCCGATCACTTTATCGCGGCCGCCCAGGAGATCGGGATTCCGCTCAACCCCGACTACAACGGCGCGAGCCAGGAAGGCGTCGGGTACTTTCAACAGACCGCGCATAACGGCTTTCGCTGGAGCACGGCAAAAGGCTTCCTGAAGCCGGCCCGCTCTCGATCGAACTTGCATGTCGCCACCCGTGCGCAGGCTTGCAAGGTACTTTTTGAAGGCAATACCGCCGTCGGCGTCGAGTATCTGCAAGGCGGCGAGCGTCGGAGAGTCCGCGCGCGCGCCGAAGTGATCCTCGCTTCCGGCGCGATCGGTTCGCCGCAGCTTCTCCAGCTCTCCGGCATCGGTCCCGCGCGCCTGCTCGAACGCGCGGGCGTACCGGTAAGGCTCGATATGCCCGGTGTCGGCGCGAACTTGCAGGATCATCTGCAAGTCCGGCTCGTGTTCCGCACGCGGGAACGCACGCTCAACGATGAGGTCAATCACCCCCTGCGCAAGGCGTGGATCGGCATGCAATACGCGCTGTGGCGCACAGGCCCGCTCACGCTGGCCGCGAGTCAAGTCGCGATCTTCACGCGCTCCGCTCCCGATGTGGACCGTCCCGACATCCAATTCCACATGCAGCCATTGAGCGCCGATAAACCGGGCCAAGGCGCGCATCCGTTCTCCGCGTTTACTTCCTCGGTCTGTCAATTGCGGCCGTTCAGCCGTGGCCACATCGAAATCCGGTCGCCCGATCCCCTGCACTACCCGGCCATCCATGCGAATTATTTGTCGGACGAACGCGATCATCCTGTCGTGATCGGCGGCATCAAGGTTGCGCGACGCATCGCGGCAGCACCCTCGCTGGCATCTCAAATCGTGTCCGAGTTCACGCCCGGCCCGCAGTATCGGAGCGACGCAGAACTGCTCGATGCGGCGCGCCAGTTCAGCCAATCCATCTATCACCCGGCCGGCACCTGCAAAATGGGCCGCGATCCGCTCGCGGTCGTGGACGACCGGTTGCGCGTGCGCGGCGTCGCCCGGCTGCGGGTGGTCGATGCGTCGATCATGCCCGAACTCGTCTCGGGCAACACGAATGCGCCGGTCATCATGATCGCGGAGATGGCGGCAGACATGATCCTCGAGGATCATGCCACCCCTGCCGCTGTGCAACGCGTGCATGCCGAAGCCGGCACCTGACACGCTCAACGCCGCCACCGCAGCGGGCGGCGCAGCGTATGCCGCTCGAGCCGTACGGCGGGCACGGCATCGAGCAACGAGAATACGTCGCTTCGCGCGCCAGCTTCGCTGAACTCGCGTTCCTCGTCAGCGGCGACGGTGCGGCTCGTGTCGATGAACAGTGCCGCAACGATGCCGAGCGCCAGCAGCGCCGCCGAGACCATGAACGGTACGTCATAACTGCCGGTGTGCTGGATCAGATAACCGAACGCAACCGGCGAGATCATCCCCGCCACGCCGAAGCCGGTATTCATCATTCCGCCTGCGGTGCCGGCATACTTGCCAGCGATGTCGAGCGGGAGCGTCCACAGGACGGGGTTCGTGATTTCCAGGAAGAAGAACGAGCCTGTCAGCAACCAAACCGCCGTAATCGGGTCTTTGACCGAGATCATCGGCAGCAAGAACGCGAGCGAGCCGCCCATGCCAACTACGAGCACCGCGCAGCGCGCGAGCCGTAGCCGTCCGGTTGCCTTGTAGATGCGGTCGGATGCGACGCCGCCGAGCGTGTCCCCAATGACTCCGGCGAGCAGCGGCAAAGCCGTGAACAGCGCGAGATGCTTGAGGTCGAAGCCGCGCGATTCCTTCAGGTACGACGGCAGCCAGGTCAGATAAACCCACAACAACCAGCCGTAGCAAAAGTCGACGAACGTGACGAGCCACATGCGCCGGATCAGCTTGCGCCATGGCGTCGGCATGCGTTTCGCGCGCTCGCAATCGCCCGCCCGATAACCGATTTCCGCCGTTTCTTCGGGGGTGATGCGGCGATTGTGTTCCGGCGAGTTTGTGAAGACGAAGAGGTAGAGGACGGTCCAGGCGAGGCTCGCCACGCCGAGCAGAATGAACGCGTCGCGCCAGCCGCCGGCGACCACGACCGCGAGCACGAGCGGCGGCGTTACCGCACCGCCCAGACGTGCGAAGCTGTGCGTGATACCTTGCGCGAAGCCTCGCTCGCATACCGGCATCCAGTAGGTGAACGCGCGCGTGGCCGTCGGAAACGCACCGCCTTCGCCGATACCGAGTGCAAAGCGCAGCGCCACGAGCATCGCGACGCTGCCCGCGAAGCCCGTGGCCAGCGTCGCCACGCCCCAGATCAGCGACAGAACCGTCAATACGAGCTTGGGACCGAATTTATCCGAAAGCCAGCCACCGATGATTTGCATTGCCGCATACGGATACGCGAAGGCCGAGAAAACGAGGCCAAGCTGCACGGTCGTCAGCCCCATCTCATGGCGAATCAGCGGCCCAGCGACCGCGATATTGACGCGATCGATGTAAGAGATGAAATACATGAGGCACATGACCGCCAAAATGATGTGACGCGTCTTCACGCGCTGCGCATGCTGTTTCATTCTGTTGTCTCCTACTATCTCTGTCCTGATGTCTTGCGAAATAAATGGCGGGGCCGCTTGCCGCGGCCAGTCGAGCCATGTCAGTCCGGCGGGGAAGCCACCAATTTCAGACGTTGGACCTTGCCCGAGGGGCCGCGCGGTAATTCGCTGACGAAACGAATTTCTTTAGGTGTCTTGTATCGACCGAGCTCACGCAGGCAATGGGTGCGCAATTCGTTCGAATCGGGCGCCGTGACCCAATAGCGCTCGTGCGGTACGACGAAGGCGACGATCTCTTGCCCGTAGGTGGGATCGGGCACACCCACTGCCGCGGCGTCGAGCACGCCCGGATGACGCAGCAGCGCCTCGTCGATCTCGCGCGGCGCGATGTTCTCGCCGCCCTTGATGATCAATTCCTTGGAGCGCCCGTTGATGTAGAAGTAGCCGTCTTCGTCGCGATAGCCGAGGTCGCCCGTACGCAGCCACCCTTCGGCGGTGAAGGCTTTTGCGGTCTCTTCCGGGCGCTTGTAATATCCCTGCATGACCTGGTCACCGCGCACGACGATCTCGCCAGGCTCATTCGGTTCGCACTCCCGACCGTCCCGATCGATCACCATAGCCTCGCTGCCCGACGGAAGTCCGATGCTCCCGATTCGCCTTCCGTTTGGCTCATAAGGATTACTAAACACCGGCGCGGCCGTTTCGGTCATCCCCATCGTCTCGATGATGCCGATCCCGAATCGCGCTTCGAACGCACGATGATGGTCGCCGGGCAGCGCCGCCGACGCGCTGCGGCAAAACTTCAGCGCGGAGAAGTCGAAGCCGCGCGGCTCGTCGCCGTTGAGCAGATACGCGACGATCGTCGGCACGACATTGATCCATGTGCAGCCGAAGCGGGCCACGTCGCGCCAGAACGTGCGCGCCGAAAAGCGCGGCGTCATGACCACCGAGCCGGCGTGATAGAGCGGTGCGAGAAGCGTAACGACGAGACCGTTGATGTGATAAAGCGGAAGCGACGCAAGCACACGATCGTCCGGCCCGAGGCGGTGCTCGAGGCTGATATTGCGCGCATTGGACAGAAGATTGCGGTGCCCAAGCAGAACGCCTTTCGGGACACCGGTCGTGCCGGACGTGTACATCAGCAGCGCGATGTCGCCTGGTTCGGGCTCGCCGTTGCCATGCGGCGCCCCGCCCTCGTCCGCATCGCTGCCGGGCATCTCGCGCGCTTCGGCGAACACGTCTTCCACGATGGGCAGCGCGGGCAGTTCGACAGCATCGGGCGCCGTGCCCACGAGCGCGACCTGCCGCATTGCATCATGCCGGCGCAGCGAGGCGCGCACGCCTCTCAGCGCCTCGATCGTTTCGTCGCAGACGAAAATCATGCGCGAATCCGAGTGCTCGACGATATAACCGAGTTGCGACGGCTGGCACAGCAGATTCAGCGGGTGCGCAATGAGTCCGCTATACATCGCGCCGAGTAGCAGCGTTGCCGTTTGGATGCCGTTACCCATGAACACCGAGACCACGTCGCCCGCCTGCAGGCCAGCGCGCCGAAAGCGCGCTTCGAGGGTCCGGCAGCGATCGCGCAGCATAGCGAACGTGATGGCGGTGCCGGTCGCATCGGCATCTTCCTCGGATGCTGCCAACATGAACGGTTTGTCCGGGTACTGAATGGCGCGCGCGTCGATCAGCGCACGCAGCGTCATGGGTGAGCTCATCGTCCGACGCTCCTGAAATACTCGCCGAGCAACTCATCGAGCTGCGGGACACGTTCGGCGATCGGATACGCCACGCGCGTTACGTTGAGGTATTGGTGGAAATCGAGATTGCCCGAGAAATTGTTCCGCCCCCAGGTGCCGCAACCCATCGACAGCGAGAACGGCAAGCCGTTGTCGAAATTGCCGCCGGTCGCGAAACAGTGCGCCTGATTGACGATCACACGCGCAACCGGCAACCGCTCGCCCAGTTCGATGGCAACCTCGGGTCGCGCGGTATGCAATCCGACCGAATGCCCGGCGCCCATGTACCCATAGATGCCGCGCACGATACGTTCGGCGTCCGCAAAATCACGCGCACGATAGATCGTTAGCACCGGCGCGAGCTTTTCCCCCGAGAATGGATAATCGGCGCCGAAGCCGTCCTCCTCGACCATCAGGAATGTTGGCTCGCGCCCGCAGATTTCCTCCAGACCCGCCGTGCGCGCGATATGCGTCGCGTCCTTCGCTGTGCAAACCTCCGAAAGCTTGCCATTGCGCCACATTACAGCCTGCAATCGCTGCTTTTGCGCTGCGTCGAGCAAAATCCCGCCACTGTGTCGCAACTCACCGAGCATCGCGTCATAGATTGCATCTTCGATCACCACGCTGTTTTCCGAAGAGCAGCTCGTGGCATTATCGAAAGTCTTGGACGCAGTAATCTTGCGCGCCGCATCGCGTAAATCGGCGGATTGCTCGACGATAGACGCGACGTTACCCGCGCCGACGCCGAAAGCCGGCGTGCCACTGGCGTAAGCCATCCGCACGTTTGCTTGCGAGCCCGTTGCCACGACGAGATCCACGGCGCTCATGAGCGCGGCGGTCGCGGCCTTGCTGACCGGCTCCGGCACGATCTGAACGAGGGCACGATCCAGCCCCGCCTTATCGAACTGAGCATGGATGAAGTCGACCAGCAAGGCGCACGACGAATACCCCTTCGGCGAAGGTGCGACGATCACCGCATTGCCGCATTTGAGCGCGTTGACGATCTTGTTGGCCGGTGTCGCTGCCGGATTGGTGGACGGCGTGACCGCCGCAACCACGCCCACGGCGCGCGCGATTTCGACGATACCCCTCCCCGGGTCGCGCGCGATCACGCCGCTGGTTCGCCGGCCGTGAAGGTCGCGCAACAGCCCAAGGGTCTTGCGAAAGTTCTTGCGGACCTTGTCCTCGACATTGCCGAGCCCGGTGTCGCGCACAGCCAACTCGGCGAGTTGCCTATTGCGGGCCGGTTCCATGATCGCCCACGCCGCCGCGGCGGCGGCCGTATCGAGAGCGGACTGTCCGGCAAACTCGAAGACTTGCTGCGCGTCGCGTGCGCGCGCAACGAGCGCGGCAATGCGCCCATTCGTCTGCTCTTCGGCTGGCGGACCAGCGACTTCGGCTGCTGTGGCCCTGACATTCATACGCGGCACTCCCGTTGACAATGAATTGGCGGTACAGCAAATCTATTCGCCAACATTGCGTTGCGAGTCCCGTTTCCCGCGCTTTCGTCGACTGCCGTTTTTCTTGCAAGGAAAACGGCAAATTTCGGGACTTCCTCCAGTCCCGAAACTTGCACGACGAGATGCACAATGCGAGAAAGAAGCGGCGCGACCGCGATGATCAGGAGATACGATGTCGACCTCGAATCAGTCGAATGCGGCGGCCGTGCGGGCGTTCCGGGTGCTGGAGACGCTGGCCGGCGCAGGCCGCCCACTCTCCATGATGGAGCTCGTGAACACGCTCGATCTGCCCAAGCAGACGGTCCACCGTATCCTCGTGCAGTTGACCGATGCATGGCTCGTCACGCGTGGGGCCGGCGACAAGCGTTACGAATGCTCGCCGCGTGTGCGCATGCTCGCGGTCAACGTACTCATGCACGCCGGCCCGGCGGCGGCGCGCCACGTTTTACTGGAACAACTGGTGGCCAAGATCGGGGAAACTTGCAATCTCACGATGCTGTCGGGCAACGATGTCGTCTATGTGGATCGGGTGGAAACCGAATGGCCGCTGCGCATGCATCTGCAACCCGGCTCCCATGTGCCGCTGCACTGCTCGGCAAGCGGCAAGCTCCTCATCAGCTTCCTGCCGAAGGACCGGCGCGAACGGATGATCGAAACGCTACCGCTTCGTGCCTATTCGGAGCGAACGATTACCGATCGCGATGCCCTGCGCAAGGAACTCGCAACCACGCGCCGTCGCCGGCTCGCGATCAATGATCAGGAGCACCTGCAGGGGCTGATCGCGATCGCTGTACCGGTGATGCTCGACCGCAATCGCGCATGCGCGGCCATCGCCGTGCAAGCGCCGGTCGGCCGCCTCACGCTGGACGACTTGCTCGCATTCGAGCCCGACCTTCGATCAGCGGCCGATGAAACCGCAAAGACGTTTCGCGCATGAACATGAATGAGCGGCGAGCACCGCGGTTGCGCGTCCGGTCCTACGAAGCGCTCACCGCAGGCTTGTCGCCGGCTCGCACGTGATCGCTACGGCGCCGACCGCGGTCGATCGCATGCGCCGACCAAGCCGACACGAGCGCCGAGAACAAGACGTACGCGCAGATGGTCCACCATTTGGCGCCGCTCATCTTCCATAGCGCCGTCGCAATGATCGGCGTGATGCCGCTCGCGAAGATGCCGGAGAATTGATAGACGAACGAAATGCCCGTGTAACGAACGTTGGCGTCGAACAGCTCCGCGAAGAGCGCGGCTTCCGGGCCGTACACCATCGCGTAGAAGATGCCGAACGGAATCACAATCGCCAGCCAGATCAGCATCGTATTCCCTGGCTGGCTCTCGATCAGCCAGAACGCCGGATAGGCGGAAATACCGCAAATCAGCGAACCCCATTTATAGACGCGTGCTCGTCCCATCCGGTCCGACAAACTACCGAACAGAGGAATGAAGAAGCACATGACGAGCGCCGCGATCATGACGCCGAGCAGTGCGTCCGTGCGGTCCATCTTGATGTGCTGCGTGAGATAGCCGATCGAAAACACCGCGAAGATGTTGAAGAAGACACCGTCGATATAGCGCGCCCCCATCCCGATCAGCCATTCGCGTCGATAGTTCACGAACATCTCCACGAACGGCAGCCGCGCTTCGCGCCGCGTGCGCTTGAGCGCCATGAACTCGGGGGTTTCCATGACCTTGAGGCGGATGTAGAGGCCGATGAAAACCAGCACGAGCGAAGCGCCGAAGGCGATGCGCCAGCCCCAGACGAAGAAGGCGTTCTCGGACAGCATGTGCGAGACTGCGGCGACCATCCCAGATGCGAGACACAGTCCGATCGAGAGGCCGATTTGCGGCAGGCTTGCATAGAGTCCCCGCCGATGCTGAGGCGCGTATTCATAGGCCATCAGTACGGCCCCGCCCCATTCGCCGCCAAGCCCGATTCCCTGCAGCACGCGCAGGGACAACAACAGGATCGGCGCCCAGACACCGATCTGCGCGTAGGTGGGCACGAATGCAACCCCCGCGGTCGAAATGCCCATGATGAAAAGCGTGAGGATAAGCGCGGACTTCCGCCCGAGGCGATCGCCGAAATGTCCGAACAACACGCCGCCCACGGGCCGCGTGACGAAGCCGACGGCGAACGTCGTATAGGCGAGCATCGTCGAGACGATCGGATCGCTGGCCGGAAAGTAGAGCTTGTTGAAGATGATGCCGGCGACAACGCCGTAGAGAAAGAAGTCGTACCATTCGACGGTCGCGCCGATCACACTGGCGAGTGCGACGCGGCGCAACATGCGGGAATCGATATGTGGATCAGTTGGCATGAAACGCCTCCTCCATGGATACCCATGCGCGCTTGCGCATCGGGATGGGCCCCTTGTTCGTCTCCTCCGGGGCGAATGTCATACCCCATGGCAGAGCGCCAGTCGGTCGGTGGTTTCTATGTACCGATCCGAAATCGGCACTTCAAGGGAAACCGGATGCGGCGAGCGGTTGTGAGACAAAACAGGAAATTTCGTTTCAATTTGGCATGAGCGCTCGCTGCGG
>CBJLAJ010000165.1:0-11332 GCA_966421005.1 uncultured Paraburkholderia sp.
TGCCGCCATTTCCGTCGGAGAGGTTGACCACGGTAGCGAGCTGTTTTTGCACGAGTGCAACGGTGCCTGCGGGCAACGTACAACGTGCGGATGCGCCAGGGTCGTCGTCGGCGAACAGGGGCGGTGTAGCGACCAAGGTCAGTAACGCGGCAAATGCGCTGCGGCGGTATTGCAGGTTCATGATGGCCTCCTTGAAACGGACTCCCCCGCAATTCGGATTGGAATTGAGGTATACGATTCGAATGAAAATGCTAAACCGGCACGAATTGGCTGTGCAGGTGGGTTTGTTTTTGGATAAGGCTATTCACTGCCGAGTGGCAGTTATTCATTTATGCACGCAATTCAAAGCAATCGCGCCACCCAATGGCTTTGGGCCCGATTTGCAGGATTCATAATAGTCAGCTGCCGCGGCGATCGACGGACAAACAATGTGGCGGATCAAGACGCGGCCCGATGTCGATGGGGTTGGTTGTTTCGTGGAAAGGCAATCCATCTTGCGCGATTCGGCAGGTTTTTGTCCGACAACGGCGGCGCAACGGCCGCTAACGTCCACTAATTGCGCAGTTACCTGTTTTGTGGCATTGTCGCGCGACGGCGGTGAGCGGAAAGGGCAGTCGAATGCGAACAAGTATTGAATGGCTGCGTATCCAACTACGGGGTTTGATCGGACGAATCACTGGCGCTCGATTCCCCGCGCGAGCGCTCGTGCGGGCGGTGACCGCATTTGCCGCACTCGTGCCGCTGCCTGGAATATCGTTCGCCGCTTCCGATGCCGTGCCTCAAAATCTGCTGCGCGTGCTCGCGTGGCCGGGCTATGCCGATGCCGATGTCGTGAAGCAGTTCGAGACGCGCTTTCACGCCACGGTCCAGGTGACATTTGTCGACTCGGACGAGACGCTATGGGAGCAGATGCACCGGAGCTCGCCTCCGTCGTTCGACGTGCTCGCCGCGAATACCGCGGAAATCCAGCGTTATGCGAAGGACAACCTGCTCGCCTCGCTGGATATATCGAAGATTCCCAATACGCGCCTGCAGCTCCCGATGTTTCGGCAGCTCTCGACGATCGGGGGTATCGAGCAAAACGGCACCGTGTACGCCATTCCGTTCACGTATTCGTCGATGGGGCTCATATACGATCGGAAGCAAGTCACGGTCACGCCTCATTCGATGCTCGAATTGTGGAACCCGCAATACCGCGGCCGCACGCTCGATTTCAACAGTGCCCAGCATAATTTTTCGTTTGCCGCGCTGGCGCTCGGCTACCGCGATCCGTTCCATTTGACACCGGCGCAGATGCGCACGGTCACGCACAAGCTGATAGAACTTCGGCGCAATCTCTTGACGTTGTACACGCTGCCGGAAGAGGCGACGGCACTCTTCGTGGAACATCATGCAGCCATGATGTTCGGTAACTACGGAACTCAGCAAATCGAGCTGTTGCGACGTGCGGGCGTGGATGTCGGCTATGTCATCCCGGACGAAGGCGCACTTGCCTGGCTCGACTGTTGGGCCGTCACACGCGGGGCACGCAATCGGGCGCTGGCATTGTCGTGGGTCAACTACATGCTCGAGCCCGAGGTCAGTGGGCTGCTGCCAAAGCGTCAAGGGCTCGCGAGCACTTTGGCGCCCGCATCCGGGCATGCCGCCGACGATGGCAAGCATCTATTCTGGATTCGGCCGGTGGAGAACATTGCGATGCGCGAGTCGTTGTGGCGGCGCATCGTCTCCGGCGAGCCCCCGGAACGGTTCCCATGATGAAGCTCGGCCTCACTTCGCAGCTCATCATCCTGCTCGCCACGATCGGTGTGGTGTCGTCGGGTGCAACCGGCTATTACGCTTACCGCGCCAATCGGACAATGCTGGTCAACGAGGCGCAGCAGAGCCTGCTCACGTCGGCGCGGCTGCTCGATCAGCGTTTTTCAACTGCGTTGCAGGATGTCGCAGAGGATGCCCTCGTACTGGCCGTCATGCCGTCGGCTCGGAAGATGTCGGAATCCGTCGAGCACGTGCCGCAAGATGGGCGCGAGCGTCTCGAGCAGGTGTTCATGAGCTTCATGCAGTATCACGCTGATTACCTGCAGGTGCGCCTGATTTCGCGCGCGCGTTACGGCCTCGAGCGCGTGCGTGTCGACCGCGGGCCCACCGGCGTGATCGTAGTGCCCGAAGCGGGTTTGCAAGAGAAGGGACACTTCGCTTACGTCTTCGACACGCTGGCTGTGCCGGCAGGCCATATCTATCTGTCGCCTATCGTCATCAATCATGAAGCCGGCACACACGCCGCTTCGGGCCGGCCCATTGTCCGAGTGGGTACGCCCATCGTGGGAGCGAACGGCGCGAACGTCGGCGTGCTCGTCATCGACGTCGATCTGACGAGGGTCTTTGCTCGGCTCGCGCGGGATTTGCCGGAGCGCGATCAGGTTTATATGGCCAATCAGTGGGGCGACTTCCTCATCCATCCCGATCCGGCATCCGCATTCGGTTTCGACCGCGGGCAGCGCGTGCTGATGCAGGAGACGTTCCCCGAAACGAATCCGCTTTTCGACGAATCCGGCAGCCGGTTGACGATCAGCGGGTATGAACACCGGCGCGACGGTCGCGTTTATGCGTTCACGCGGACTCCGTTCGGGGCCGTGGAGGGCAACCGCTTCGTCGTGCTGGGTCTCGCGAGGCCGCTGACGGACGTACTCGTTCCCGCCGACGCTTTGGGCGGACGCATCATGCGGATGGTCATCGTCTTCAGCGTGTTTGCGCTCGTGCTGGCCATGCTGTTTGCGCGCGCACTGACCAAACCGTTGCACACGTTGGCGAGCGCCGCATTGCGTGTGTTCGATCATCCCCCCGATGCGCAATTGCCGACCGAGCGTTCGGACGAGATCGGCATCCTCGCCAGATGTTTCGAGAGCATGTGCCGGGAGATCCGATTGCAAATGAGCGAGCTGCACAGCAAACAGCGCGAGCTCGCTCACTTGGCTGGGCACGATGCGCTGACGGGCTTGCCGAACCGCATGCTCTTCATGGAAAAACTCGCCGCGGCGATCGGGACGGCGACGCAGACGGGCCAGCGGCTCGCCGTGATCTTTATCGATCTCGACCGCTTCAAGCAGATCAACGATCGACTCGGGCATTGGGCCGGCGATCGCGCGCTTATTGTCGTCGCCGAGCGGCTGGCCAACGTGCTGCGCGCGAGCGATGTGGCGGCGCGCCTGGGCGGCGACGAGTTCATCGTGCTGATCGTCGACATGCTCGTGCCGGGCGTGGTCGAGGAAATCGCCATGCGTATCACCGAGGTGATGAACGAGGATCTGCAATTGGGCGAGGAGCGGCTGAAAATCGGCGCGAGTGTCGGCATCAGCGAGTTCCCGGCCGATGGATTGACGGCCGAGGAGTTGCTGCTCAAAGCGGATGCGGCAATGTACGCGGCAAAGTCGTCGCGGTGTGGGATACATCGCCGTTATCAGGAGGTGGCTTCGCCCGGTGCCGTGTCGTAGGCGGCGCGGCAGCGCGGCCGGATGCCGGTCGTATATCGATCGAATCGCGATGCGCCTTTCAGAAGTCGTAGGTGATGAACGAAATGTTCATGATTACGCCCCAGAAGCCGTCCATGACGACGCGGCCGTCCACCATTTCCGGCTGGCCGAGGCCCCGATAGATTCGACGAATGCGATGGCGATGGTAGGCGCTCACGAGATTGCGAAAAAGAATGCAGTGTTCGCGAATATCGGGCGCGAGTGTTTCGTGAATGCGCGGCAAATCGAGCCAATGAGCGGAGGGCACCGCGTGATGGGCATTGTGATAGCCGTAATTGAGAAATAACCCGTTGAGCCACGCATGACGTCGACTGAAGAGCGACGAGTAGGTATTGCGCTGTTCGTAATCGCGATCCAGCGTTGGGATGGGGGTCCCGGGTGGGTAAATGGTAAACGTATGATGAAAACAATCGTAGAGGCGCAACATGTTCAACATGCCGAGCCAGCCGACGAAAAGCCAAAGCACCGAGCTTGGGGCGTAGCGCCATAGCAGCACATAACAGGTGAGGCGTGCCACGAGGACCGCGGCGATGCGCAGGCGCAGCGGCCGCAGGCGCTGCGAGAAAAATGGCAGGGCCAGCGACCGGATGCGGGAGATGACGCTCAAGACGGGGATATAGAAAAACTCCATCAGAACGATGATATGGCGCGGCACGGTGGGCAGAGCGGTCATCCAACCTGTGATCGAAAAACCGTCGTAACCTACCTTGACCCGATGGTGTTTGAAGTGCTGACGCTTGAGGCCGGTGTAGCTGAAATAGCAGCCGCCGCTGATCAACGAGAGTACGCGTGCCAACGCATCGTTCCACTCGGTGCGGCGAAACAGGGTTTGATGCATCAGCTCGTGCGTCAATAATGCGCTGAGCGTCATCGTATGGGCGGTCAGCAAGGAACCGGCGAGCGCGGTGGCGAGCGCGGGCCGCGTGACGCAATACAGACCGAAGGCGTAGCCTGCGATCGTATAAACGATGACCACCGTATCGATTGCCGCGCGCAACGCGCGATTCGCCCTCGAAGTGGCGGGCGCGATGCGCGGCGGACCGTACTCGTGAACGCTGGACATGTCGATCTCCTCGGAAACAGCAGCACGCGAGCATCAAAGCAGGCATGTGAACTGTATGAGATCGGCGCTTGCTTCCTTTTGCGAGAAGGCGTAGGGGCGATCGGCCTATACCGGCCCGTCTACGGGTTCGAGATGGCGACTGCGCAAATTGCGACTGGACCGATTGGAGCGATCAAAGCCTGGCGACGTCGACGATGGCGTTCGCAAAGGCCTGTGGCGCTTCCTGCGGCAAGTTGTGTCCAATGCCACCGGCAATCGTTCGGTGAAGATACTTTCCCGTGAATTTCCTGGCGTATGCGGACGGCTGCGGGTGCGGGGCGCCATTGGCGTCGCCTTCGAGCGTGATGGTGGGCACGCCGATCGGCGGCGCGGCCGCCAGGCGCGTTTCGAGCGCATCGAATTGCGGTTCGCCTTGCGCGAGGCCGAGCCGCCAGCGGTAATTGTGAATCGTGATCGCCACATGATCCGGGTTCAAAAGCGATTGCGCCGAACGATCGAAAGTCGCGTCGTCAAAAGTCCATTTCGGCGAGGCCGTGCGCCAGATCAGCCGGGCAAAGTCGTGCACGTTCGCCCGATACCCGCGCTCGCCGCGTTCGGTGGCGAAATAAAACTGATACCACCAGGCAAGTTCGGCTTGCGGCGGCAGCGGGGCACGGTTGGCTTGTTGGCTTCCGATTAGATAGCCGCTCACGGAGACGAGTGCGCGGCATCGTTGCGGCCATAGCGCGGCGACGATGTTCGCCGTTCTCGCCCCCCAATCGAAGCCGCCGATAACGGCCGACGCAATGCCGAGCGCATCCATGAAAGCGATGACATCGGCGCCAAGTGCGGCTTGCTGTGCATTTCGCACTGTATCGTCCGACAGGAAGCGCGTGGTGCCATAGCCGCGCAGATGCGGAATCAGCACGCGAAACCCGGCGGCCGCCAAAAGCGGCGCGACCTCGACGAAGGTATGGATGTCGTAAGGCCAGCCATGCAGCAGGATGACCGGTGCACCGTCGCTCGGGCCGACATCCGCATAGCCGATGTCGAGCACGCCGGCGTGAACTTGTTTCAGCGTGCCGAATGACGTGCGCGACAACGCACCAGTGCTTGATGCCGGGCCAGTCGATTGCGCATAGACGCGTTTGGCGAGGCCCATTTCCATCGCGGCGATGCCGGCGGCGGTCGCGCCCAGTAGCCGCCGGCGCAGGGGGTTCGTGATATCGGACATAAGCAGCACTCCTATTCAATGGGACGGTGTCGAATTTTTTGCGAGCAGGCGTTGAATCTGGGCTTCGGTTTCGGCATATTCGCCTTCGCCAAAGTGCTCGTAGACGATGTGCCCCGTCTGATCGATCAGATAAAACGCGGGCCAGTAGCGGTTCTGGTATGCGCGCCAGGTGGCATAGTCGTTGTCCTGCGCCACGGGGTAGCGAAGGTTGAAGCGCCGGATGGCTGTTTGCACGTTTTCCGTGCTGCGCTCGACAGGATATTCGGGCGTATGTACGCCGATCACGACGAGCCCCTGGTCCTTATACTTTTCATGCCAACGTTCGACATACGGCAACGTGTGGATGCAGTTGATGCAGGTATAGGTCCAGAAATCGATCAGCACGACTTTCCCGCGCAGTTGGTGCAATGTGAGCGGCGGGGTGTTCAGCCATTTGTCGATGCCGGTGAACTCCGGTGCGGGCGACGGCGCAAACGAAGTATCGGCGAGCGCCGCGCGGCTCGTCGCCGCGGCGGCGCATAACATCAGTGCCGCAACGGTTTTGGATGGTTGGGACATACCGGCCTCCTTGGGTTTCAGTAGGTGAGTGGCGTCTGGCGGTATTTGAGCGCTTGTGCGTATCTGGCTTGTGTCCGCGGACGCGGGCGGATGCAATGTTTTGTATCCGCTGCAAATTCAGATACATTGCGACACAATTCGGGCTTCGCGGTGAGTTATAAAAGCGCCGTCCGCTCACAAACGAGGAGAGCCGCATGAGTACCGAGGTGTTCCATGGGTCCTGCCACTGCGGGGCCGTGAAGTTCGAGGTTCGTACCGCCATTGCGCCGGCGCTGCGCTGTAATTGCAGTTTATGCCGTCGAAAGGGTGCGTTGATGTCCCAGGCGTTCACGCGCGAGGATCTCACCATCTTGTCGGGCGAACAGGACCTCACGCTCTATCAATTCAATACCCGCGTGGCGAAGCACTACTTCTGCCGGCACTGCGGCATCTATCCGTTCCATCAGACCCGCCTCGATCCGACGCGTTGGCGCGTGAATATCGGTTGTCTCGAGGGGGTCGATTTGTTCGCGCTCGAAGCCTCCGTTGCCGACGGTGCCAGTCTGTCGGTGGCGGAGAATGCGTGAGACGAGCCCGGCTTTCGCCCGGTTGCAACGAATCGCCGCAAGGTGACTATCCATGATGGACCGGACCGACCACATCCTGATCGTCGACGACGACCGCGGCATTCGCGAACTCGTCGGAACGTACCTCGAGAAGCAGGGCATGCGCGTCACGCTCGCCGCGAATGGTCGGGAGATGCGCGCACGGCTCGAGTCCGGCGCGCCCGATTTGATCGTGCTCGATCTGATGCTGCCGGGAGAAGACGGCCTTACGTTGTGCCGCGAGCTGCGGGCTGGCAAATTCCGGTCGGTACCGGTCCTCATGTTGACCGCGCGCGACGAGGAAGCCGATCGTATCCTCGGATTGGAAATGGGCGCCGACGATTATCTGCCGAAACCGTTCGCCGTGCGCGAACTGCTGGCTCGGATTCGCTCGGTTCTGCGCCGAACGCGTATGCTGCCGCCCGGTATGCAGGTCACCGAGGCGGCGCAGATGCTCGCGTTCGGCGATTGGCGGCTCGATACGACGGCCCGTCACCTGCTCGATGCGCAAGGAACGATGGTGGCGCTCAGCGGTGCCGAATACCGGTTGTTGCGCGTGTTTCTCGACCACCCTCAACGCGTATTGACGCGCGATCAGTTGCTCAATCTGACGCAGGGGCGGCAGGCCGATCCGTTCGATCGCTCGATCGACTTGCTCGTGAGCCGTTTGCGGCAGCGTTTGCGCGACGTGGCGCGCGAGCCGCGGTACATCAAGACATTGCGCAGCGAGGGGTATGTGTTTTCGGCGTCGGTCGCCGCGGTGGGCGACGCGTCATGAAACGGTGGCGCGCGTGGGGATGGCCGCGCACGTTGTTCGCAAGGCTTGCGTTGATACTGTGTGTCGGCATTGCCGTCGCACAGGTGCTGTCTTTCTGGCTGACCATGACCGAGCGCGATCAGGCGACGACCAACCTGATGATGGGTTACATCGAGCGCGAAGTCGCGAGCTCCGTTGCATTGCTCGATCACTTGCCGGCCGCGGAGCGCGCGGCGTGGCTGCCGCGGCTCGCACGTCGCAGTTATCAGTTCGAGTTGACTTCGGGGGTACCGGGAGGGCCCGTGGATGCGCGGCTTTCGGCGCGCGTCGAGCGATCGATTGCGGACGGAATCGGCCGCGCCTATCCGGTTTCGGCGAACGCGGTCCCGGGCGACAGCGAGCACCTTCAGGTGCATCTGAACCTCTCCGATGGCACGCCGCTGACGATCGACATTCATCCGATGTCGGGTGTTCCGCTTTCCGGGTGGCTGCCCGTCGTGCTCGTGCTGCAACTCGCCGTGTTGGCTGCGTGTTGTTGGCTGGCGGTGCGACTTGCGACCCGGCCGCTTCACGCGCTTGCGCGCGCGGCCGATACGTTGGGCCCCGATCTGAAGGCGGACCGCTTACCGGAGGAGGGGCCGTCGGAGGTTGCATTGGCCGCGCGGGCATTCAATGCGATGCAAGACCGCATTGCAACCTATACCGCTGAGCGGATGCAGATTCTCGCGGCTATTTCGCATGATTTGCAAACGCCGATTACGCGCATGCGCTTGCGGATCGATGTGATGGACGACGACACCGAGTCGGGCAAGCTCAGGCAAGACCTGACGGAGATGGAAGCACTGGTGAAAGAGGGCGTTGCTTATGCGCGCACGCTGCATGGCGCGAGCGAGCCGGCTTGCCGTGTCGATCTGGACGCGTTGCTCGATAGTCTCGTTTGCGATTATGTCGATGCCGGCAAGGACGTCGCGTTTGCGGGAAGGGCCGCAGCGTTTGCGGTCACGCGGCCCCAGGCATTGCGGCGCGTTGTCGGTAATCTCGTCGACAATGCCTTGAAGTTTGCGGGGGCGGCACGGATCGATGTAGCGATGCGGGCCGATGGCGCGGTGGCGATTTCAGTGTTGGATCGGGGCCCCGGCATTCCCGACGAGTCGCTCGATGCGGTTTTCGAACCGTTCTACCGGCTGGAGACATCGCGCAACCGTGGCACGGGCGGTACGGGCCTGGGTCTCGCCATTGCGAGGCAGCTCGCTCAGGCCATCGATGCCGCGCTCGTGCTGCGTAATCGGAGTGGCGGTGGGTTGGCAGCGACGATTACGTTGAAAGGAGAGCGCTGACTGAGTCAGCGCGCCCGTTCGCAAGCCGGAACCCTTACGCGGTCTGGCGGTTGGGCACCGTCGCGGCGCCCCGGAAGCGGATATGGGCGATGCGCTTGACCAGAAACACTGCGCACAGTGCAGCGCAGCCGGCGATTGCGATGCCGATATGGAGCGCATGCACGAGTACGCGGCGCGTTGCATCGACGAGCGCTCCGCCGTCGAGTCGCGCCGCATGGAGTTCGCCGAGAATCGCGTCTCGCAGGCTGGCATCCACGAGGACGCGCGGGTCCGAAAGGCGGGGCAGCCATTGCGTCGCGACTTTCGGGCCGAGCGTCTGCAGGGCATCGCTCACACCCGACGCATAACTGTGAGTGACGATCGTCGCCAGAATGCTCGTGCCGAGCATGCCGCCGACCATGCGCGTCGATTGGAGCAGGGCCGTGGTGATGCCCAGACGGTCGCGCCCGGCGATTTCCTGAGCGAAGACGTTGAGGTTGTTCAGGATGAATCCGAGCCCGATGCCGACGGCCCCCATCGAGAGCTCGAGCCACAGGTGCGGTGTGCGGGGCGTCGCGAACGCGAGAGTGGCGGAAGCCGCCACCAGCAGGCTGTATCCGATTGTCAGCACGAATGTCGGACGCGGCAGGCGGATGACGATGCGCGTATTGATGACGCTGCCGATGGCGATGCAGGCGGCAATGGGTGTGGCCAGTAGTCCCGCTTTTTGTGGCGAGAGCCCGAAGCCGCCTTGCAGCAGCAGCGGTGCAAAAAAGATCAGCGAGAACATCACGAAGCCGGACAGCGTCGACAGCGTGAAGAGCGTGACGAGCTGGGGATCGCGGAACAGATCGAGCGGCACGATCGGATGCGTCGCGCGGCGCTCGCATACGAGCAGGGCCGCCGCGAGCACAGTCACCGCGCCGGCCAGCGCCAGATTGCCCGCTGTCAGGACGTCTTTGGGAAGGGCTTCGATCAACGTCTGGAAGCCGCCGAGCACCAGCGCTACCAGCAGCGCGCCGCTCCAGTCGATCTTCACCGCGCCTTGACGTTCGCGGCGGTAGTGCGGGAGATGACGCCAGATGAAATAGAGCGCGAGTGCGCCGACAGGCAGATTCACGAAGAACGTCGAGCGCCAGCCGAAATGCTGACTGAGCCAGCCGCCGAGCGACGGGCCGGCCGCGGTGCCGATTCCGTAGGCTGCAGCCATCACCACTTGCCATCGTACGCGCGCGTGCGGATCGGGAAAGAGATCGGGGATCGAAGCGAATGCAGTCCCGACCATCATGCCACCGCCAATGCCTTGTAGCGCTCGGGCAATGGCGAGCATGCGCATGTCTGTGGCGAGGCCGCAGAGGATCGAGGCGCCGGTGAATACGAGCACTGCCGCGATGACGAAGCGCTTGCGACCGAAATAATCGCCCAGCCGGCCGAATACGGGGACGGTGACGACCGAAGCCAGCAGGTAGGCGCTGGCGATCCACGCGTAGAACTCGAATCCCTGCAACTCGGCGACGATCGACGGCAACGCGGTGCTGACGACGGTCTGGTCCAGCGCGACCAGCATGTTGACGAGACCGATGCCGAGCATCGCGAAGAGTGCGTGGCGAAAGGGTAATGGGGTGATGGAGGGGTTCAAGGCGGTGCGAGACGGGAACGGCGTTCGGGAAGACGCCACGATAGCGCGGCCGCTGCGCGCCTGCAACCGGTTCCAGTGCCTTGTCCCTATTCCGCTTTACAGCTCCTTTACCGCCTGCGGCGTATTCCGGAAGCTGATCGCCATACGGTTATAAGTGTTCATGAGGCCGATGGCGATCGTCAGGTCCACGAGTTCGCGTTCGTCGAACACCGCGCGGGCCGCTTCATAGGCTTCGTCAGGTACGCCCGTCTGCGCGACACGCGTGACCGATTCGGCCCATGCCAGCGCGGCACGCTCGCGTTCGTCGAAGAGATTACCGGCTTCGGCCCATGCTTGGACCAGCGCCAGCTTTTCTACCTTGACACCTCTTTTCAGCAAATCGCGGGTATGCATGTCGAGGCAATAGGCGCAGTTGTTTATCTGCGAGATGCGGAGATAAACGAGGTCGACGAGAACAGGTGAGAGGCCGCTCTGCGTGACGTAACTGTAGACACCTCCCAGGACTTTGACGCCGGCGGGTGCAATCTGGGTATAGTCGAGACGCATGCTCATATGTTGACTCCTTGATGCTTGATCTACTTCAAAGGGGTGGTCAGGGGCGTGTCGTAGCCCGCCATGAATGGGATCCGAATACTCATCAACGCTTCTCCTTGACGTTGACGCATTGTGCTGCCG
>CBJLAJ010000166.1:0-11232 GCA_966421005.1 uncultured Paraburkholderia sp.
CTTGAGGGGGTAGTGGCGAAAGCTGTGCGAGTTCGAGTCTCGCCGTCGGCACCAAAGTTATCCAATGCCAGCCGCATGCTTCGCTTCGGCTGGCATTGTCACTTCTGGGGTTTGCTTGCGGCATGCTTGCAATGCCATTGCGAAGTGGTTTTCGTTTCGGGGATGCGCCAGTCTCTCCGTGGCATTCAGAACCAACCGATAGAGGATAGTCTTGAACCTCGCAGCCTACTTCCCCGTTTTGCTATTCCTCCTCGTGGGCCTGGGTTTAGGCATTGCGCTTATCGGCGTTGGCAAGGTCCTCGGTCCGAGCAAGCCTGACAATCAAAAGAATTCGCCTTACGAGTGCGGCTTCGAGGCCTTCGAAGACGCGCGCATGAAGTTCGACGTGCGTTACTACCTCGTGGCCATCCTCTTCATCATTTTCGATCTCGAGACCGCGTTCCTGTTTCCGTGGGGCGTTGCCCTGCGCGACATCGGCTGGCCCGGCTTCATGGCGATGATGATTTTCCTGCTCGAACTCCTGCTGGGCTTTGCCTACATCTGGAGGAAGGGTGGACTCGATTGGGAGTGATGGGTTAATCGCCGGTGTATCGCGAGCGGGCCAGCGCGGCTCGTTCCGCCTGGAGTGCAAAGCAAATGAGTATCGAAGGGGTCTTGAAGGAAGGGTTTGTCACCACCACGGCTGACAAGCTGATCAACTGGACGCGCACGGGCTCGCTCTGGCCCATGACGTTCGGTCTCGCATGTTGCGCGGTCGAAATGATGCATGCGGGCGCGGCCCGCTACGACCTCGATCGCTTTGGCGTCGTGTTTCGTCCGAGCCCGCGTCAGTCGGATGTCATGATCGTCGCCGGCACGCTGTGCAACAAGATGGCGCCGGCTTTGCGCAAGGTGTACGACCAGATGGCCGAGCCGCGCTGGGTCATTTCGATGGGTTCGTGCGCGAACGGCGGCGGCTATTACCACTACTCGTACTCGGTTGTGCGCGGATGCGACCGGATCGTGCCGGTCGACGTCTATGTGCCCGGCTGCCCGCCGACCGCGGAGGCGTTGGTCTACGGCGTGATCCAGCTGCAAGCGAAGATCCGGCGTACCAACACCATCGCCCGTCAATAAGCCAGAGGCTTCCCCACAATATGGCAAGCAAACTCGAGACCCTCAAAGCGAACCTCGAGGCGGCCTTTGGCGGCCGTCTTTCGAGTATGACCGAATCGATTGGCGAATTGACGATCGTCGTCAAGGCGGGCGACTTCCTCGAAGTCGCGAAGCGTCTGCGCGACGATCGCGCGCTCGGTTTCGAGCAGCTGATCGATCTGGCTGGCGTCGATTATCAAACCTATGGCGACGGTGCTTACGACGGCCCGCGCTTTGCGGCCGTGCTCCATCTGCTGTCGGTATCGAACAACTGGCGTCTGCGCGTGCGCGTGTTCGCCCCCGACGATGAACTGCCGATCGTCCCGTCGGCCGTCGACATCTGGAGTTCGGCGAACTGGTACGAGCGCGAAGCGTTCGACCTGTACGGCATCGTTTTCGAAGGCCATCCGGACCTGCGCCGCATCCTGACCGACTATGGTTTCATCGGTCATCCGTTCCGCAAGGACTTCCCTGTCTCCGGCTACGTCGAAATGCGTTACGACCCGGAAGAGCAGCGCGTCGTCTACCAGCCGGTGACGATCGAGCCGCGCGAAATCACGCCGCGCGTGATCCGCGAGGATCGCTACGGCGGTATGAAACACTAAGAGAGCGCCATGGCAGAGATCAAGAACTACACGCTCAACTTCGGCCCGCAGCACCCGGCAGCGCACGGTGTGCTGCGCCTCGTGCTCGAGCTCGACGGCGAAGTCATCCAGCGCGCCGATCCGCATATCGGCCTCTTGCATCGTGCGACCGAAAAGCTCGCCGAGAACAAGACCTTCATTCAATCCGTGCCTTACATGGACCGGCTCGACTACGTGTCGATGATGGTCAACGAGCACGGCTATGTGCTCGCGATCGAAAAGCTGCTCGGCATCGATGTGCCGATCCGCGCGAAATACATCCGTGTGCTGTTCGACGAAATCACGCGCGTGCTGAACCACCTCATGTGGATCGGCGCGCATGCGCTCGACGTCGGCGCGATGGCCGTGTTTCTCTATGCGTTCCGCGAGCGCGAAGATCTGATGGACGTCTACGAGGCAGTGTCGGGCGCGCGGATGCACGCGGCCTATTACCGCCCGGGTGGTGTCTATCGCGATCTGCCTGACGCAATGCCGCAATACAAGGCGTCGAAGATTCGCAATGCGAAGGCGCTCGAGCGGATGAACGAGGCGCGCCAAGGCTCGCTGCTTGATTTCATCGACGATTTCTTCACGCGCTTTCCGACCTGCGTCGACGAATACGAAACATTGCTCACGGACAACCGGATCTGGAAGCAGCGCCTTGTCGGCATCGGCGTCGTGAGCCCGGAGCGCGCGTTGCAGCTCGGCATGACGGGCCCGATGCTGCGCGGCTCGGGTATCGAGTGGGATTTGCGCAAGAAGCAGCCGTATGAAGTCTACGACCAGATGGACTTCGATATTCCCGTCGGCGTGAATGGCGATTGCTACGACCGGTATCTCGTGCGCGTCGAGGAAATGCGTCAGTCGACGCGCATCGCGAAGCAGTGCATCGAGTGGCTGCGCAAGAATCCCGGCCCCGTGATGATCGACAATCACAAGATCGCGCCGCCTTCGCGCGTCGCGATGAAGTCGAACATGGAAGAGCTGATTCACCACTTCAAGCTCTTCACGGAAGGTTTTCATGTGCCCGAGGGCGAGTCGTATGCGGCCGTCGAGCATCCGAAGGGCGAGTTCGGCATCTACTTGATCTCGGATGGGGCGAACAAGCCCTACCGGCTCAAGATTCGTGCGCCGGGCTATGCCCATCTCGCAGCGCTCGACGAAATGGCGCGTGGCCATATGATCGCGGACGCTGTCACGATCATCGGTACGCAGGACATCGTGTTCGGCGAAATCGACCGTTGAGCGCCAGCCGTGTGTCGCGCGCCAAACACGGCGCGCGCCGCATGCGGAGCGCCGGGTCGGAAAGAACGCCGGGTCTGTCGCCATGGGTGGGCAAGCAGGAAAAGGCGGCAGGTTTTCGTTCGGTAGGTATTGAAAGAGTCGTGTCTGAAAATGATCTCAGCTGAAGGCCTGAAAGAAATCGATCGCGCGGTGGCGAAGTATCCCGCCGATCAGAAACAGTCCGCCGTGATGTCGGCGTTGGCCGTCGCGCAAGAAGAGCACGGCTGGCTCTCGCCCGAGCTCATGCAGTTCGTCGCGGACTACCTCCAGATGCCGGCTGTGGCCGTGCAGGAGGTGGCGACGTTCTACACGATGTACGAGACTTCGCCGGTCGGCAAGTACAAGATCACGCTGTGCACGAATCTGCCCTGCCAGCTCGGCCCTGACGGCGGCGCCGACAGCGCGGCCGACTATCTGAAGCAAAAGCTCGGCATCGACTTCGGCGAAACCACGCCCGACGGCAAGTTCACGCTCAAGGAAGGCGAGTGCATGGGCTCCTGCGGCGACGCCCCGGTACTGCTCGTGAACAACCACCGCATGTGCAGCTTCATGAGCCGCGAGAAGATCGACCAGCTGCTCGAGGAGCTTTCGAAATGACGTCATTGCACGATCGCCATATCAAACCGCTGATTCTCGCGGGCCTCACGGGCGAGAACTGGCATCTCGAAGACTACGTCGCGCGTGGCGGCTACAAGCAGTTGCGCCGTATCCTCGAAGAGAAGATTCCTCCCGAGCAGGTCATCGCCGACGTCAAGGCGTCGGGCTTGCGCGGCCGCGGTGGTGCGGGCTTTCCGACCGGCCTCAAGTGGAGTTTCATGCCCCGCCAGTTCCCGGGGCAGAAATACCTCGTCTGCAACTCGGACGAAGGGGAGCCCGGTACATTCAAGGACCGGGACATCCTGCGCTGGAATCCGCATTCGCTGATCGAAGGGATGGCCATCGGCGCATATGCGATGGGCATCACCGTCGGCTACAACTACATTCACGGCGAGATCTGGGAAGTCTACAAGCGCTTCGAAGAGGCGCTCGAAGAAGCGCGCCGCGCGGGCTTTCTGGGCGAGAACATTCTCGGTTCGGGCTTCTCGTTCGAGCTCTATGCGCATCATGGCTACGGCGCTTACATCTGCGGCGAAGAGACTGCGCTGCTCGAATCGCTCGAAGGCAAGAAAGGCCAGCCGCGCTTCAAGCCGCCGTTCCCCGCGAGCTTCGGCGTCTACGGCAAGCCCACGACGATCAACAACACCGAAACGTTCGCGGCCGTGCCGTTCCTGCTCGAGATCGGGCCGCAAGCCTATCTCGAACTCGGCAAGCCGAACAACGGCGGCACGAAGATCTTCTCGGTGTCGGGCGACGTGGAGCGTCCCGGCAACTATGAAGTGCCGCTCGGCACGCCGTTCGCGACGCTCATGGAACTCGCCGGCGGCATGCGCGGCGGCAAGAAGCTGAAGGCGGTCATTCCGGGCGGCTCGTCCGCGCCGGTGGTGCCTGGCGACATCATGATGCAAACCGATCTGGACTACGATTCGATCGCCAAGGCCGGATCGATGCTGGGTTCGGGCGCCGTGATCGTCATGGACGAGACGCGCTGCATGGTGCGCTCGCTGCTGCGCCTGTCGTACTTCTACTATGAAGAGTCGTGCGGCCAGTGCACGCCATGCCGCGAAGGCACGGGCTGGCTGTGGCGCGTCGTCAACCGCATCGAGCATGGGCAAGGGCGTCAGGAAGATCTCGACCTGCTGAACTCGGTGGCGGAGAACATCATGGGCCGCACCATCTGCGCGCTCGGCGACGCCGCCGCGATGCCGGTGCGCGGCATGCTCAAGCACTACTGGGACGAATTCGCATATCACGTCGAGCACAAGCGCTGCCTGGTCGGGCCGCATGCGGGTGCTCCGGCCGCGGCTGACGCGGCGCTCGCTTGAAGCGGCGCCCGGAAGATCGATCGAGCGGTAAATAGGTTAAGGACCATTCACCATCATGGTTGAACTTGAAATAGACGGGAAGAAGGTCGAGGTGCCCGAAGGCAGCATGGTGATCCAGGCTGCGCATAAGGTCGACACGTACATTCCGCACTTCTGCTATCACAAGAAGCTTTCTATCGCGGCCAACTGCCGGATGTGTCTCGTCGAAGTCGAGAAGATGCCGAAGGCCGTTCCCGCCTGCGCGACACCGGTGTCCGCGGGCATGGTCGTGCGCACGACGCCCGATAAGGCCGTCAAGGCGCAGCAATCGGTGATGGAATTCCTGCTCATCAATCACCCGCTCGATTGCCCGATCTGCGATCAGGGCGGCGAGTGCCAGCTGCAGGATCTCGCGGTCGGTTATGGCAAGTCGGCTTCGCGCTACAGCGAGGAAAAGCGCGTCGTGTTCCACAAGAACGTCGGCCCGCTGATCTCGATGGAAGAGATGACGCGCTGCATCCACTGCACGCGTTGTGTGCGCTTTGGCCAGGAAGTGGCGGGCGTCATGGAGCTCGGCATGCTCGGTCGCGGCGAGCACTCGGAGATCACGACGTTCGTCGGCAAGACGGTCGATTCCGAGCTCTCGGGCAACATGATCGATCTGTGCCCTGTCGGCGCACTGACGAGCAAGCCGTTCCGCTACAGCGCCCGCACGTGGGAACTCTCGCGCCGCAAATCCGTGAGCCCGCACGATTCGGTTGGCGCCAATCTCGTCGTGCAGGTCAAGAACAACCGCGTGATGCGTGTGCTGCCGCTCGAGAACGAGGCAGTCAACGAATGCTGGATCTCCGATAAGGACCGTTTCTCATACGAAGCCCTCGATAGCGAGGAGCGCCTGACGCAGCCGATGATCAAGCAAGGCGGTCAGTGGATGGAAACGGATTGGCCGACGGCGCTCGAATACGCGGCCAAGGCGCTCAAGGGCGTTGCCGCGGACCACGGCGCCAACGCGCTCGCGCTGCTCGGCAGCGCGCACAGCACCGTCGAAGAACTGTTCCTGTTGAAGACGCTCGGCAATGCGCTCGGCACGCCGAACGTCGATTTCCGCCTGCGTCAGTCCGATTTCTCGGTGGCGCCGGCCGGTGCGCCGTGGCTCGGCATGCCGATCGCCGATCTGTCGCTCGTCGACGGCGCGTTCGTCATCGGTTCGTTCCTGCGCCGCGATCATCCGCTCTTGGCTGCGCGCCTGCGTCAGGCCGCGAAGACGGGCGCAAAACTGCATCTGCTGCAAGCGACGGCCGACAAATCGCTGATTCCGAGCGCGAAGACGATCGTCGCTGCGCCGTCGGCCTGGCTCGATGCGCTGGCCGGTATTGCCG
Organism: uncultured Paraburkholderia sp.; assembly: GCA_966421005.1. GTDB lineage: Bacteria > Pseudomonadota > Gammaproteobacteria > Burkholderiales > Burkholderiaceae > Trinickia. The sequence continues at coordinate 6,322 of CBJLAJ010000166.1, forward strand.
CGGCGGTGTCGCAATTGCGCGGTGTCGCACTGCCCGAAGGCTTCGGCGGTACCGAAGCAACGCCGGCCGCGAAGGATGTCGCCGCTGCATTGACGAACGGCGAGCGCCGTGTCGTGCTGCTTGGCAACGGTGTGGTTCAGCATCCGGACTTCGCAAGCATCCATGCATTGGCGCACTGGATTGCCGATCACACGGGCGCGACGCTCGGTTTCCTGACTGAAGCGGCGAATACCGTGGGCGCCCATCTCGTCGGCGCGTTGCCGGGCTCGGGCGGCCTCAACGCCCGCGAGGCGTTCGCTTCGCCGCGCAAGGGCTATGTACTGCTCAATCTCGAGCCTGAATTCGATACGGCCAACCCCGCGCAGGCACTTGCGGCGCTCGGCCAGGCCGAAACGGTCGTGATGCTCTCGGCATTCAAGACCGGGACCGAATATGCCGATGTCTTGCTGCCGATCGCGCCATTCACCGAGACGGCCGGTGCGTTCGTCAACGCGCAAGGCACGCTGCAGGTATTCAACGGCGTCGTGCGCCCGCTTGGCGAAACACGTCCGGCATGGAAGGTGTTGCGTGTGCTCGGCAATGTGCTGGGTCTGCCGGGCTTCGATTACGACACGGTGGAAGACGTGCGTGCCGCGGCGTTGCCCGATGGCGCGATCTCGGGACAATTGTCGAACCGCGCGAACGGTGCGCTGGCCGGCAACACGGCGCGCGCGCTGAAAGTGGAGAAGGGCGCGATCGAGCGCGTCTCGGATGTGCCGATCTACCACGCCGACCCGCTCGTGCGTCGCGCGCCGTCGCTGCATCTGACGGCCGCCGCGCGTGTCGCAAATACGGTCGGTTTGCCCGCGGCGCTGTTCGACAAGCTCGGATTGAAAGAAGGCGATGCCGTGCGCGTGCGTCAGGGCGATCGCGCGGTGGTCGCGAGCGCGACGCGCGACGCGGACCTGGCTGAGACGGCCGTGCGCGTATCGGCGGCTACGCCCGTCGGCGCGGCACTCGGCGGGCTCATCGGTGAACTGCTGGTGGAGAAGGCGTAAATGAGCTTGTTCGATACGATCAACGCGGGCGGCAGCGAAGTACTCGGCGCGGCATGGCCTACGGTGTGGGCGCTCGTGCGCATCGTCGTGGTGTGCGTCGCCATTTTGCTCTGCGTGGCTTATCTGATCCTCTGGGAGCGCAAGCTCATCGGCTGGATGCACGTGCGTCTCGGTCCGAACCGCGTCGGCCCGGCCGGCCTGTTGCAGCCGATCGCCGACGTGCTGAAGCTGCTGCTGAAGGAAGTGATTCAGCCGACGGCGGCGAGCCGGTGGCTTTACGTGATCGCGCCGATCATGACGGTCGTGCCAGCCTTCGCGGTCTGGGCCGTCATTCCGTTTCAGGCCAAAGCGGTACTCGGCGATATCAACGCGGGTCTGCTCTATGTGATCGCCATTTCGTCGATCGGCGTCTATGGCGTGATTCTCGCGGGCTGGGCGTCGAACTCCAAGTACGCATTCCTCGGTGCGATGCGCGCCGCGGCACAGATGGTGTCGTATGAAGTCTCGATGGGCTTCGCGCTCGTCGTGGTGCTGATGACGTCGGGCAGTCTGAACCTCTCGGATATCGTCACCTCGCAAGAGCGCGGCATTTTTGCGAGCCACGGCATTACGTTCCTCTCGTGGAACTGGCTGCCGCTTCTGCCCGTTTTCGTCGTCTACTTCATCTCGGGCATCGCCGAAACGAACCGCCACCCGTTCGACGTGGTGGAAGGGGAGTCGGAGATCGTCGCCGGCCACATGATCGATTACTCGGGTATGGCGTTCGCGCTCTTCTTCCTCGCCGAGTACATCAACATGATCGTGATCTCGGCGCTCGCGGCAACGCTTTTCCTCGGCGGCTGGAGCGCGCCGTTCGGGTTCCTGTCCTTCATCCCGGGTATTTTCTGGCTCGTCCTGAAGGTGTTCTTGCTGCTGTCGGTGTTCATCTGGGCGCGCGCGACGTTCCCGCGTTATCGCTATGACCAGATCATGCGTCTGGGCTGGAAAGTGTTCCTGCCCGTTTGCATTCTCTGGGTCATCGTGGTCGGGTTCTGGATCATGTCCCCACTGAACATCTGGAAATGAGGGGCGCGAAGCAAATGACCGCAATCCAAAACTTCTTCAAGACGTTTTTTCTGACCGAGCTGCTGAAAGGGCTCGCGCTGACGGGCCGCTATACGTTCAAGCGCAAGTTCACGGTGCAGTTCCCCGAAGAAAAGACGCCGATCTCGCCGCGTTTTCGCGGTCTTCACGCGTTGCGCCGTTATGAAAACGGCGAAGAACGCTGCATTGCATGCAAGCTTTGCGAGGCCGTGTGCCCCGCGATGGCGATCACGATCGAATCGGAAACGCGCGCCGACAATACGCGCCGCACGACGCGCTACGACATCGATCTGACCAAGTGCATTTTCTGCGGTTTTTGCGAGGAAAGCTGCCCCGTCGATTCGATCGTCGAGACTCACATCCTCGAATATCACGGCGAAAAGCGCGGCGATCTGTATTTCACGAAGGACATGCTGCTCGCAGTCGGCGATCGCTATGAAGCGCAGATCGCCGCGTCGAAGGCGGCGGATGCGCCGTATCGGTAATACGCAACTAGCTTGACCGTTGTTGGCGTGGCGCGGGAGCCGGGGCTCCCGCGGCATGCGCGGCGTGCTGCCTACGAAACCCAGCCTGACGATGGGCTAACGATGAACCGGTAATCATGGAATTCACTACCGTACTGTTCTATATCTTCGCGTTGCTCCTGACGGTGTCGGGGCTGAAGGTGATCACGTCGCGCAACCCGGTCGGGTCCGCGCTTTTTCTCGTGCTCGCGTTCTTCAACGCCGCGGCGATCTGGATGCTGCTCGAGGCCGAGTTCCTCGCCATTTTGCTCGTGCTGCTCTATGTCGGCGCGGTGATGGTGCTCTTCCTCTTCGTCGTCATGATGCTCGACATCAACCTCGACGTGCTGCGCAAGGATTTCAAGCGCTTCGTGCCGATGGCGACGATCGTCGGCGCGATCATCGTCGTCGAGACGGCGCTGATCCTCTGGCACGGCTATGGTGCAACGGCAACGCCGGTGCATGACGTGACGGCTGGCGCCGGTGTTGGCGGCGCGGCCGTCATGTCGAACACCTATCTGATCGGCAAGGTCATCTATACGGATTACGTCTTTGCGTTCGAAGTGGCGGGCCTCGTGCTGCTCGTCGCGATCATCGCGGCGATCGCGCTCACGGCGCGCAAGGGCAAGGACAGCAAGCGCCAGCGCGTCTCCGAACAGGTCAAGGTGCGTGCGAAAGACCGCGTGCGTCTCGTGAAGATGCCGGCGGAGAAGGTGCTCGAAACGGCGCAGGGCGCGCAAGCGCCAGGCGAAGCGGGCGCGAACGTTGGCGCCGGCACCGTCGGCAACAACGGCTGAGCGTCGAGGAGAAAAACATGTTGACCCTGGCTCATTACCTCGTACTTGGCGCGATCCTCTTTTCGATCGGCGTCGTCGGTATTTTCCTGAACCGTCGCAACGTCATCATCATTCTGATGGCGATCGAGCTCATGCTGCTCGCGGTGAATACGAACTTCGTCGCGTTCTCGCATTACCTCGGCGACGTGCACGGGCAGATTTTCGTCTTCTTCGTGCTGACGGTGGCCGCGGCCGAAGCGGCGATCGGCCTCGCGATTCTGGTGACTCTGTTCCGTACCCTCGACACGATCAACGTCGAGGATCTCGATCAGCTCAAAGGTTAAATTCAGGCACTGCGGTTATGTCCACGACACTCAATGAAAACCTGCTGCTGGCGGTCCCGCTCGCACCGCTCGCCGGCTCGCTGATTGCCGGACTTGCCGGTAAGGCGGTCGGGCGCAAGGGAAGCCACCGCGTCACGATCCTCGGCGTGTTGATCTCGTTCATTCTCTCGTCGATCGTCTTTTTCGACGTCCTGAACGGCGCGAGCTTCAACGCGACGGTCTATGAATGGATGAACGTCGGCTCGCTGAAGTTCGAGGTCGGCTTCCTCATCGATTCCTTGACCGCCATGATGATGTGCGTGGTGACCTTCGTGTCGCTGATGGTGCACATCTATACGATCGGCTACATGGCTGACGACGATGGCTACGAGCGCTTCTTCTCGTACATCTCGCTCTTCACGTTCTCGATGCTGATGCTCGTGATGAGCAACAACTTCCTGCAGCTCTTCTTCGGCTGGGAAGCGGTGGGCCTCGTTTCGTACCTGCTGATCGGCTTTTACTTCACGCGGGAAAGCGCGATCTACGCCAACATGAAAGCGTTCCTCGTGAACCGTGTCGGCGATTTCGGCTTTCTGCTCGGCATAGGCCTCTTGCTCGCGTTCGCCGGCTCGATGAATTATGGCGAGGTCTTCGCCAAGCGCACGGAGCTGGCCGCGCTGAGCTTCCCGGGCACGCACTGGGGCTTGTTGACCGTGGCCTGCATCTGCCTTTTCATCGGCGCGATGGGTAAATCGGCGCAGTTTCCGCTGCACGTATGGCTGCCCGATTCGATGGAAGGCCCGACGCCGATCTCGGCGCTGATTCACGCGGCAACGATGGTGACGGCCGGCATCTTCATGGTGACGCGCATGTCGCCGCTGTTCGAACTCTCCGACACGGCGCTCTCGTTCGTGATGGTGATCGGCGCGATCACGGCGCTGTTCATGGGCTTTCTCGGCATCGTCCAGAACGACATCAAGCGCGTCGTTGCTTACTCGACGCTCTCGCAGCTCGGCTACATGACCGCGGCGCTCGGTGCCTCGGCCTATTCGGTCGCCGTCTTCCACCTGATGACGCACGCGTTCTTCAAGGCGTTGCTGTTCCTCGGCGCGGGTTCGGTCATCATCGGCATGCACCACGATCAGGACATGCGCAACATGGGCGGCCTGCGCAAGTACATGCCGATCAC
>CBJLAJ010000167.1:0-11104 GCA_966421005.1 uncultured Paraburkholderia sp.
CTCCCGGTCAGTTGTGCGACCGGCTCGCCGTGCATCCGGCGTGCTTCGAGCGCCAGGTAGCGGGCGAGCGCCTCGTCGTCGAGTGGCTCGTCGCCGCGCGTGATGAGCTCGGTGCGCCGCCAGCCGAGCGCGTGAGCGAGCAGAATGCGCGCTTCGAGCGCGGGCAGGCGCGTGGCGCGCAGCAGCGCGACGGGCGTCATCGAAGTATTCGGTCCGGCCGCGCGATCATGGCCGGAGGCGGGGCGTTGGGCGGTCATGGCAGCGATGGATTGGCCAATGCGGCCTCAGTCCGCGTCGCCGAGCGACGCGAGTTGCTCGGCCTGATGTTCGCTCACGAGCGCCGCGATCAGGTCGTCAAGATCGCCGTCCATGATGGCCTCGAGCTTATAGAGCGTCAGGTTGATGCGGTGATCGGTGAGCCGGCCCTGCGGGAAGTTGTAAGTCCGGATGCGCTCCGAGCGATCGCCCGAGCCGATCAGGCTTTTGCGCGTCGCGGCTTCTTTCGCATGTTGCTCGTGGTACTGCTTGTCCTTGATGCGGGCCGCGAGCACTTTGAGCGCACGGTCCTTGTTCTTGTGCTGCGAGCGGTCGTCCTGGCATTCGACGACGATGCCCGTCGGCAAGTGCGTGACGCGCACGGCGGAGTCGGTCTTGTTGATATGCTGGCCGCCCGCGCCGGACGCCCGGAACGTATCGATGCGCAAATCGGCCGGATTGATTTCGACTTCGCCGATCTCATCGGCCTCGGGCATCACCGCGACCGTACAGGCCGAAGTGTGAATGCGGCCCTGCGTCTCCGTCGCGGGCACCCGTTGCACGCGATGTCCCCCCGACTCGAACTTGAGCCGCGAGTAAGCGCCTTGGCCGGCGATCCGGACAATCACTTCCTTGTATCCGCCGAGGTCCGAGACACTTTCGGAAATCATTTCGACCTGCCAGCGCTGGCGTTCGGCGAAGCGCAGATACATGCGCAGCAGATCGCCTGCGAACAGCGCGGATTCGTCGCCGCCAGTACCGGCACGGATTTCGAGGAAGATGTTGCGCTCGTCGTTCGGGTCTTTCGGCAGCAGCATCGTACGCAGTTCCGTTTCGAGGCGACCCATGCGTTCGCGCGCGGCGCGCGCTTCTTCTTCGGCGAATTCACGCATCGACGCATCGGCCAGCAGCTCCTGCGCCGTTGCGGCATCGGTGCGCGCCTGGCGCCATTGCCCGTAGTGCTCGACGACGGGACCGATCTCCGCATGCTCGCGCGTGAGTTTGCGGTATTGATCGAGATTGGCCGTCACGTCCGAGCGGCTCAGCAAGTCATTGAGTTCGGCCAGCCGGGTGGTCAACTGGTCGAGCTTCTGTTGCATGCTCGTTTTCATGGTGTGGAGCGGGGCTCCTGAAAAGGAAGAGGAATCGGGGGGGGGGGCGGAGGCGCAGGTTCGGGCGCCCCAGCGCGGCGTGGCTGAGGTTTGCCGCGACGCTAACGATCGGAACGCTTTGCGTGCCGGTAAACGCCGCCGAGCAATTCGACGAGTGCGGTCCGATCTTCGCTGCTCGCGCGGTTGAGCGCGTGCGTCGGGCCGTGGATCAGCTTGTTGGTGAGCGATTGCGACAAGGCTTCGAGAACGGCGGAAGGGTCGTCACCGCGCGCGAGCATCTTTTGCGCGCGCTCGAGTTCGGCACGCCGCAGCGCGTCGGCCTGCATGTGCATGTGACGGATCACCGGCACCGCGCTGCGCGCGTCGAGCCACTGCATGAAGTGCTGCACGCGCGTCTCGATGATGGCTTCGGCCTGGGCCACCGCCGCTTGTCTCGACGCGTTGCCTTCGCGAACGATCGCACCGAGATCGTCGACGGTATAAAGAAAGACGTCTTGCAGCTCGGCGACTTCGGGCTCGATGTCGCGGGGCACCGCCAGATCGACCATGAAAATCGGCCGGCGGCGCCGCGCCTTGACGGCCCGCTCGACAGCGCCGAGCCCGATGATCGGCAACGTCGACGCCGTACACGAAACGACGATGTCGAACTCATGCATGCGCGCAGGCAGCTCGGCGAGCGCCATGGCATGTCCGCGAAAGCGTTCGGCCAGCTTCGCGCCGCGCTCCACGGTACGGTTCGCGATGACGAGTTCGCGCGGCTCCTGCGCGGCGAAATGCGTGGCGCAGAGTTCGATCATCTCGCCCGCGCCGATGAACAGCACGCGCTGGTTCGAGACCTTGTCGAAGATACGTTGGGCGAGGCGAACGGCCGCGGCGGCCATCGAGACCGATTGAGCCCCGACGGCCGTCGTGCCGCGCACTTCCTTCGCGACCGAAAAAGTCCGCTGGAACAGTTGGTTCAGATAGGTGCCGAGCGCGCCTGCCTCGGAGGCCGCACGCACGGCGTGCTTCATTTGTCCGAGGATTTGCGTTTCGCCGAGCACCATGGAATCGAGCCCCGAGGCTACGCGGAACGCATGACGCACGGCTTCCGACTGCGGCAGCGCGTAGACATGCGGGGCGAGGTCGGCGGCATTCATGCCGTGATAATGCGAAAGCCATTCGATCGCGGTTTCGCGCGGTGAGCGGTCATCCGTCGCGCAATAGAGCTCGGTCCGATTGCAAGTCGAAAGGATCGCCGCCTCCGGCGCCCCAAGCGCCGCTTGTCCCAGCCAGAGCGACCTCAGCGCGGCGAGCGCGGGCTTGATGTCTTCGAGCGGAAACGCCACACGTTCGCGCAGTGCGACGGGCGCCGTGTGGTGATTGATTCCGATCGTGAGCAGTTGCATATGCGTGAGGCGCGTTGCCGCCAGGTTGACAGGGCGGCGCTAGGATTTCAGCCGGGTATTATAACGGTTCCACGCTTTGGGCACGTCCGCGCCAACCCTTGGTGCGGGCGCCCCCAGCGTCCCTTTACCAACGATCTCCCTCATCGAGAAAGACCGCCATGCGAGCGACAGCTTCACCCCGTTTTCGTGCGTTTCGACCGGCGCGGTCAGCGGCGGCGCGCAGCTGATGGGGTGGCCTGGACTCATCGTGCTCGGCATCGTGGTCGGGCTGGCCGGCTGGCGGTTGCATCCGTTTTATCGCGCGAGCCGGGTGCGCTGGTTTGTCGCGGTTGGCGTCGGCGTCGTGGCCGCGGCGGCAGCGAAGATGGCCGGCAACGTCTCGGGGCTTTTCTACGATGGCGGGGTGTTCGAGTGGCCGGTCTGCACCGCCGTCGCGTTCATCGCCGTAGCGGTGACGGTCGGGCTGGCGGCTCGACGATAAACGAGGCTCGACTCATGAACGACCGACATTCCGAAATCGTTACGCCCGCGCTATCCATTGCCGCGCGCATCGCGCGGTTGCGCGACGCGATGGCCCGCGAGCGGCTCGACGCTTATGTCGTACCGTCCTCCGATCCGCATCTGTCCGAATACTTGCCCGCGCGCTGGCAAGCGCGCCAGTGGCTCTCGGGCTTCACCGGCTCGGCCGGTACGCTCGTCGTCACATCGGATTTTGCGGGCGTGTGGACCGATAGCCGCTATTGGGTGCAGGCTGCCGCCGAACTCGAAGGCAGCGGGGCAGAGCTCATGAAGATGACGGCGGGGCAGCAATCGCAACCGCATGTCGATTGGCTCGCGCAACGGCTCGTCGCAGGCGCGAACGTGGGTGTCGATGGTGCGGTGCTTGCGCTGGCGGCCGCACGGGCATTGGCCGATGCGCTCGGCGCGCGTGGCATCGCGCTGCGCACCGACCTCGATCTTCTCGATACTGTCTGGCCGGGCCGTCCGGGCCTGCCGTCGGCGCCCGTCTACGAACATCGCATGCCTTACGCGTGCGTCGCGCGGGCCGGGAAGCTCGAAGCCGTGCGGCAGGCGATGCGCGAACAAGGCGCGCAGTGGCATTTCGTCTCGACGCTCGACGATCTGGCCTGGATCACGAATCTGCGCGGTGCCGACGTCAATTTCAATCCCGTATTCGTTGGCCACGCATTGATCGGACCCGAGGCAGCGACGCTCTTCGTCGGCGAGGGCAAGGTGCCGTCGGATGTGGCCGCGGCGCTCGCACGCGATGGCGTGACGATCGAACCTTACGAGCGGGCGTCGGACGCGCTAGCCCGGTTGCCGGAAGGCGCGACGCTGCTCGTCGATCCGCGCCGTATCACCTACGGCTTGCGCGAGGCGGTGCCGCGGTCGGTCAACGTGGTGGAGGCGGTCAACCCGTCGACGTTCGCGAAGTCGCGCAAGACGGCTGCCGAGGCCGAGCATGTGCGGGCGACGATGGAGCAGGACGGCGCCGCGCTGGCCGAGTTCTTCGCCTGGTTCGAAAACGCGCTCGGCCGGGAAACGCTCACCGAGCTCACCGTCGACGAACGGCTCACCGCCGCGCGAGCGCGTCGACCCGGCTACGTTTGCCAGAGCTTTGCCACCATCGCCGGTTTCAACGCGAACGGCGCGATGCCGCACTATCGCGCGACCGAGGCGTCGCATGCGCCCATCGCGGGCGATGGATTGCTGCTGATCGACTCGGGCGGACAGTATCTGGGCGGCACCACCGACATTACGCGCGTGATGCCGATCGGCTCAGTCACCGATGCGCAAAGACGCGATTTCACGCTCGTGCTCAAAGGCATGATCGCGCTTTCGCGCGCCCGGTTTCCGCGCGGCATTCGTTCGCCGATGCTCGATGCCATCGCGCGCGCGCCGATCTGGGAAGCCGGTGTCGACTACGGGCATGGCACGGGGCACGGCGTCGGCTATTTTCTCAATGTGCATGAAGGGCCGCAGGTGATCTCGCACTATGCGCCGGCCGAGTCTTATACGGCGATGCAGGAAGGGATGATCACGTCCGTCGAGCCAGGCATCTATCGGCCCGGGCAGTGGGGCGTGCGGATCGAGAACCTCGTATTGAGCCGCGCATCGGTCGAGACCGAATTCGGCGCTTTTTTAGATTTCGAAACGCTGACGCTGTGTCCGATCGATACGCGCGCGATTGCGCTGCCGCTATTCCGAGACGACGAGCGCGCATGGCTCAACAGCTATCACGAGACGGTGCGCGAACGCGTTTCGCCGCATGTGACGGGCGATGCCAAAGCCTGGCTCGAGGCTCGCACGCGCGCCATCTGATTTTTGCAGGATGAGAGGGAGTGTTGTATGGCAGCGAAGGTGGTGGTCTTCGATTTCGGCGGGGTACTCATCGATTGGAACCCCGAGTATTTGTACCGTCAGCTGATTCCCGATGAAGGAGAGCGCCGCCGCTTCCTGACCGAGGTGTGCTCGATGGACTGGGTGGTCCAGCAAGACGGCGGTCAGTTGATCGAGACGGGGACGTCGGAGCTCATCGCGCGTTTTCCGCAGCACGAATTGTTGATTCGTGCGTTCTATGCGCGCTGGCACGAAATGATCGGCGGGGTGATCGCCGAAGGCGCGGCGCTCGTCGAAAAGCTCGAGGCGGCGGGGGTGCCGCTTTTTGGGCTCACGAACTGGTCCGCCGAGACGTTTCCGTACGCCTGGGAGCGTTTCGAGGTACTGCGGCGCTTTCGCGATGTCGTCGTCTCGGGCCGCGTGAAACTCGTGAAGCCCGATCCGGCGATTTATACAGAGATGTTTTCCCGCATCGAGCGGCATGTACCCGGCGTGGCGGCTAACGAGCTCGTCTTTATCGACGACAACATCAAGAACGCGCACGCCGCGGCCGCGCTCGGATGGCACGGCGTGCACCATACGAGCGCCGCCGCCACCGAGGCCCGGCTGCGCGAATTGGGCCTCGCGCTCGGCAACTGAACGAGCGCCCGTTGGCGGGCGCTTGCCGCTGGCGTATCAGTGCATCAGCGCGTGATCGGCTTGTAGCGGATGCGCTTCGGCTTGGCTGCTTCTTCGCCGAGGCGCTTGCGCTTGTCCGCTTCGTACTCCTGATAGTTGCCGTCGAAGAACACCACCTGCGAATCGCCTTCGAACGCGAGGATGTGGGTGGCGATGCGATCGAGGAACCAGCGATCGTGCGAGATCACCATGACCGAGCCCGCGAATTCGAGCAGCGCGTCTTCGAGCGCGCGCAGCGTCTCGACGTCGAGGTCGTTCGAAGGTTCGTCGAGCAGCAGCATGTTGCCGCCGGCAATGAGCGTCTTCGCCAGATGCAGGCGCCCGCGCTCGCCGCCGGAGAGATTGCCGACGTTCTTTTGTTGATCGGCACCCTTGAAGTTGAAACGGCCGATGTAGGCGCGCGAGGGCGTTTCGTACTTGCCGACCGTCAGCACATCCGCGCCGCCCGAGATTTCCTCGAAGACCGTCTTCGAGCCGTCGAGCGCGTCGCGGCTCTGATCGACATAGGCCAGCTTGACCGTCGGTCCGATGTCGATGCTGCCCGAGTCCGGGGTTTCGCGGCCCGTGAGCATGCGAAAGAGGGTGGACTTGCCGGCACCGTTCGGGCCGATGATGCCGACGATCGCGCCTGCGGGTACCTTGAAGCTCAGGTTGTCGATGAGTAGCCGGTCGCCATAGGCCTTGGTGACGTTCTTGAATTCGACCACTTCGTTGCCGAGCCGGTCGCCGACGGGAATGAAGATTTCCTGCGTCTCGTTGCGCTTTTGGTAGTCCTGGCTGCTCAGCTCCTCGAAGCGGGCGATACGCGCCTTCGACTTCGCCTGACGGCCCTTCGGGTTTTGGCGCACCCACTCCAGTTCTTTCTTGATGGCTTTTTGACGGGCCGATTCAGACGCTTCTTCCTGCTTCAGGCGCGTTTCCTTCTGATCGAGCCAACTGCTGTAGTTGCCCTTCCACGGAATACCGTAGCCGCGGTCGAGTTCGAGAATCCACTCGGCCGCGTTATCGAGGAAGTAGCGATCGTGGGTGACGGCGACGACCGTGCCCGGAAAGCGCGTGAGGAACTGTTCGAGCCATTCGACGGATTCGGCGTCGAGGTGGTTGGTGGGTTCGTCGAGCAGCAGCATGTCGGGCTTTTCGAGGAGCAGTTTGCACAGCGCCACGCGGCGTTTTTCGCCGCCCGACAGATGCGCGATCTTCGCGTCCCAGGGTGGCAGGCGCAGCGCGTCGGCCGCGACTTCGAGCTGCTGCTCGGGACTGCCGCCGTCGCTCGCGGCGAGGATTGCTTCGTACTTCGCCTGCTCGGCGGCCAGCGCGTCGAAGTCGGCATCGGGTTCGGCGTAGGCCGCGTAGATTTCGTCGAGCTTCTTTTGCGCGCTGAACACATCGCCGAGGCCTTCTTCGACGGCCTCGCGCACGGTCTTTTCCGGATCGAGCTGCGGCTCTTGCGGCAGGTAGCCGATGTTCAGGTTCGGCATCGGCGTCGCTTCGCCTTCGATATCCCGGTCGACTCCGGCCATGATGCGAATGAGCGTCGATTTGCCCGAGCCGTTCAGGCCGAGCACACCGATTTTCGCGCCGGGGAAGAACGAGAGCGAGATGTCCTTCAGGATTTGACGCTTGGGCGGCACGATTTTGCCGACCCGGTTCATGGTGTAGACGTATTGGGCCATGTGCGGGGGAACGGAAATTGAGGGAAAACGCTAGTCTTACACGTTACGGGGCGCGCGCGCAAAGAAGCGCGCGTTTCGATGATTACTGCAGGGATTGACTTCGGGTTTTGGAGGATCGAGGCAGGCGGATGAGGTGCGCGGCCCAAAAGATCTGATTTGTGTCAAATGAGACAGCCGGCGTGCGAAAATCTGTCGCTTTTATCTGATCGCGGATACGCATGGACGACCAAGTCGCATCCCTCCATCGAGAGGCGATGGAGCACGCCGACGCAGCGCTTTATTTCCAATCGCGTGGCGAGCTCGCTCGATTCCACGATGAGACTCGGCTGGCCGCGGCACTCGAAGAGGAGGCCGCGAATTTGCTGCCTTGTTCCCAAGCATCGGAACCGACGCGCACGGTACTACTGCGAAGCGCGGCGACGCTCGCACTGCGATGCGATGAATTGGAGCATGCCGAAAAACTCGCGGCGATGGCTCTGCGCGGATTCGGCCCGGAAGGGCTCAAAGAAGAACTCAGGGATGTGCTTGACCAGAGCCGGGGCACTTCGAACCGCGTATAAGGACGTGGAACCGCTGGACGAGAAGGGGAAAATAGAACGTTGCAGTGCGGGCGAGGTCGAGTGCTTCCGTCGCGAAAGATGGACCGGATCACAGGCCGCTACGGCGTCATAACCATAAGCTGGCACCCGCCAGCATTGGAAGAGCGCACGATGAAAGTTGCGGTGGTGACGTACGGCACGGAGGGCGATACGCGGCCGCTCGCCGCATTGTGCCGCGCATTGATCGACGCGGGTCATGAGGCGCGTATTTTGGCCGATGCGTCCACGTTGACGAGCGCGTCGGCGCTTGGCGTGCCTGCGTCGTCACTGACGGGCGACATCAAGCGAGCCTTGATGCCAGGCGAGACGTTGTCGAATGTCGTGGGCGGTAAGACGAATTTCTCGAACACGGCCCGCGCACTGGCAGACATCGCAACCGCGAATACGACGGCCTGGATGCGCGAAACGCTGGATGCCGCGCGTGGCTGCGATGCGCTGATCGTATCGGCGCTCGCGTCGTTCGTCGGGTTGTCCGTAGCCGAGTGCCTCGGTATCCCGGCAATCGGCGCCGGCATGATTCCGATCACGCCGACCGCTGAGTTCGCGTCGCCGTTTTTGCCGCCGGGCAAGCTGCCGCGCTGGCTCAACCGCGCGAGCCATCGTTTCGTCAATGCGATGCTCTGGCGTGCGTTTCGCAAAGCGACGAACGCAGCGCGAGCGAGCGTGTGCGCGCTTGCGCCGCGCGAGCGCGTTTGGACTGAGCATCCGATTCTCTACGGCGTATCGCCGACCCTTCTGCCGCAGCCGCAAGACTGGCCGCCGCAGGCGCGTATCTGCGGGCAATGGAGAATGCCGAATGAGCACCGATGGTCCGCTCCGGAGCCGCTCGCCGATTTTCTTGCCGTCGGGGAGGCACCGATCTACATCGGCTTCGGCAGCATGGCCGGTTTTGACCGGCGCGCGTTCGGCGAAGCGTTGATCGAGGCGGTCGGCGGGCGCCGCGCGCTCTTTTACCCGGGGTGGAGCGGCATCGACGGCGACGCGCTGCCTTCGAACTTTCATGTGATTGGCGACACGCCGCATGAGTGGCTCTTTCCACGCACATCGATGGTTATTCACCATGGGGGCGCCGGTACATCGCATTCGGCGGCGCGGGCGGGGGTGCCGTCCGTCGTCGTTCCCTTTGCGGCCGATCAGTTCTTTTGGGCGGATCGGCTCGCCAGGCACGGTATCGCACCCGCAGCGGTTCAGGGAAAGCGCGTATCGGCCGCGGCGCTGGCACGCGCCATCGATTTCGCGTCGAGCGCGGAGGTGAGCACGCGGGCGGCCGCAATCGGTGCGGCGATGGCTCAGGAGGACGGCCTCGGCGAGGCCGTACGGATGATCGAGTCCGTTGCGCGCGCGGGAAGCCGGGCCGAGCCGGCGACGGTCATACGTTGAAGAGAAAGTTCATGACGTCACCGTCATGAACGACATACTCCTTACCCTCGGCGCGCATCTTGCCCGCTTCCTTCGCGCCTTGTTCGCCCTTGTAGGCGACGAAGTCGTCGAACGAGATTGTCTGTGCGCGGATGAAGCCGCGCTCGAAGTCGGTGTGAATGACACCGGCTGCTTGCGGCGCCGTATCGCCGATATGAATCGTCCAGGCGCGCACTTCCTTTACACCCGCGGTGAAGTACGTCTGCAGACCGAGCAGCTTGAAACCCGCGCGGATGACGCGGTTCAGGCCCGGCTCGTCCATGCCCATATCGGCGAGGAACACTTCCTTGTCCTCGTCGGCCAAATCCGCGATTTCCGCTTCGATCGCTGCGCATACGGCGACGACGGGCGATTTCTCCGCCTCGGCATGCTTACGTACAGCATCGAGATAGGGGTTGTTCTCGAAGCCATCGTCCTTCACGTTGGCCACATACATCGTCGGTTTGGCGGTGATGAGGCAAAACGGCTTGAGTAGTGCCTCTTCGTCATCGGACAGCTCGAGCGCGCGGATCGGCTTGGCCATGTCGAGCTGCGTACGTGCCTTTTCGAGCACAGCCGCGAGCTTGACGGCTTCCTTGTCGTTGCCCGACTTGGCGGCTTTCGAGTAGCGGGCGAGCGCTTTTTCGACGGTGGCGAGATCGGCGAGCGCAAGTTCCGTGTTGATGACTTCGATATCGGAGAGCGGATCGACCTTGCCGGCCACGTGGATCACGTTTTCGTCTTCGAAGCAGCGCACTACGTGCGTGATCGCATCGGTCTCGCGGATGTTGGCGAGAAACTGGTTACCGAGGCCTTCACCCTTGCTTGCCCCGGCGACGAGCCCGGCGATGTCGACGAATTCGACGACGGCCGGCACGACCCGCTCAGGCTTGACGATCTCGGCAAGCGCTTTCAGGCGCGCATCGGGCACTTCCACGACACCGACGTTCGGCTCGATCGTGCAGAACGGATAGTTTTCGGCGGCGATGCCCGCCTTCGTCAGCGCGTTGAAGAGAGTGGACTTGCCGACGTTGGGCAGGCCGACGATGCCGCATTTGAGGCTCATGGAAGACCTTTCTGGATCGATCTGTTGCGGTTGCTTGTCGCGTCTTTGGGTGTCCGGCAATGGACCGAAAGGCGACAGCCGCAACGTGAATTCGGGGACGAGACGAAAGCGGGCACGGATCGGGCGCTTGCCCTCCATGGTTCGTGCTCGTTCCGGACTCGTGAAACGGCAATTGTAACGCTTTCGGGCGGGTCGGCCGGCTGGTGAGGGAAGCGCGGGCGGTTCCACCTACTATCTACGTAGACCGGTTTTATTACGGTTCGTACACGTTCTCGATCGACAGGCATTACATTGTCGTCGCCCGGAGAGCCTTGCGATCCGATGTCCGAATTGTCAACTGGTTGAACTCGCCTCGATGATCAACGACGCAGTCGATGTCGAATGCCCGCGCCGGGCCGTTGGCACGGCGCGCAACCCGGACCCATCGCCCTCGCCCCAGATGAGGCGCTCGCTGGCGGTCGGTTTCAGCTTGCGGTGTTTGTTGAGAAGCGTGCCATCCGGACCCCAGAGGAGGAGGGTGCAGTAAAGCGTGCCATCGGTGACGGCATCTCGCTCGATGACGCCCACCGCGAGGTGGATGCCTAACTCGGCCGCG
>CBJLAJ010000168.1:0-10964 GCA_966421005.1 uncultured Paraburkholderia sp.
CCCAATATTCGTTTTGCGGCGGCGCACCCGCTCAAATGCCCACCGATCCTGGGCATGAATTCGCAGACGTGGTCGAGCAACTGTGCGGTGCCGGCGTCCAATATCGCGCCGGCGAACCTTATCCTCCCATCGACAATTCGGGCTTCGTCGCCAACTATGCAACGACCGGCAGCGAAGGTACACGGCCAACCGCAGCCGATGTCGGCAAGGTCATGCAGGGCGTCGACATTCGCACACAAGCGCCGACGCTGTTCGAATTAGCGAGCGAATTCGTGCTCTGCGATGGCTGGCACGCGTCGCTGCCGGGGCCAACCTGGCCGAACCGTTATTTTCTGCACGGCGCGTCATCAGCGGGGCTCGAGCATTCCCCCACGAAGGCGGAAATGGCGGAATGGGAAACGACGAACGGCTTCCCCTATCCGAAAGGTTCGATCTTCGATGCTCTGGGCAAAGGCAATTACCGGCTCTATCAGGATCAGGCAGGACCGCCGCTGGGCCACGTACCGCAGGTGGCATCGCTCAAGGGCATCGAATTTTTCGATATCGAGGATCTCGCTCACTTCGAAGCCGATCTAGCCGCGGGCTACACCGCGCGCTATACGTTCATTGAACCGTGCTACGGCGACATCGTGCACGACACTTATGAGGGCGGCAGCTCGCAGCATCCGATGGACGGCCTCGCCGGCGGCGATCGACTCGCGGCGCGCATATACAACGCTATCCGCAATTCGCCGCTATGGGCGAGCAGTCTGTTCGTCATCCTCTATGACGAGCACGGCGGCTTTTACGATTCGGCCAAACCCGGCGCGGCCGTTCCGCCGAACGACGGCGCGTCCGCCACGCTGAACGCGAGCGGCTTCGGATTCGACGTCTACGGCGTACGCGTTCCAGCCATCGTCGTTTCGCCCTGGGTCGCTCGCGGCCACATCGATCACACCGTTTACGACCACAGTTCGATTCCCGCAACGCTCGAGCGCTTGTTCGGCCTCGCGCCGCTGACCGACCGGGACCGCAACGCCAAAGACTTGCTGACGCTCGTTACGACGACCTGCCGCAACGACTGCCCGCAAAGGATCGGATCATGACCCCCGCCTCCCCCAATCCACGCGACGACGAACACGTTCCCGACGGCAGCAGCCTGATGGGATTCCTCCACGTGCTCAGGAAGGGCCATATTGCGCTCGTGGGACGCGAGCCGGCGCACCGGCGCTTCGAGCAGGTTCACACGCGCGCACACGCGAGACAGTACATCGAGGAGGTGATGCCCCAGCTCATGCGGGAGCGCAATCGACGGCGGCATGCCCGGTAGGAAGAGCATGAGCACGCCGCATTTGTGTCATATCGCCTTCGAAAGCGACTGCCCCAACATCAGTAGCTCATCGAACTGTGTAATGAGCTCGAAACAGAGTAGAAAAGCCATGGTGTAACCCAGCGCTGGAAAGCGCTGCATCGTCTGCAGCAACGGCCGCGCAAAACGCGCCCTGAGCGCATCTCTCGTCATCAGCCAGGTGATGAGCGCGCCAAGTGCCGCGCCAGCAATGATGTCGGTTGGATAATGGAGACCGAGATAGACGCGAGGCAAGCAGATGAAAAACACCGCATAGAAAAGCGCGCAAAGACCGATGCGCCAGCGCATCAGAAAAATGCCGGTCGCCACCGAGATCCAGAGCATCGCATGGTCGCTCGGAAACGAACCCCAGGTTCGAAACGCCGGATCTTTCAATCCCGCGGGCGGGAATGTCAGGTGCAACGCGGGATTGTGAACCGGCCGCACCCGGTAAGGCAGATAGTGCGCGAGAAACCTGCCGATTGCGAGTGCCAGAAGCCCGCTCGCAATGGTCGCGATCACCATTTCACGGTCCCATTCCTTGCGCTCGCTCGGGTTGAACCAGATCCACCACAATATCGGTATCAGAACGAAGCCTTTGAACGTATAAAGTCCCGCGACCACTCTGACCGCATGGTTGAACAGTACCCAATGCACCGCGTGCTGCGTCATGCATGTTTGTATGGCCGTATCGAAACTGTTCATCCCGATCATTCCGATAACTCCCCTGGATTTGTCTGACTGACTCGCATTCCTCGGTGGATTTGGCGTTTCAGGGCCCGCTCCCGCGCAAGGCATGCCGAACGTATCACCGCAAAATCGACACGAAAATTTAAAGAAACGGCGGTCCCTGCCCGGGTGCGGACGCATCTGCGGCCTCACCCGGGAAATTTTACGAACGCCTTTCAAAATCTATCGGCCCGCGGTCGGCGTGACGATCTTGCTGGGGAGGCGGACGCGGGAGTGCCATAATCCCGGACTGCCATTGAAGCTTGAGAGAGGCCAATTTGAAACATATCGACAACCCGCTGCACGATCAGGAAGTCGGGGTCGCGGACACGACGCAGGACACCACCCGCATTGACGACGTGCGCATCGGCGCGGTGCGCCCGCTCATTTCGCCGGCGCTGTTGCAAGACGAGCTGCCTGTCGCCCCCGAAATCCTGGCGCTCGTCGAGCGCAGCCGCACGGCCATCGGCGACATTCTGCATGGACGCGACGATCGTCTGCTCGCGGTGGTCGGCCCCTGCTCCATCCATGATCACGATCAGGCGCTCGAGTACGCGCAGATGCTCAAACGCGCGGCCGATGCCTTGCGAAATGAGTTGTTCATCGTCATGCGCGTCTATTTCGAAAAACCGCGCACAACGGTGGGCTGGAAGGGCTATATCAATGATCCGCGCCTCGACGGCAGTTTCCGGATCAATGAAGGGCTACGATGCGCCCGCCAGCTGCTGCTGGACGTCAATGCGCTCGGGCTGCCGGCCGGAACCGAGTTTCTCGACCTGCTGAGCCCGCAGTACATCGCGGACTTGATCGCCTGGGGGGCGATCGGCGCGCGCACGACCGAAAGTCAAAGCCATCGTCAGCTCGCGTCGGGATTGAGCTGCCCGATCGGCTTCAAAAACGGCACCGATGGCGGCGTTCAGATTGCCGCGGATGCCATCGTCGCCGCCCGCGCAAGCCACGCGTTCATGGGCATGACGAAAATGGGCATGGCCGCGATCTTTGAAACGCGCGGCAACGATGCGGCGCACGTCATCTTGCGCGGCGGCAAAAAGGGGCCCAATTACGACAGCGCCGCAATCGAGGAGTGCTGTGCGGTCTTGCGCAATGCGGGGCTGCGCGAACAAGTGATGGTCGATTGCTCGCACGCCAATTCGGGCAAGTCGCATCTACGTCAGCGCGACGTAGCCGAGGATCTCGCCCAGCAGCTCACGCGGGGCGAAAAGCGCATTGTCGGCGTCATGGTCGAAAGCAACATCGAAGAAGGCCGCCAGGATCTCAAGCCTGGCGTTGCGCTGCGCCATGGTGTTTCGATCACCGATGCGTGCCTGAGCTGGGCGCAAACCGAGCCCGTGCTCGATGCGCTGGCCGAGGCCGTCCGTCGTCGGCGCGGCTGATCGAGCAACCTATGCAACGCCGGACAGGCGCCGGCGTTGCCTCCAACCTCAGCGGGACCGCTTGGCGAGTTCGTCGGCCTGCGCGCGCACGCGGTCCTCCTGTTCACGCAACTCGGGCGTGAATTCATCGCCGAAATCGGATGCTTCGAAAATTGGGCGGATTTCGATGTCGGAGTCGCTTTCCATCGGATTCGGGCAGCGCTTGACCCATTCCAGCGCCTCCTCCATCGACTTCACTTCCCAGAGCCAAAAGCCAGCAATCAGCTCCTTGGTTTCGGCGAACGGCCCATCGATTACCGTTCGCTCGCGCCCGGAAAAATGCACGCGCTTGCCCCTCGAACTCGGATGCAGGCCTTCGCCGGCCAGCATGATGCCCGCCTTGACGAGCTGCTCGTTGAATTCGCCCATCGCCGCCAGCAACTCGGTGGTCGGCATCTTGCCCGCTTCGGATTCGATCGACGCTTTGACGATTACCATGACGCGCATTGCCCTATCTCCTTGGTGGATGATTGAAAGCCGTATCGTCTCGCAGTTCGAAACGCCGACCTGCTTGTCACGGCTTTGATGCTACGACGAACGGCGATCGTTGAAATCGACATCGCCGTCGGATCGTCGACACAAAAGAGGCATCCATCCCACCGCACACCGGGCTTTCGCGTCCCGCCCGAACAGCACGAAGGAGCCCGACGCGGGCGCAAAGCGGACCGTCGAAAACCACGAAAATTTGGCTGCCAATCTGGCCCCGGAACGACTACATTCTCGGCAGGCGTCAAGCCAAAACCACTGCTCTGCATAGGAGACCCAGATGAGAAAGGTTTCGATTTCGATCAGGAGTGCAGCAGTCATTCTTGGCACCGCGTTAGCCGGTGCCGCCTTCACCCCACGTACGATGGCCGACGAATCCGATGCCAGCCAGCTCGCACGCAACCGTCCGCCCGCCTTCATCGTGCCGGGCAGCCTTCGCGTCAGCGCATACGACGGCGTGACCGACGATTTGCTGACCGCGGGCCTCGGCAAGACGGGGCTCGCTGGGCCAGCGCCGGCCATCGCCGATCCGGCGCATCCGAGCGCAGCGGAATTGCGGCGGCTCGCCATCTGGTCGAACTATCGCGCGCTCGTCGATATGACGGCGAAAGGCGGTTACGGACGGTTTTGGGGGCCTAACGTCGATCTGAACGGGAACGATACGCTCGGCGAAGGCAAAATCGCGGGCACCGAATACCTCGCCTACGCCGACGACGGCACTGGCCGTCGCAACGTGACGCTGCTCGTTCAGGTGCCGACCCGCTTCGATCCCGCGAATCCTTGTATTGTCACGGCAACCTCATCGGGTTCGCGCGGCGTCTACGGCGCGATTTCAGCCGCCGGCGAATGGGGCCTCAAGCGCGGATGCGCGGTCGCTTACACCGACAAAGGTACCGGCAACGGCGCGCACGAGCTGATGACGAATCGCGTGACGTTGATCGACGGCCTGCTGGCTGACGCAACGGCGGCTGGCACGCAAAGCCTTTTCACCGCGAATGTCTCCTCCAGTGGGCTCGCCGAATTCAATACGGCATTTCCGAATCGATACGCGTTCAAGCACGCGCACTCACAGCAAAACCCAGAGGCGGATTGGGGTAAAGATACACTCGCCGCCGTTCAATTCGCTTATTGGGTTTTGAATCGGCAATTCGCCCCGCACATCGATGCGTCCGACCATCGCGCGCGCTACGCGCCGGGCAGTATCACCACGATCGCCGCGTCGGTGAGCAACGGCGGCGGCGCCGCGTTGGCGGCAGCCGAGCAAGACAGGCGTGGATGGATCACGGCGGTTGTCGTCGGCGAACCGCAAATCAATGTTCGAATGCCAGGGCGTGCACGCGTGATGGAAGGCGGTCAGCTCATCGCCGCGGCCGGCAAGCCGTTGGCGGACTACATGACACTCGCGAATCTGCTCGAACCGTGCGCCGCGCTGGCGCCCGCGGCAGCCGGCGCGCCGTATCTGACCGCGTTGCCGGTTGCGACGACAACCGCGATACGCACCGCCCGCTGTGCGTCGCTCGCGGCTGCGGGCATGGTCAGTGGCAGCGACACGCAAACGCAGGCGACCGATGCGCTGGCCCGGCTGCACGCCGCCGGATACGAGGCCGACTCGGACGTACTTCATGCGCCGATGTGGGACTCGCAAGCCGTACCGGCCGTCGCCGTGACTTACGCCAATGCATATACGCGCTCGAACGTGACGGACAACCTCTGCGGTTTCAGTTTCGGCACGACCAATCCCGCGACGGGTGCAGCGGGCTTCCCGCCGGCCGCTTCGCCGATGCCGACGGTATTTGGACTCGGTAACGGTGTGCCGCCTACCAACGGTATCAACCTCGTCTATAACCCGACGCCTCCGGGAGGAGCGGACCATCGCCTCGCAACGGCCGATGCAAGCTTTGCTGGCGCGGCGTGCTTGCGTGCGTTATGGACCGGGCAAGACCCGCGCATGATCGCAAGCGTCGATGCGATTCGCGTCAATGCCCAATTGCACGGAAAGCCAGCTGTGATCGTGCAGGGTCGCAGCGATGCGCTCGTGCCGATCAATCATGCGTCGCGCGCCTATCTTGCCGCCAATAGCGTGCGCGAAGCGCATAGCCAACTCTCGTTGTACGAAGTGACGAACGGTCAGCACTTCGACGCGTTCCTCGGTGTGCCCGGATTCGATACGCGGTTCGTGCCCGTGCATTATTACTATCTGCAGGCGCTCAATCTGATGTGGGCGCATCTGAAGAGCGGCACGCCGCTGCCGCCGTCGCAAGTCGTGAGAACCGTGCCGCGCGGCGGTACGCCGGGTGCCGCGCCAGCGCTCGATACGGTCAATCTGCCGGCCATTGTGGAGAAGCCGGGCAGCAATGCGATCGAAGCGGCTCACGGAACGGTGCAGATACCGCACTGACGGCGTAGCACTGATAATCGATGACCGAGGGGCTGGCGTTCGTCCGTAGCCCCTCGGCTCGCCTCGCCGGCGGCGTTTCTCACCGCCAGCCGACTCAATGCATATGCTGTCCACCGTTGATGGCGATGTTGGCTCCGGTCACGAAGCCTGCGTCGGCCGAGCACAAATAGCAGACCAGGGCTGCCACCTCTTCGGGTTTGCCGAGACGGCCGGCCGGAATTTGCGGCAAAATTTTCGTATCCATGATTTCCTGCGGAATCGCAGTGACCATTTTTGTGGCTAGATAGCCCGGTGAAATCGTGTTGACGGTTACGCCTTTGCGAGCCACTTCCAGCGCGAGGGATTTGGTAAAACCGTGCATGCCAGCTTTGGCCGCTGCATAGTTGGTCTGACCGACCGAACCCTTCGAACCGTTCACAGACGAAATATTGATGATTCGGCCCCAGCCGCGCGCGACCATGTCTTCGCACAGTGGCTTGGTCATGTTGAACACCGAATCGAGGTTGGTGCGGATGACCGCGTCCCAGTTGACCTTGTCCAGTTTCTTGAAGCTGGCGTCCCGCGTGATGCCGGCGTTATTGATCAGAATATCGACCGGTCCGACTTCCGCTTTGATTTGCGCAACGCATTTTTCGCACGAGCCGTAGTCCGCGACGTCGACCGCGTATGCGCGGAACGCTCGTCCCTCGGCTTCCATGCGGGCGAGCCACTCGTTGGTACCCGTATTGCCCGGCGAATGGGTGACAACGACCGCATAACCGGCCTCATGCAGTTTGATGCTGATCGCCTCGCCCAATCCACCCATGCCGCCCGTTACCAGGGCAATCTGCTTTGCCATTTGAATCGTTCCTCACAAATACCAGTGGTTGCCCGTCTCGGGCAACCTGCCTTCAGTCAAAATTGGATGCATTGAAATGCAGGAATCCTTATCCAGGATGGACAATAGGATCCTGTGTTGGATATAAACCGATAATGCGGGCTTCGCAGCCCGCGTGAGCCTTAGCGCTTCGCGGCCCCGACAACGGCAGCCCAGTCGGCGGCACTCCGTTTGGCGACTTTGGATGCTGAAGCCGTGACGGCATCCAGATTGGTCCCTGCCATTTCCACGGCCTGCTGGCTCGTCTTCTGCAGCGACTCGTTCAGCGCGGTGGTGGCGCTGAGCGCGGATTTCCACGCGGCGATAGCCGCTTCGGAACCCGCGGGAGCACGCTTCACCGCTTCCTCAGTGAATTCCTGCACGCGTGCGTTATACCGTTCGTACTGCGTCTCAGCGAATTGTGCGACGGCAGCCTGCATGGTCGCAGCGATGTCGAAGAGTTGGCGGCCATACGACAGCGATCTCTCCGGGAAAGGCGCGGTGAAACCCGCTTGCAGCGTGAGCCATTGCTGCGGGTCTATTGTGCCGGGCACCCTTGTCACATTTTCCTGCGACTCCGCCATGGTGGATCTGACGGCCTGCAAGTTCAGTGCGACCAGTTTTTCGACGCCTTCAAAGATTTTGCCGGTCAGACCGAAGAATGCTTCGAGGCTGGCGCTCTGCGATGCGGCGATTTGCTCGGGACTCGAAAGAACCATTGTTGAAATTCCTTAAGGATTAGTCTGCCGCGACACCGGTTAATCGGATGTAGCACGGCGGAGGGTGAGAATGGAGGTCGGGAGCGCAACGGCGCCAGCCGGGCAGCCGCTGCGCCGTAATCACTAGCGCCTGCGCGCGACGGCCATGAGGATCGACGCGCCTTCGCTTGTGACATGAGGACGCGGATGACCCGACGGAAGACTTTCCAATGATATGAGTCGCTGTTCCAGCAGCGTGTTGAGTTCGACGCGGTCCAGTTCGATTTGGTCCGGCGCCTCCTTGATGAGCATCAGAGTGGCGAACTCATGGGGGCTCAGCATGTCGTCTCCTCGCTTTAAGTCGGTTTGCGCCGCAAGCACTATTTACCTTTCCACGGCCGGATAACGGTAAATCGTTCGCGCGCGCTTTTGCCCGCAAACGTTCAGGAAATCCCTACAGAGACGCCATCATAACCGTACGGCTTTCAATTGCAATACGCTCAGTGCATTTTTTTATTCGTATGCTTTTTTATTTGTCTATTTTGTATTATTTGTCTGCTTTGATTTATTCGTCTGTTTGAACCGGGCAGACCTGCGCCAATCCATTAAATTCCCGTCCAAACGCCCGCATCTGCCCCTCGAGCCAATAAGCCGGAACACGCGCTTTCGGCGCCTCGTCATCCCACGTCGATGCCGCCATGTTTCCCCGCCATCGCCCGCAATCTTCGCCACCTCGTAGTGCGTGTCCGCAGGCTTGAACGTCACCAACCCGAGCAGCGGGCCACTCGCATTCCCCGCCCTGCCGGAGCCATCGCCCGATTTTGTCGGCGCCACCGCATAGTGCGAACCGAGCATCAGCAGCCCCGGCTGGCGCATGTCCACAACGACGCGCCCGGTTTGCGCGGAAATGACCTTGTTACCGACGTAAAACAAGCGAAAAACCGCTGCTCGCCATGCGCCACAGCTGTTGATTCCATCGCCGGTTTCCGATGACCTGACACCGGCCCACATTAATTCGGCGGATGTGTTGCCGAGCCCACTAAATCACCGTTGGAGACCTCCTACGCTTGAAACGCTCTTACAAACCCTAGGAGAAGGACCATGCGCATGCTTCTCAACGTACGAATTCCGCACGAGCCATTCAACGCTTTTGTGCGCGACGGCACCATTGGGGAGGTGATGGGGAGGATACTCAACGAAATGAGGCCCGAAGCCGCCTATTTTACGGAGCAAAGCGGAGGGCGCGGTGCTGTCCTCGTCATCAACCTTGACGAGCCATCGCAGATTCCCGCATTCGCCGAGCCGTGGTTTCTCATGTTCAACGCAGACTGCGAGTTTCGCGTGGTGATGGTACCCGAAGATCTTCAGAAAGCCGGGTTGGAAACGCTTGGCGCCAAATGGAAATAATAGACATTATAAAAACCTGAATCGACCGAACGTTATACCGGTAATCAAAACCCGCGGGACGGCATAAAACGTCCCGCCCCAATCAATTCAGCTCTCGTCCGAATGCCCGCATCCGCCCTTCGAGCCAGTAAGAGGGAATACGGTTCTTCAACGCCTCGTCGTCCCAAGTCAACGCTGCCCATGTCTTCCCACCATCGTCGGAATGAACGATTTGCGGCCCCTGGTCGATCGGCAACCGGCTATCGAGCGCCGCCAGCCATATCTCCTTGTCATCGCTGACATACGCGCTAACCACCTCGGAAATATTCGACGGCAGCTTCATCGTCGACCAATGCTCCCCATCCTTTGAGCGAAGCAGCGGATTCTCGGTCGACCCAACGATCCACCACGCCCCCTTTGGCGACCAGCCGAGCTCAACCAGGTTGTCCCGATTCCCAAGTTTGGTCGACGAAAGAACCCGGCACGAATCGCCCGCAATTTTCGCCACCTCGTAGTGCGTGTCCGCAGGCTTATCGGCGACGAACGTCACCAACCCGAGTAGCGGGCCACTCGAATCGACGAAACGCAGCGTCGTATTCTTGAGGAGCTCACCCGCAGACTCGTCGCTATCGCCCAAGCCCAACGAATCCAGGTCGAGCGTGCATTCGCCGCCCTGCCGAAGCACACGCAGGGCATCGCCTGATTTTGTCGGTGCCACCGCATAGTGCGAACCGAGCATCAGCAGCCCCGGCTGGCGCATGTCTACAACGACGCGCCCGGTTTGCGCGGAAATGACCTTGCTACCGACGTAAAACAAGCCGTTCTCGTCCGCCGCGATGGTCGGCCAATAAGCGCCCGCGCGATCTTCGACGCGCACGAATTTCCCGTCAGACAAACCGAAATCGACGAACGCGCCATATTGCTGCCGTATCGTCAACCGATCGAGCTTCAATTCCTCGACGGGATTGCCCTCCGCCACGGCCGGCCCGCAAAGCGTGGAAAGCGTGGAAAGCGCGAATAGTGCCGCGAGCAGCAGCGGACATCTCCTTACCCGCGGACGAAAGCCCAAAACGCGAGCCGCCGATTCGCGTACCCGCCGTGCCGGACCCAAACGGTTGCGTTGCGCATTGCCGTAATAAAGCGCGTCGTACAGGTGCTCGGAGCCCATGCCGCCACTCCCTTGTATTGAGATGATATCGTTATTTTCCGGGCGAAATTCTAGTTTATGGCGAGTTAAAAAGCGATAGTGGAGCAGTAAATGTTGGCTAAATCTTTTTATAACGTCGTTTAGACAGCCCTGTATTCCTTCCAAGAACGCGCATACACCGAGTAACAAATACCTTCTCAATAGATATTCACGGGGTGACGAAGAAGATTTTCCCGAAAACGCGTGTCAGCCACGCCCGTCAGTTCTGCGTCAACGCATTCAGCGCCGAACACAGGAAACCGGCGCAATTCGCGGCGGTGAAGTAGAAGGCGTCGGCCCCATTGCTGCCGAACGACAGGTTTGCGAGCCATGCCGCACTTTGTGCGCCCTGGGCATTGGCTTGTTGAATGACCGCAGTGGGCGTGGTTTGAGACGGCTGCGCCACATAGGTAAATGCCGGCGATTGGGACTTGTCTTTTACGTAAGCCACGACAACATCGGTAC
>CBJLAJ010000169.1:0-10811 GCA_966421005.1 uncultured Paraburkholderia sp.
GGGCGTAGCCAAAACTCGCATGCGCGCCGCGACCGTCGTGCGGCTGCTGTGGCGCGAGGGGGACCTGGCCTTGCGGCATTTGGGTGGGCGCGTATGCTGGCGGCCGCAGCGGCACTTGGGGGCCGCCGACGCCGGGCGGCGGCGGGCCGAATCCGTTTGGTGGTGGAACGCGCGACGACATGCCCTGTCCTCCTCGGAGATACATGCAGACACAAGCGCGATTTGCCGCCGATTTGCCATGGCGTCTACGGCAGAACCGATCGTTACCTCATCCCAAATCGCATATCGGCGCAGTGTAGCGCCGATATGCGGGACCCATGGCGCAAGTGCGCAAAGCTCACAGCACGACCGAAACCATCGGATGTCCGGTCAGCGCCCGATAGATGTCGTCGAGCTGCTCGCGACTGGTGGCACGCACGGTCACGGTCAGCCCGATGTAGTTGCCGCCGCTCGAGGCACGCATTTCGATACGGGAGGCCTCGAACGTCGGATCGAACTCGCGCACGACTGTCACCATCGTTTCGGCGAAATCGGGGTGCGACTTGCCCATCACCTTGATCGGGAAATCGCATGGAAATTCGAACAACGATTCATTGACCGGGCTCATTTCGCTTCGCTCCACGTCACTTTTTGCTGAACATCAGCATCAACGAATCCCAGATACGTCCGCCGATGCCGGCAGCCGGCACGGGCTGGAGCGCGACGATGGGGAACTGCGTCAGGGTCTTGCCCTCTCCGACGATCTGCACCGTACCGAGCGGCTGCCCTTCTGCGATGGGCGCGATGAGCGGCGCATTGAGCGTCACCTGCTGTTTGACCTTGTCGCCCATGCCGCGCGGGACCGTGATGTACTGGTCGCTCTTCACGCCGACCGGAACGCTGTTGGCCGCACCTTTGTAGACGCGCGGCGTTTGCACGACCTGATTCGCCTTAACGAGCCGAACCACGTCATAAGCACTGTAGCCGTAGTTCAGCATCTTCATGCTGTCCTGCACGCGCTCGTGTTCCTTTTGCTCGCCCATCATGACGCTGACGAGACGGCGAGAGGCGTCGGGGACGCCGGGCAACGGGCGCTTCGCCGATGCGATCAGGCAGTAGCCGGCCGCCTGCGTGTGGCCGGTCTTCAGACCGTCGACCGTCGGATCGAGCCAGAGCAGACGATTGCGGTTCGGCTGCTTGATCTTGTTATAGGTGAATTCCTTGACCGCGAAGATCGAGTAGTACTCGGGGTAGTCGCGAATCAGATGGGCGGACAACGTCGCCAGATCGCCGGCCGTCGTATAGTGCTGCGGATCGGGCATGCCGTTGACATCGGCGTAGTGCGTGCCCGTCATGCCGAGCTTTTTCGCCTCCGCATTCATCATCTCGACGAAATGCCCTTCGGTGCCGCCGACGAGTTCCGCCAGCGCGATCGCCGCGTCGTTGCCCGACTGGACGATCATTCCATAGACGAGATCGTGCACCGTCACCGGTTTTTCGGCTTCGATGAACATGCGCGATTCATCATTGCGCACGCGCCGCACGGCGAGGCTCGGCGTCACGACCTGATCCATCGAAATCTTCTTCGTGTGCAGGGCCTCGAAGACGAGATAAGCCGTCATCAGCTTCGTGAGCGAAGCCGGCTCGACGCGCTCGGTCGCATTACCCGAAGCGAGAACCTGATTGCTCGTGGCATCGACGAGCACCCATGAACGCGCGGTCACGGCCGGCGGCGGGACTTGAGCCGAAGCGAGCGGCGCATAGCCGGCAGCCGCCAGCGTGGCGGCTGCGGCCAGCGTCAGAGGCAGGGTGCGGGTGATCGAAGGGCAAACGAAAGACGAGGCAATGGACGGCATGCCGAAGAAGGAAGAGCGCATAGGATCAGTTCGTGCGAGAGAGGTCAGCGTGGCGCGCAAAGCGTGCGTTGGACAGGCGATGGTGCGTTCGGTTCGCGCTCGAGCGCCGGATGGCCGGGCCAGAAGCGCCCGTCACGCGGCGACGCTCGCGCAAAAAATTGCGCCCATTATACGCGGCGCATCCGCGTCGATTTGCATTTTCCGCGTACCTGTCCCCACGAAAGCGGGCGACGCCGAACCCCGGGGTACCGCGCCGGGCTACCGCCACGCGTCGGTCAGGACGCGCTTCAGGATATGCAGCTTCCGATGCAAAAAGTGCTCGGCGCCAGGAATGACCACGACCGGCAGTTCCTGCGGCCCGGCCCATTCGAAAACCGAGGCAATCGGTACGGTCTCGTCCAACTCGCTGTGGATGACGAGCGTATTTTGCGGCACGGGCGCAACGTCCCAGCGGCTCGCGGCCGTGCCGACGAATACGATGCGCTCGACGGCAATGCCGGCATCGCGAAGGCGCGCCGCCACATGCGATAGCACGACCGTGCCGAACGAGAATCCGGCCAGCACGAGCGGTAGCCCGCCGTGCGCGGGGTCGGCACGCATATGCTCGATGACCGCCATCAAATCGTCGCGCTCGCCGACGCCGTTATCGTGCTCGCCCTCGGTGGCGCCCACACCGCGAAAATTCGAGCGGTAAGCGACATAACCCAGCTGCACGAGCGTACGCGCGAGCGTCACGGCGACCTTGTTGTCCATCGTGCCGCCGAAAAGCGGATGCGGATGGGCGACGAGCGCCATCCCGCGCGGCGCGTCAGCCGGCGCATCGAGGGCAACTTCGATCTTGCCGACGGGCCCGTCGATCAGAAATTTTTTCGTTTGAGCATTCATGGCGCGCGTCTTCTCATCGATCGATCTTGAGCCGTTCGACGATCGTGCCGTGTTGCAGATGCGACTCGACGATCTCATCGATGTCCGATTCGTCGAGATAGGTGTACCAGGTCCCCTCGGGATAAATGACGACGGTGGGCCCCAGTTCGCAGCGATCGAGACATCCGGCCTTGTTGATCCGGACGTTGCCCGGGCCCGCGAGCCCGAGTTCTTTCACGCGCTTTTTCGCGTATGCCTGCATTGCCTCGGAGTTGCAGTTCGCGCAACTTGGGCGGTCGGCACCGGGCTCGCGCCGGTTGACGCAGAAAAACACGTGGTACTTGAAGAAGGAATCCATGATTTCTTGAAATGAAGCGGCCTGAAGCGACCCCAAACGGTCCGAAGCGGCAGCCCTAAGCGGCAGCGCTCGCCGTGGCGAACCGCACCGCTACGGCAGCGGCCAACGAGGCCCGGCGATTATAGCCAGTAAGCGGCATTGTCCGCTTGCGCCGCGCTGCCGCTCGCCAAGCGCGGAATCATTGCGATTGCGAGGCCGGTGGCACCTGCATCCCTAGCCACGCGATCAACTGAGCGATGAGTTCGTCGCTCGCGGCGGATAGCGCACCGACTCCGCCCGCCGCGCTCGACATCCTTGCCGGCGCACGCGCCATGAACGTGCGTTGCGCGAACACGGTGCCGCCGCGCGCGAGCGTCGCACGCGCCGTGACGGCGCCATGGCTCTGATCTTCGCTATCGAAATCCTGCTCGAACTGATCGAGCTCGACGGTGAGAAGCGGCGCGCTCGCGGCTTCGTTGCCCGAGACCACCTCGCCTTGCGCGGCGAGCGCGCTGCGCAGGCGCTGCGTGAGCAGCTGCGCGGGCGCCATCGTCCAGTGGCTGTGCGCATAGGACGCCGTCTGTCGCGGATCGATGTAGCTCATCCGATAGAGGATCGCATCGCTGTCGAGCGCGCGCGGCGCCCGGATTTCGAACATTTTCACCGCGGGTAGCGGCGCGCCGGCCGCGTGCGTCTTCGGCGCGGGGCCGAGGTCGTAGCGGATATCCGATACGGCGGCCGGCGTCCCCAATGTGCAGGCCGCGAGCGCCATCGAAGCGAGCGCCGCAAACATCGCCGATACACGCGGCATGCGCCGCGTACAGGCGTGCGAAATCGATTGAATCAGGTGTGACATAGGTGACATAGATCGCTTCCCTTCCTTCCCTTCTTGGTCCTTACCCGAGCGCTCAACGCGAGGCGGCGGTTCCTTTCGGCCATGCGAAGCCATGCTCGCCCGGTCCTGGCGTTGCGGCCCCGACGCCGAAGAGCACACTGCGCGGACTCGTGCCGAATACCGTCGCGGCATGGTCGATCGAGCGCGCGGCGCCGCCCACGTCGGCCGCGAGCGCGTTCACGCGCGGCAACGTGTCGTATTCGATGCGAGCCGACATGGCTTCGATCGATGCGTCCATCTGCGCAACGGCCGCGCCCGCGCGATCGGCCGCCGCTCCCATCTTGTCGAGATTCGCGTAAAGCGGCCCGCGCGGCGCGTTGAGCGTGCTCAGCAACGTCTCGGCCGACGCCAGCGTGCGCTTCGTCTGCGCGAGCGTGTCCGGTAATTGCTTCGCTGCCGGTCCGGCTTGCGAAGCGAGCGCCGTCAAGGCGTCGGCGGCATGCTGAACGCTCGCGGCCGTGGCCATCAATTGCGCCTGCGTCTCGGGAGACAGCATGGCGTTGACGCGCGTCGCAACGCTTTCGAGCTCCCCGAGCAGCGCATCGCCGCGTCGCTGCAACTGATCGAGCAGGCCAGGCCGCAATTGCAACTGCGCGACGTGCTTCGATGACGACGGCAGCGGCGTGAGATCGCTCCCCGTGTCATCGAGCTGCACGAATGCGAGCCCCGTCACGCCTTGCAATGCGAGGCTGCCGTACGTCGAGCGCGTCATGGGCGCGCTTTTATCGACGAGAATCCGGATGACGATCTGCCCTGGATGCGTGGGGTCGAAGCGAATCCATTGCACCTTGCCCACATCGAGTCCGCGATAGCGGACGGCGGCATCGGTCGTGAGCCCCGTCACGCTCGTGCGCGAAACGAGATCGTACGGGATGCGCACCGCGCGATCGAAGTTGAACCAGAAAACCGCGAGCGCGATCGTCACCGTCAGGCCGATCGCGAAGAGCCCGGTCCAGAACGCATACGACTTGTTTTCCATTCGCCTGTTCCTTGAAGCTCAGAGTCATTGGACGCCGCGACGGCGTCTCAC
Organism: uncultured Paraburkholderia sp.; assembly: GCA_966421005.1. GTDB lineage: Bacteria > Pseudomonadota > Gammaproteobacteria > Burkholderiales > Burkholderiaceae > Trinickia. Next base: position 4,962 of record CBJLAJ010000169.1, read on the forward strand.
AGGGGCACTTCGGCAGCAGCGGCCTCGAGCGCGGCCGGCGGCAGCTTGGCCCGGCGCTCCGGCGGCAGCGCCTGCAGCGCCCGCCGCCCGCGACGGCCGAGAAAAAATTCGCGGATGAACGGATGATCGACAGCGGCCGCCTCTTCGATCGGCGCGGCCACGATGACTTTGCGATCGGCAAGGACGGCCACGCGCGTCGACATCGCCGCCATCGTGTCGAGATCGTGCGTCACCATCACGACAGTGAGCCCGAGCGCTCGATGCAACGTGGCGATCAGCTCGACGAACTCTTCCGACGACTGCGGATCGAGGCCCGCTGTCGGTTCGTCGAGAAAAAGCAGCTCCGGTTCGAGCGCCAGCGCACGGGCAATGCCAACGCGCTTGATCATGCCGCCCGAGAGCGCGGCCGGCATTTTCGAGGCGTGCTTGCAAGGCAGCCCCACCATCTCCAGCTTGAGCATCACGAAATCGTGCAACAGCCTGCGCGGTATGCGGCCGAGTTCGCGCAACGGCTGAGCGACGTTGTCGAACACGGACAGCGACGAAAACAGCGCGCCCTGCTGAAACAGCATGCCGAGCCGGCTGCGCATGAGCTTCGCCGTTTTCGCGTCGATGGTCGCCGTATCCTCGCCAAAGAGCAGGATGGAGCCCGAAGTTGGCGCTTCGAGACCGAGAATCTGCCGCACGAGCGTCGTCTTGCCGGAGCCCGACCCGCCGACGACCGATACGATTTCGCCGCGCCTCACGTTGAAATCCAGATGCTCGTGCACGATATTGCTGCCGTAACGCTTGGTGAGGTCGCGCACTTCGATGACCGTCTCGGCAATGGCCGGCGGCGGACGGTCGCGTACGGCGGCGGAAAGCGGCGCGGTCATGGGGTGGCTAGATTCCTACGTTCTGAAACATGATGGCGAAAATGGCGTCGGCCAGAATCACGACCGTGATCGATGTGACAACGGATGACGTCGTGCCGGTACCGAGGCTCTGCGAGTTCGGCTGGATGCGAAAACCGAAATGGCACGCAACGAGCGCAATCAGGATACCGAACGCGACACCCTTGCCGAGACCGATGTAAAGATTCACGATCGGCACGACCTTCGGCAGCGCGCGCGCAAAATAGCTGATGTCGATGCCGAGCACGAATTGCGCCGAAAGCGCACCGCCCGCCAGGGCGACCAGATTGGTCCACATAACGAGCAACGGCATGGCCACGGCGAGCGCCACGACGCGCGGCAAAATCAGCCGCAACCCATGCGGGATGCCCATGACGCGCATCGCATCGAGTTCCTCGGTCACGCGCATGACGCCGATTTGCGCCGTGATCGCCGAGCCCGAACGGCCCGCGACGAGAATCGCCGCGAGCACCGGCCCGAGCTCGCGAATCACGGCCAATCCGAGAATGTTGACGATGAACTGATTGGCACCGAAAAGGCGCAGCTGCTGCGCCGAGAGATAGCTGAGCACGATGCCGATCAGGAACGCCACGAGCGCCGTGATCGGCAGCGCCCGGGTGCCCGCGTGATAGATGTTGGCCGAAATCTCGGTCCACGGGGCGATCGATGGGCGGCGCACGATCGAAAGGGCATCGAGCACCACGCGCCCGAACATCGTCACGCCGCCCTGGACGTGCCCGGCGAATGTGAAAATCGCCTCGCCGAGGGCCGTGACCGGATCGGGGCGTACCACGCGCTCGGGCTCCTCGCGCTGCGCCTCGAGCACCGCGATGCGAGCGAACATGTCGCGCTGGGTCTCGGTCAGCGTGAGCCGCTCGGGCATCCTGCGTCCCCAGACGCTCCAGAGCGCCTGCGCACCGACGTGATCCATCCGCGCGATCTCCGACAAGTCCCACTGGGCCGAGGTATTGCCCATCAAGCCGACCAGCCGCGTGGTCGCACCGGCGCGGGCCCGGTCGCGCGCGAGCGCCAGCGCGGTCCATTGGCCCGACAGACGCACGAGCGGCCCGGGGCTGCCGGCCGTGACCTGCAACCCGGGCGGAGTATCGAAATCCAAGGACGACACGCTCCATTCGCGATGGTGAACGGCCATTGTAGCCAGCCGTAAAGGCGCCCGCACCGTTCGTTTGGCACGGGCCGCGAACCCGCCGCCCGTCATCGACCTCTTCAGGCGAATGACAGGCCCTACAATACGCGTCATGACCGATACCCATTTCGACGCGTCCTCTTCGACGCCCCCAGGCGAGTCCCGCCTCAACGAATCGCGCATCGATCGGGAGCGCGCCGTGGCGCTCGCCCCGGCTGTTTCGTCGCCGATGCTCGAGATCGTCGACGAAACCGCTTCGACCAATACCGATCTCATGCAGCGCATGAAGGCCATGCCCCGCGAACGCGCCAAGGCCGGTGTGCACGTCGTCCGTGCTGCCTACCGGCAAACGGCCGGACGCGGCCGACAAGGCCGCAGCTGGCAGGCGGAGCCGGGCCATGCGCTGATGTTTTCGCTTGGCTGCATCGTGCCGCGGCCGCTCGCCGGGCTCGCCGGCTTGAGTCTGGCCGTCGGTGCCGCGCTCGTGGAACGGCTACGCGCCCTGCCAGGGCTTACCGCCGGCGATGCGGCGCGCATCGGCCTCAAATGGCCGAACGACGTGCTGCTCGACGGTGGCAAGCTCGCGGGCATTCTGGTCGAAACGGCCTGGAGCACACCCACCGCAACCGCGGCTGTGATCGGCGTTGGCATCAACGTGCGCAGCGACCCGGCGCTCGAAGCCGAGCTTGCCGCGGCGGCAGCCGCGTTGCCCAACGAGGCCAAGCCGACGCCGCCGGCCGCGCTGTCGAAGATCCTGCCGGACGCGGATCTCACCGTGACGCTTGCGGCCGCCCTCGCCGGCCTGTCGACGATGGTCGAAACGTTTTCCAGCGAAGGTTTCGCGGCATTTCGCGCACGCTGGAGCGCCTGCCATGCTTACGCGGGGCGTGAGGTCGTGTTGCTCGAACGCGGCGAACCGTTTGCACGCGGCACGGCGCTGGGCGTCGACGACGCTGGACAACTGCTGCTCGATACGGCCGACGGCATCCGCGCGATCGCGACCGGCGATGTCTCCCTGCGCCTCGCGCCGCCCGCGCCATGACACGCGCACCGTTCCTGCTTGTCGATGCCGGCAACAGCCGCATCAAATGGGCATTGGCCCAGGCTGACGGGGCAATGCTGGATACGGGGGTATTCGGGCACACGGGCGCGGAGGACGCGCAACCGGATCGATCCATCGCCTCGCAACCGCCATGGCAGTCATTGTCGCTTCGTCCTTCTGGCGCGTGGATATCGAATGTGGCGGGCGCCGGGGCGGGCGCGCGCCTCGACGCGCTGATCGATGCGGCCTGGCCGGGCTTGCCGCGCACGACGATCCGCGCACTTGCGCATCAATGCGGCGTCACCAACGGATATGCCGAGCCGGTGCGCCTCGGCAGCGACCGCTGGGCCGCCATGATCGGCGCGCGTGCGGCCTTCCCCGGCGAAGACCTGCTGATCGCGACGCTCGGCACGGCGACGACGCTCGAGGCGCTGCGCGCCGACGGCATGTTCACCGGGGGCCTCATTGCGCCGGGCTGGTCGCTGATGATGCGCTCGCTTGGCGAGCATACGGCGCAGTTACCGACACTCGCGGCAGATTCCATGTATGAGCCGGCAGGTGCGGCCCATGCTCGCGAGTGGTTCGCGACCGACACGCCGCAGGCGATTTCGGCCGGCTCGTTGCTGGCCCAGACGGCGCTCATCGAGCGCGCGTGGCACGAACTCTCGCGGGCCTCGCGCACGCCGGTGCGGCTCGTGCTCGGCGGAGGCGCGGCCGACGCGGTCGCGCGCACGCTGAGCGTACCTTATACGCGTCACGATTCGCTTGTGCTGGCGGGGCTTGCGCTCATTGCGGCTGAAGGTTCGACGTAAGCGGACACGTCGAGTGCGCTGCGTCGCGCGCGGGAGCGAGCATCCGGGGATACTTCCGGTTTGTGCGATCGTTCGAGTTTGGATCAACGAAGGAGACAGGCAATGTTGCGCTGGCTGATCGTCATTCTTTTTTTAGCCAATCTGCTCGCCTTTGGCTTTGCAAGCGGCATGCTCGGCCGGCTGCCGGCGTCGGGCCCGCTCGAGCCGGGTCACCTGAACCGGCAGGTTCATCCGGAATGGCTACAGGCGCATCCGATTACGGCCGCGGACGCCGGCGAGCAGGCTGTTGTCGGAACCCCGGCGCCCGCGCCCATGGTTGCAGCCACACCGCTCGTGCGATGACCATTCCAAGCTAAAGAGATGACGCTTAGCGCAACATCCGTCAGGCGCACCCGAAACGGCGGGCCAGCTAGGCGCCGGATTGCGCGCGGACTTTGGTGAGCAGCGCTGTCGTGGAGCGGTCGTGCTCGAATGGAATCGCCAGCGCCCGCCCGCCCCAGCCGCGTACGAGCGCCGATTCGGGCAGCGCGTCCATATCGTAATCGCCACCCTTCACGAGGATGTCCGGATGCAGCGCACCGATGAGCTCGATCGGCGTTTTTTCCTCGAAGGCCACGACCCAATCGACGCTTTCGAGCGCGGCAAGCAGGGCCATGCGGTCGGCTTCGCGATTGATCGGGCGATCGTCGCCCTTGCCGAGCATACGGACCGAAGCATCGCTGTTCACGCCCACGATGAGGCACGCCCCAAGCGCCCTCGCCTGCGCGAGGTAGGTCACGTGGCCGCGGTGAAGGATGTCAAAGACGCCGTTCGTAAACACCACGGGCCCCGGGAGCGTCGCACGGCGCGCGGCCAGCGCTTCACGCGTGAGGATCTTGCGCTCGAAGGAAATGCTCATCAGGCCGGTTGGTGCTCGGCGGAGCCTTGCTGCGACTGCAGACGCGCCGCGACTTCCTTGCGATAGCGATTGAGTTCCTGCGCCGTGGTGAACGTGCGCTCGAACAGTATCGACAGGTTGTGAAGGATGCGCTCGACGACCTTTTTCTCCCAGCCATCGTCGAAACGAATCTGCTCGTCGAGCCAACGCTCGAGCCATTCGGGATCGGGCAGACGCGATTGGATCGTGTCACGCGGGAAAAGATCGCGATTGACGTGCAGGTTCGTCGGGTGCAGCGGCTTTTCGGTGCGGCGGGCCGACGCCATCAGCACGCCGATCTTGGCGAATGCGGCACGCGCCACGTCGCCGCAATTGGTGAGCGCCTTTTTCATGTAACGCAAGTAGGCGCCGCCATGACGCGCCTCGTCACGCGAGATCGTCTCGTAAATGTGTTTGATGACGGGCTCGGTATGCCACTCGGCCGCGCGGCGATACCAGTGGTTGAGGCGAATCTCTCCGCAAAAGTGCAGCATCAGCGTTTCGAGGGGCGGCGCCGGGTCGAACTGGAACCGCACGGCATGCAGCTCCTCCTCGCTCGGCACCAGCTCGGGGCGAAAGCGCCGCAGATATTCCATGAGGACGAGCGAGTGCTTTTGCTCCTCGAAGAACCACACGCTCATGAAAGCCGAAAAATCGCTGTCGTGGTGATTGTCGCGCAGGAACATCTCGGTGGCGGGCAGCGCCGACCACTCGGTGATCGCGTTCATCTTGATCGTCGCAGCCTGCTCGTCGGTCAGCAACGAGGCATCGAACGTGTCCCAGGGGATGTCCTTTTCCATGTCCCATCGAACCGATTCGAGCGATTTATAAAGTTCCGGATAAAGCATGGTGTTCATCTTCCCACCCCTCGTCTGCCCATTGCGACTCGTCAGTCGTTCGTTCAACTATTGCTGCAAATGCACCAATGAGCACATCGAAGCAGCCAAATTCACTATTTTACGCGGTAATGTTGGCCGATCGTTGATCGAGCTCAATGTCACGAGCCCGCGGCATCGGCCCGGCAGTCCGCCCGCCCCGGC
>CBJLAJ010000170.1:0-10682 GCA_966421005.1 uncultured Paraburkholderia sp.
AGAAATGCAAGCGCGGGCGCGTCCTGGCGTACTGCCAGAAACGCACCGAGCGCGCAAATCACCACCATCAACGGAAACGCCGCGCTGGCGGGCAAAAGGCTGTAAAGCTTCGTCGCCGCGAATACAGTCAGATACAGCACGCCGATACCGCCGCCTTGCAGCACAAGGCCATAAGCACCGCGACGCGGGCCGATACGCCAACCGAGCACAAGCAGCACGACCGCGCCGAGCGCGACGCCCGCGAGGCGGAACTCGATCGGCAGCAATGCGTTGTCGGCTGCGTATTTGAGCAGAAACGCCACGCCGAAAAAGAGGACGACGATGCCGACCCGCACCACGGTATTACCGCCGACGAGCCAATCGCGCGCCGCTCGCACCGCGCGCTCGACGAAGTTCGGTGCGGCCGGCGCGGGTGGAACGGTCTGGTCAGCGCGCGCGGCGTGCGTGGATGCGGATATCGCGGCATCTTCGGGCTGCGCATCGCGTGCTTTGTCGCTCGAGCGCGGCGGCGTCATGGCGGAATCGGACGGCGGCGCGGATGCGACTTCCTGCGCAGTGGAATCGGAGAGCCCCACATAGTCGGCTGAAAACGGCGCGGCGGTCTCGGTCGCGGAGGTCGAGCTCGCCTCGGGCGGATGCAGCCGCGCGAGTTCCTGCGTCAACGCGGCGACCTGACGCTCGAGTTGCTCGACACGCGCCGCAAGCGTCGGCGAACCGTCAAGCTCCGTTTTCCCGCCTGCGTCGGCGGTTTTTTGCGCCGACGATGCCCGGCCGAGCCAGAGGCCGAACATGAAGCCGGCCAGCGCGCCCACTATCGCCCCGCTCACATCCGATGCACCGAGAAGCGGCGCCATCGCCGAGCCGATCACCAGGCCCACCACCCCAAAGATCCAGCGCATGTGTTCCTCTTTTTTGTCTTTTCATCGCGACGACAACGGCCAGTGTGCGCAATGCGCGTGACGTGCGTGACGTTCGATATGGCAGGAGAACGATGCGTAGGCTATCACACGCGATTGCGCGCCTCCGAAGGTCTGCCACGCCTAATTTACGACGATAGAGCCAGTCGACCGCGATCGGCGCCATAGGTTACGCATGGCATAATGCGCCCAATTTTCGTCGCCTACAGCGAGCCGCGAAGCTTCGCCCAACCTCGCGCACCGCCTGTTTCATTCCGAGCGTCGTCCAATGACCTCGAACGCGATGCGTATACGTGCGTGCGCGACGTGGGGTTGCGCGGGGACGCCTCGAGCAAACGTCAAAGAACCATTGGAAAGGCACTGACGATATGAAAGCTCACCTACCGATCGCTCCCGCGGCGCGCGTTCTTGCCGTAGCCTTGGCGTTTGCCGCCGCCCCGCTTGCCTTCGCACACGCCATGCCGACGCATCAGGAGCCGCCGGCCGGTGCCACCGTCGAATCGACGACCGGCAAAGTTGCCATCGACTTCGACGACAGCCTCGAACCCGCGTTCAGTTCGATCGATGTGACCGACGCAAAAGGAAAGTCCGTCGTCAGCGGCAAGTCGGCCGTCGATGCGGCGAATCCTAAGCACATGTCGGTTGCCGTCGGGACGCTTTCATCCGGCAAGTACACCGTAGCGTGGGTCGCGGTTGCCTCGGATGGACATCGCACACATGGGCGTTATACGTTTTCAGTGAAGTAACGCCGCGGCGGCCCGTCATTCGGCGCGCCATTTGCGCTGCCGGTGGCGGCGCTCGTCAAGCCCCTCCCTCTCGCACGAATACTGCCGCAAGCCACTTCAATGCGCGCCAGGCAAAACTTTGGCGCGCCCCGCCGATCGTCGCGGTACCCGCGATCTCGCGGGGCCAGGCCTCGTGCCCAGGGCATGCTCCGATCCGTACACGGTAAGTGGCCGCGAGCGGCACGAGTTGATGGGTGCCCGGCTGCGCCTGCACGGGCAGCGGCCCGCCGTAGACGCTTGCCAGCGACGGGACATCGAGCGTGGCAAGATTGACGCGATCGACGGCCGTGACACGGCAGTGCAGCGCACCGAGTTCGGGCAGCGACGCAACGAACGTGACCCGATCTCCGGGTGCGATGCGCGCGGCATCGTCCTCGCCGACGAACGCCTCGCCCTTCACCCCCATCGGCCCGACGACATCGAACAGATGTTCGCCACGCGGCAGCCACGTACCGGGCGCAAGCGCCTCATCGGTTTGCACGACCCCATCGAACGGCGCGCGTAGCGTGAGTTGCGCTACCTGCTTCATGAGCCCGGAGACCGTTTCGCGCGCCGCGTCCCAGCGCCGCCGCAGCGCGACGCCCTGCTCGAGCAGCCGCGTATCGAATGACTGCTGCTCGACCTGCCAGCGCAACAACGCCTCATCGGCCTGCGCCGCTTGCAGCCGATGCGTCAGATCGGGCGACGCCAGCACGGCCAGCACTTCGCCCGCTCGCACGCGCTGACCATCCCGGGCTATCGGCGCATCGCCGCTCGCATAAGCCGCCTCCGGAGCATAGAGGCCCTGCGCGCGCTGGGGGCCCAGCACGGCCGGCGCGCCGACACCGCCATGCCACGGCAGCACGACGAGCGCAAACAGCATTGCGCCGAGAACCGCGCTACGCCGCGTTTGCCGACACCAGCGCAGCGCCGCGCGACGATGCCAGCAGGCGACGACTTCGCGCACGATCGGCCTGACGATGAACCACCCGAATTCAACGCAAAACAGGATCAAGCCCAACGCCTTGAAAAACGCGTGATAGACCACGAGCGCAATCGAGAAGAAAACAACGAGCCGATAGAGCCACGTCGCGAACGAGAACGCTATCAAAAAACGCCTGCGGCGCGGCGCGCACGGCTCGGGCTGCGGATCGTCGAAACCGAACAGCCGCTCGCGCATCCACCATCGGCCGAACGCAAATGCGCGATCGTGCAGATTCGGCATGTCGAGCCAATCGGAGAGCAGAAAGTAGCCGTCGAAGCGCATGAACGGGCTCGCGTTGATCGTCAACGTGCCGATCCAGGTCGTCGTTGCGAGTAAGAACGCGCCCGCGCGCAACGGTCCATCGGGCAATACGCTCCAGGCCAACGTTGCGAACGCGGCCAGCGCAAGCTCGGTCAGCATGCCAGCCGCGCCGATGCGCAACCGCTCGGCGCGCCCCGGCACCTTCCAGGCTTCGGTGGTATCGGTATAGAGCACCGGCACCATGACGAGCAGCGCAATGCCCATCGTCGGCACGCGGCAGCCATAGCGATGCGCGGTGAACGCATGTCCGAACTCGTGCAGCACCTTGGCACAGCCCAACGCAAGACCGATCGCGGCAAGCCCGCGTAGATCGGCGTAGCCGTGGAACGTGTGGACGAATTCGTCCCATCGTCGCGAAACGAGCACGAGCCCCGTCAGCGCGGCCACGGCGACGACGATCCAGAACGCCGGGCGATAAGCGAGTTCGGCATAGCGCGCGAAGCGTCGCAGGAAAGGCATCGGCCGCCAGAGCGGCACGCGGACCATCAAGTAGTGCTTGAGCAGCCACATGGCGTGCGAGAGCTTGCCCGCCGCAGCCGCGCTCGCGAGTCGACCTGTATCGGCCGCGCTCGTCGCGACGAGCAGGTTCTGATGGAGCAGCGTCCGCACCAGCGACTCGAAATCCTCCATCGTCACGTCAAGCGTCGTCTCGGCATTGACCGCCGCGACAATGGCCTCGGCATCGTCGAGCAGCCAGCGCGAAAGCATCTCGAACGCGGGCCAACCGATCTGGAAGAAACGGTTCGCAGCCGGATCGTGGAGCATCCACGTCGGCGCGCCATCCGGCGTGGCGGCGCCGGGCGTGAGACTCAGTTCCTGGCGAAGTGAAGGAAGGCGGGCCATCGCAGCGCTACGTCGTTTCAGAAGCCGTCGTCATGGACGCGCCTACCAGCCGAGCCACTGCCGCGCCGATGCGAGCGGCCTGCGCAGCAGATAGTAGGCAAGCGGCACCCAGCGGCCATGAATGCGCGCGGTGCCCATCGTGCCGAGCGGCGGCTTGACGGCGTCCACGAACGTTGCCTTCATGCGGTAAGCGACGACCCCGTCGGGCGTCGGCTCGGCGCGATAGGCCACCGTGTCGATGCGGGCTTCATAAGAGGCGAATGGCGAACTCTTCGGATAGAGCGTGACCGTTGCGCCAGGCACTACGTCGACGTTGTCGGCGACAGGTACGTATGCGGTCAACTCGACATGGGCCGGATCAGCGAGCAGCATCACCTTTTCGCCGATCGATACGGCCTTGCCGTTCCAATCGTTGGGATCGGAGAACACGGCAACGCCCCCCCGTGGCGCATTGACGCGCACGCGGGCGAGCTCACGCGCCGTATAGTCCAGTTCGACCGCGCTCTGATCGAGCTTGCCTTTGCGCAATGCCATGTCGAGCCTGTCCTTATCGTCGGTGACGGCCAGTTGCGCGGTCTGCCGGTATTCCTCCTGCGCCGTGGCGTAGTTCTTGTTCGCAAGCGCATAGCGCGAGGCAAGCGTCGTCGAGTCGAGCGAGAACAGCGGCGCGCCGGCCTCGACGCGCTGGTTCGGCTGCGCGAAGAGCTTGTCGATGACACCGTCGAGCGGCGCGCGTACGACGAACGGGTCCTTCGGCGTGACTTCCGCCGGCGCGAGCACCGTCAGCGGCACGGGCAGGACGAGCGCACAAGCGATGGCCGCGAGCAGCCGACGCCGATGCTTGCCCGCGCGCAACGCGAGTTTGGCGCGCTCGAGCCACGAAGCGCGCGGCGAAAACGCAGCGAGCGCATGCGACCAGACGCGCGCCAACTCGGCGAAGAGCGCTTCGTCGAGCTGCGTCCAGGGCAGCTCGCGCGCAAAGACAATCCCTCCGAGCGAACGGCCACCGCGATCGAGAAGCGGCACCCACAGCGCATGTGCCGGCCACCAGGCGTCCCATTCTCCGGCGAGCGGTTCGGGCAGGCTGTCCGCGGCAAACGCATACGGCCAATCGGGCGCCACGCGTTCGCGGGCCCCCACCTGCTCGTCCGCAATACCGGCAACGGCGCCCTCCCTCGGGTCCGTCCGTTGCGAAGCAGACGATGCTGCCGCATCCGTCGAACTACGCGCTTCCAGCACGCGGCACACTTGGCCGAGCCATTGCACATAAGGTGCGCCGGGATCGCTGAGCGGCAACCCGGAGACGGCCGCTACCGCGCCTGGAAGCGGCGCCGGCGCGCGCCACCATGCCGCCTGGCGATACGGTACGAGCGAGAGGGACTCGTTGACGATGACGAAGCCGAGCGTCTCTTCGCTCACCGCTTGTCTCGCGCGTGCGGACAACTGCCACAGCAGGGCGACCGCGTTCGCTTCGATCCGTAAGGGGGCGTTCACGATACTTCGCTAGTGGTTGGCGCCGGCGAAGCTCGCCCAACCGCTCATGCCAGGCAAGAGCTCGGGCGAGTGTCCGGACAACGCGGCGGTCACATCGATCGTCTGCGTCACCGGATCGACGCGCGCGCCGATGCGGGCGACCGTGGCGGGGTACGTCTTGCCGACCTCGTCGACCTTGACCGTCAGCGCATGACCCGGCTTGAGCCACGCAAGCCATTTCGACGGCACGATCATCTTGAGTTCGAGGTGGCTCGTATCGACGATCGTCATCAACGCCTTTCCGGGCTGCGCGAACTGCTGCGCCGAGGCGCTGCGCTTGACGACGCGCCCGTCGAATGGCGCCGCGATGCCGCACTTGCGCACTGTCGCCTGCATGTAGGCCACCTCGGCCGCGCTCGCCTTCGCCTTCGCCGTGGCTTGCTCGACGTCGAGTTGACCGATCGAATGCAGCTGCGACAGCCGGTCATTGACGCGCTTCAATTGCACGGCGGCATCGGATTCGGCCTGCGCCTTGTGCAGCTGCGCCGCATAGAGCGAGCAATCGAGCGACACGAGCGTCTGGCCCGCGCGGAATGCATCGCCGTCGCGAAACGGCATCGAGGCGATCTTCGCGCTGATTTCGCTCGACACTTCCACCTCGTCGCGCGCAACGAGCTGAATACGGATACGGCCGTCGTCCTCGGGATGCGCGGCGGACGCACCCGGCAACGCTGGCGCCACCGGCGCCGCCGATACCGCCGCTTGCGTCCCCGCGGCCCAACATCCATGAACCGCCATCATCAATACCGCACTGCCATACCCTACCCTGCACCATCGATTCATTGCGTCGTAACTCCATTCGCGTGGCCAAATTCGGCCCATCGCGTCTGCTCCTTGCCGAGCGATTGCTCGATCGACTTCAAATCGCCGTCGCGAGCATTGGCCGGGACCGGGTCGAGCCCGAGCGTCGCAAGCAGTTGGCCGTAGGCGCTTTCGAGCTCGCCGTAGCTTTGATAGAGGCGCAGCTCCGATATCATCGCCGAGGTCGCCGCGCGAATCTCTTCGAGTTTGCCTTGCGCGTTTGCCACCGTCGCATTGTGCGTGTGCTGAAGGATCTGGCCGTCCACGTCGTTGATCTGCTTGTACAGATCGAATTGGCGCTGCTTGGCGCCGAGCTCGGCACGTGCGACGTGCACTTGCGTAAGCACCGCCATCGACAGCGCGAGCCGCTGCGCATGCGCGACATCGCGCTGCGCACGGGCCATGCCGCGAATATTCTTCGCGTTGAGCAGATTCAGCAGATTCCAGCTCACATTGATGCCGGCCGCACGCCATGCGTGATAGGCGAGCAGGCTGTTGCTGTCGTAATGTCCGCCCAGTTGTACCTCGATGCCGGGCAACAGCTTGGCGATTGCCTTGTGCGTCTCGTTGATGCTGATGCGCTCGTTGTAACCCGCTTCGACGAGTTCGGGCCGGCGCTCGAGGGCCGTCTCTTCCATGCGGTCCATCGGCATGTCGAAGGTTGGCACCGCGAAGCCCGTGGGCGGCGCAAGCGTGAAGTCGGTGCCGGGCGCGATGTTCATCAGCGAGGCAAGCCGCGGCTTGGCTTCATCGAGCTGATCGCGCACGGCTTCGAGCTGCCGCATGATATCGAGCAGCGCATGCTGGTACGCGAGCGTGTCGAGTGGCGAGCGCAAGCCTTCAGTCTGCGATTGCCGCGATTCGTCGAGTGCCTGCCTCGCTTGCTCGAGCAAGGGGCCGATCCGGCTCTCCAGACGCTGCGCGCCCGTCGCCTCCCAATAGGCCTCGCGCACCTGCTGCATCATCAATTGCACGACTTTGCGCCGGCGCTGCTCGACGACGAGCACGCGGTCGGCCTGCTCCTTGGCCTCGAAGTAGCTCACCCCGAAATCGAGCAAGTTCCACGAGAACGTGAGATCGGCCGTACGAATGTCCCGGTCGGTCGAGTACGACGACTCCAACGATTGTTCGCCCGTGGCGAGCGACACGGATTTGGAAGCGAGCGGATGGTTGCGCGTCGTATAGCCGGCCGCCGCGGTCAAACGCGGCAGCATGTCGAAGCTTGCAACGTCGAGCTGCTTTTGGGCAAGCGCCTCTTCCATCATCTTCAAGCGATGGTCGAGGTTGTAGCGGATCGCGCGCGCCATTGCCTCGTCGAGCGTCACGGGCCCGGCAAGTGGCGGCTGCTCCGCGAACATCGCGGCCCGATCGGCATGCGCGCTCTGCGCGCGCTCGGCGTCCGTGAACGGCGTCGGATGGATGGCACAGCCCGACAGCCAGATCGCTGCGAGCGAAATCGCGATCAGCGACGGGCGTAGGACGCGCGCGGGACCCGTCACCCGCGCCACGGACGATTCAGAGACGGACGAAGGCATCGCAGCGGCACATAAAGGTTGAGATCTCATTGGTCTTGGATGATGGCGGTAACTCATACGCGACGCATGGCGCCGCCGGGATGCGAAACATGCAGCGCAGCGCGCGCCTGCGCGAACTGCTGATCGAGCGAAGGTTTGCCCACGGGCCGCGCGGCGCGCGCGATCGAAGGCTCGACATTCGTCCCCGTCGCGTGAGGCTGCGGCGAGGGATGCGCGACGCCGACGCCGTGCTTGTCCTGCCCGTGCTGCTGATCGCGCTTATCGTGCGAGTTGACGTGCTTACCGTGCTTACCGTGCTCGTCGTGCGGCGCAAGCACGATTTCGCGGCGCGTTTCGTGGCCCGACGCGTCGCGCGCCTGAACGACGATATGGACATCCTCCGCACCGGGAGGCAGCTTGCCGCGCAATATGCCGCTTGCTGCGTCGTAGTGAATCCAGCCCGGTAGCGAACGGCCATTGGCAAGCCGGACCGTCACGTCGGCGCTACCGTGCATCGCCTCGGAAGGCGGCAGCAAGGTCGCGACTTCGATCGAGAACGGGTCGTTCGGCCCCATCGAGAACGAGACGTCGGGAAGCGAAAAAGGTGCTTCGACGGCGGCGACAGAGATCGCCGCATCGAGCGCCGTTGCATCAAAGCGCGGCACCGAGGTGCGATCGAGCGGCTGCATGTTGCGCGGCGCGCTCGGGTCGGAGAACGTAATCGTCGGCACGACAGGTACCGAGCCCACGGGCAACGGTTGATCGAACTCGTTGAGAACGTCGGGCGCGCCGTTGTGATCGGAGCCCGTAAACGAGGGCGGCTGCCCGGCCGGGGGCGATTCGATGACTGTCGGCGGCGTGGCAAAAATCGGTACGATCCCCGTGGCGCCCCTCACGATCGTGATCGTATTCGACGCGACGGCACTCGACTTCACGCCGTCGCTGACGGTGAACGCCACGGTACGGCTTCCGCTTGCGCCCGACTTCGCATCCGAGTACGTGACCGATTGCAGTGCGGCCTGCCATTGCGCGAGCGAAGCGGTGCCGCCGGCCGAGGTCAATGTCAGTACGCCCGTAGCGGCGTTGTAGCTCGCCGCGATGTTGCCCGTTGCGGCGCTGCCCGTGAACGCCAGCGTATCGTTCGCCGCATCGAAGCCGCCGCTGATCGCGACTTGCGCCGAGCTCAGCGTAGCGTTGGGATCGCGGTCGCTGACCGTCACTTGCGGCGCAACAGCGACCGGCGTGGAATGCGCGCCCAGCGATATGAATGTCACGCTGCCGCCGATGGACAAGAGCGGCGTCTGATCCGTATCGGCGACCGTCACAGTGCGCGCTTGGGCGGTGCTTGCCGTGCCGTTTCCATCCGTCACCGTGAAACTGACGACGCGTGTCGTGGTGTCGGGTACGACCGCCGTGTCGGTATAGGTGACCGATGCAAGCGCCGCACGCCATTGCGCGAGCGATGCCGTGCCACCGGCCGACGTCAGCGTCAGCACGCCAGTACTTGCGTTGTAGCTGGCCGCGATGTTGCCCATCGTCGCGTTGTCGTTCGCGAACGCGAGGACATCCTCGCCGGCGTGGAACCCGCCCGTGATCGCAACGCTGGCCGATGACGCCGACGTGCTGCTGGCGTCGGTCAGCGTGAGGCCTGGCGAAACGACGATCGGCGTCGATGTTGCGTTGTCCGCTGCCACGAACGAAGCCGAGCCCGTGTCGGTCGTGAGATGCGGCTGATCGAGCACGGCGAGCGTTGCGTTCGCAGTGGCACTTGTCTTGGTGCCGTCGCTGGTAGCGAACGAAATCGTGCGATTGCCGAAGTGCGTGCCGCTCGACGAGAAAGTCACGGCGCTCAACGCATTCGCCCATTGCGCGTCGGTGGCCGTGGCGCCGGCCGACGTCAGCGTCAAAACGCCCGTCGCCGAATCGTACGTGGCCCCGATGTTGCCGAACGTCGTGGCGTTGCTGTTCGTGAATGCGAGGACATCCTCGCCGCTATGGAAGTTGCTCGCGATGGAGACGGTTGCCGACGATTGGGTTGCGTTGTCGAGATCGGTTACGCTCACGCCCGGATTGACGATCACCGCCCCCGCGCCGGCAACATAGTTCGTCGCGCCACCTCCAGTCGCCACGATCGGCGTTTGGTCCGTATCGGTCACCGTCACCGTGCGTGTCGCCGTATTGCTCGTCACGGCGCTGGCGTCGATCACGGTGAAGCTGATCGTGCGCGTCGCGGTGTTCGGCGTGACCGCCGTATCGGTGAAAGTCACCGAATCGAGCGCCGCCTGCCATTGCGCGAGCGTGGCCGTTGCACCGGCCGACGTCAACGTCAGCGCGCCCGTCGCCGCGTTGTAGGAGGCGGCGATGTTGCCGTACGTCGCCGAACTGGTGTTCGTGAATGCGAGGACGTCTTCGCCGCTATGGAAGCCACCCGTGATCGCGACGGTGCCTGACGCAAGCGTCGGCGACGCGCCGTCCGTCACGGTCAGCCCCGAATCGATCGCCACGGGCGTCGACGTCGCGTTGTCGCCCGCCACGAACGAAGCCGACCCCGCATCGGTGGTGATCGTAGGCGGCCCAAGCACATCGACGGTACGGTTACCCGCCGCACTCGTCTTGGTACCGTCGCTCACAGTGAACGCAATCGTGCGGTTCCCAGGCGTTGCGCTCGAGCTCGCCGAGAACGTCACCGCGCTCAATGCGTTGGACCACTGGGCATCAGTTGACACCGCGCCCGAGGATGTCAGCGTCAGCACGCCCGTCGAACTGTTATAGGACCCGACGATGTTGCCGAAGGTCGTGGAGTTCGAGTTGATGAACGTCAGCGTGTCGCCACTATGGAAGCCGCCCGTGATCGAGACCGTCCCCGACGCTTGCGTCGTGTTGTCGCGATCGCTGACCGAAATGCCACCGTCGATTGTGACCGCCGACGCCCCACCCACGTAATTCGTTGTGCCGCCCGTCGTCGTCACGATCGGCGTTTGATCGGTGTCGGTGACGGTCACTG
>CBJLAJ010000171.1:0-10500 GCA_966421005.1 uncultured Paraburkholderia sp.
GGCTCACGAGCGCGCCCGGCTTGCCGTGCTGGCCGCGATCTTCGAGGCGCGCGCCTTCGCGCTCTCTCAGGCGACGGTATTCGTTTGATGCAGGCTTGGCAGCAGCCGATCGAATTCACGCTTCACGAGCCCATAGCATTCGCATGCACGCGATTCGAGACCTTTGCGATCGAGCACCTTGATATGCCCTCGGCTGTGATGGATGAGCCCTTGCTCGTGCAACTTGCCCGCGGCTTCGGTAATGCCTTCTCGACGCACGCCGAGCATGTCCGCGATCATCTGCTGCGTCACGGCCAGTTCATTGGTGGCGGCCCGGTCGATCTCGATCAACAGCCAGCGGCATAGCTGCTTGCTGAGCGAGTGGTGCCGATTGCAGGCGGCCGTCTGCGCCACTTGCGTGAGAAGGGCCTGCATATAAAGCAGCATGAGCCGGCGCAGGAGATCGGAGCGAGCGATCTCCTGTTTCAATTGCTGGGCGCTCATGCGATAGGCAAAACCCGCGCATTGCACCTGCACCCGGCTCGGCATCGTCTCGCCGCCAGTCAGCACCTGCACTCCCGTCATGCCTTCGCGGCCGACCGCGGCGAGTTCCACAGAGCCGCCGTCTTCCATCATCGAGAGGATCGAAATGATGGCTGTCGTCGGAAAGTAGACATGATGAATCTTGTGCCCGCAGTCGCACAGCAATTGCTCGGTGCGCAGATGGACCAATTCGAGGTGAGGCGTCAGTGCTTGCCATTCATGCGATGGCAAGGCGCCGAGCAGATGATTGCCGTGAAGGTCGGATTGTAGTGTCAACATGATCGGTCCTCGATGTCAGCCACGTCGCGCGGTTTCTCGCATTTGCTGTTGCGGCTCTGTGTTACTCAAGCGCCGCGAATGCTTGGATGGGTCGGACGATCGGCTTCCGACACAACCACTCACCCCGGCGTGGTTTTGGCCTTCTCTCCCTGGCCGTGCCACCGTCTGTGCGGCAGCGCTCAGTTGCGCGCCAGGATCAGCGAGGATCGTGCCATGCCCCCGCGAAGCCCCGCCGCACCGGGCTCTCCCACTCGGGCAACGGGGGACTACGGAACCGTGCAGCCTTTTTGTTTCAAATCTGCACAACTCGCCCGAGAGCCGGGACTCCTCACATTCAGCTTTGTTTGAACGACGTAAACCGTTGATCGGCCGACTGTTTGCGGGATGGGCACCCGCGGGTGAAGTGAATCGACCGCGCCTCGCCTCGCGGCGGGCAAGCACGGACCGGCTGGCGGAAATTGATTCAGTTGTGTTGCATCCGCCACATTCCATGCGGCGTCGAGCCTATTCGCCTACGAGGGGAAGCCCCGGCTGGCAAGGGTTCGGCCCATCGCGTTACGTCGGCCGGCGCGCGGACGGTGCCGCTTGCATTGCCAGCCCGCGGGCGACTCATCGCAAAGGAGGTATCCCTCTCGTGTAAAAGTGGCGCGCGTCGCGAATGACTCATTGTTGAGACATGTGTGTGCCGTGCAATCTCGCACGGTGGATTGCCCACGCGATGCAAACTCGGAAGGGTGAGTGCGATTGCGAACGGAACTGTACTTGTATGAGAAGTACCGTGCAGCATGACGATTCGTCTTACCTGGGCTCGCGGCTCGATCAGTCGGCAAGCGGTGGCTGTAGAGAGCGGCACACGACCTGTGCCGCGCCCGTCGTCAGCGGGAGATGGACTGTGAGGTCTCCTAAACGATTGGCGCGCACACCGTGAAGCCGCGGCACCGCGCAAGCATAGGCGGCACGGGATTCATCAGAGGGATAACCCTCTTGAGGCGTTTCCCAATAGCGTGCCGAATTTGAACGAAGCACCGTATCGCATACCGAACGTGCGATGCGTGGCCGGGTAACGGATGAGGCGATAGATAGCGTCGATGGGCGCATCGGGGGGAGTCATGGAGCAGGGGAAGGATCGTTCACTGGTCAGCAAGGTGATGGACGGGCTCGTCACTGGCATCGTCGAAGAGAAGTACGGGGCGATTCTTCCGCCGCAGGACGTGCTGTCGAAAGAGTTCGACGTCAGCCGCACGGTCATGCGTGAAGCGTTGTCGATGTTGCTCGCGCGGCACATGCTCGACGTTCGGCCCAAAGTCGGCACACGTATTCGCTCGATGCGCGATTGGCGCATGATCGATGAGGATGTCGTGAACTGGCGCTTCAGGGCCAAGCCCGATCCGCTATTCATGCGTGACGTCATCGAATTTCGTATGGTCATCGAGCCGCGCGCGGCAGCGCAAGCCGCGGTACGGGCAAGCGTGGCCGACGTTGCGGCCATCCGCGAGGCGTTCGATCTTTTTCGCTCGCTCGCACCGGGGGATGCCGGCTATGCCTCCGCGAACGAAATGCTGCATACACGCATCGCCCACGCGAGCGGCAACCAGTTCTTCCAGCAGATGGCCGCGATCATTCGCGGCGCGCTGGCCGCGACGCAGCCGATGCTGATGGAGAAGCCGGGTGCGTGGGAGATTTCGGTGCGCACGCACGAACGTCTGGTGTCGGCGATCGAGCGGCGCGACCCGAAGGAAGCGGAAGCCGCGGCGCTCGCGCTGATCGAGCTGGCCGCGGACGAAGTCAGCCGGGAGTTCTCGGTGGAGATGCCGGGGCGCCGATAGCATTCGGCGCGAGCCGCAATCGCGCCATGGGCGATTCGCGGTGCGCCGTTGGGCAACTCGGATATGATCGCAGGCGCATCGGTGTCACCGATGCGTCATTTTTGCGTTCATCTGCCCGGGAGCCCAACGATGTCGATGCTTGCCACGTTTTGGCGCAACAACAAGAGTCTCTTCGTCTTTCTGTTTCTGATGGTGCTGTTTCGCAGCGCCGTTGCGGACTGGAACCGCGTGCCGAGTGGCTCGATGCTGCCGACGATCCGCGAAGGGGACTGTATCCTCGTCGACAAGATGGCCTACGATCTTCGCGTTCCGCTAACCCATATACGCCTCGCCCATCTTGCGGACCCGCATCGCGGCGATATCGTCACCATCTATTCCTCGGCCGCTCGCGAGCTTCTGGTCAAGCGCATCGTCGCCTTGCCGGGCGATAGCGTTGCGCTCGCCGACAACGTCCTCTATGTCAATGGCGTGCGCGCGGCATACCGGCCGCTGGGTGCCGCGCCCATGCGCGATGCGCCGTCAACGCCAGGTATCTACCTCGTCGAGCAACTGGGCGATTCGCGTCACGTCGTGCGCTGGTCGCCGGCCGCGCCGAGCCCGCGCAGCTCGTTCGGTCCGGTAATCGTTCCGGCGGGCGAATACTTCATGCTCGGTGACAATCGCGACAACAGCGCCGATTCGCGCTATTTCGGTTTTTTCCCGCGAAGCGAGGTGACAGGGCGCACGCGCCGGGTCGCGTATTCGCTCGATCCGGAGCATTTCTATCTGCCCCGTCTCGATCGATTCGGCGTTTCACTCGATGCGATCGCGGCGGCCGACGCGTTGTCGCAGCGCTGAGACCCGCCAGGGCTTGCCGGCCCGACACCGCGCGCGTGCGTCAGTGACGGGTTGGCAACGCGAGCCGGCGCTCGTACCAGCGCTGCACCCATTCGAGCACCTGACAAAGCACCCAATAGATCGCCGCTGCTGCGAGATAAAGCGGCAGCGGCTGATAGGTGGCCGCGATGATCTCCTGCGCGCTGCGCAGGAGTTCCGTCACGGTGATGACCGAGACGAGCGACGTATCCTTGATGAGGCTGATCAGACTGTTCGAGAGGCTCGGCACGGCGATACGCAGCGCCTGCGGTCCGATGATGTACCGCAGCGTCTGGCGCCGCGACAACCCTAGGCTGTAGGCCGCCAGCCATTGGCCGCGATGAATGCCGTTGATCGCGCCGCGCATGCTCTCCGATAGATAGGCGGCCACATTGGCCGACAGCGCGATGACACCGGCCGGTGTCGGTTCGAGGGCGATACCGATGCTTGGCAGTCCGTAATAAACGACGAAGATCTGCACGAGCATCGGTGTACCGCGCATGACACTCACGTAGACACGCGCGATCCAGTTCAGCGGGCGGCTATGGCTGATGCCCATCAAGGCAAGCGCGACCGCCGCAACGAGTCCGCAGGCCATCGACAGCACTGCGAACTTGATGGTGAGCGCGGCGCCCTGTGCAAGCGCCGGGATCGACTGGACGAGCAGTGAGGTTGTGGTGGACATGAGCCCTTAGTTGCTCGCCGGCTTCGTCACGTCGATACCAAACCACTTTTCAGAAATCTTCTTGAACGTCCCATCGGCTTCGAGTTGCTTCATAGCGTTGTCGATCGCCGCGGCGAATTTCGGATTGCCCTTGCGGAACGGAATAGCGGAAGGTGTATCGCTTTTGAGCGTTGCGCCGGCGCGCAAGGGCAGATCGGAGCCCTTCAGCAGATAGGCGACCATCAGCTTGTCGTTGAGGGCGGCGTCGAGACGTTTGGACGCAAGATCGCGCAGATATTCGGGTGCGCCCGGATAGGTCTTGACGTCGATGCCGGGCACGGCCTTCGCCATCTGCTCGTAGTTCGTGCCAAGCCCGAGACCGAGCTTTTTGCCCTTCAAGTCATCGAGCGATTTGAACTCGCGCGTATCGTCCTTGCGCTGGATCAGCTGCGGGCCGGAGTACGTATAGGCCGGAGAGAAGTCCAACACTTGCTTGCGTGCATCCGTCGCGCCGACCTGATTGACGATCACATCGAATTTGCCCGCCTGCAGGCCGGCGATGATGCCGCTCCATTCGGTGGTCGTGAACTCGGGCTTCAGACCGAGCTTGGCCGCCACGGCTTTGGCGATATCGACATCGAAGCCGACGAGCTCGCCCTTGGCGTCCTTCGAATCGAACGGCGGGAACGTCCCTTCGAGACCGATGCGCAGCGTTCCGCGTTGTTTGACCTCGTCGAGCAAATCCGCGGCGTGCGCGGTGGCCGCAACGAATGTCGCGCCGAGCAGGCCGGCCGTCAGGATCTTCTTGAGCGTCGCCAATTTCATTGTGTCGATCTCCTCGCCTCGTGGGCATTGGTAAGGTGGGTCATGATAGCGAAATACCAATCGGTCTAGAAATATCGTTTGTTTATGTCTATATGATCGGCACCTTCGCGCGTGCGATGGCGTCCACACACTCGCCTACGAGCGCCGGGCCCCGATAGACGAAGCCGGTATAGATCTGGACGAGCGAGGCCCCCGCCGCGAGCTTCGCCACTGCGTCGGCACCCGAATCGATGCCGCCGACGCCGATGATTGCAACGGTTTCGCCGAGCTCGGCGCGCAGTTTCGCGATTACGGTATTGGACGCCTCGAATACCGGTTTGCCTGAAAGGCCGCCCGTTTCCTCAGCATGCGGCAGACCCGCGACAGCAGCACGCGAGAGCGTCGTGTTGGTGGCAATGACGCCTTCGACGCCATGGCGCAGCAGCGTAGCGGCGATTGCCTTGATCTGATCGTCATCGAGATCGGGCGCGATTTTCAGCGCAAGCGGAACGAGCTTGCCGTGCAGATCCGCGAGCCGTTGCTGCTTGTCCTTGAGCGCGCCGACGAGCGCATCGAGCTCGTCCGCGCCTTGCAGCTGACGCAGGTTTTTCGTATTCGGCGACGAAATATTGATCGTCACATAGCTCGCAAACGGGTAGACCCGTTCGAGGCAGTAGAGATAATCGTCGGCGGCCCGCTCGATGGGCGTATCGGCGTTCTTGCCGATGTTCAAGCCGAGCGGGCCACGATAGCGCGCTGCCTGCACATTGCGCACGAACTGATCGACGCCGCCGTTGTTGAAACCCATCCGATTGATGAGCGCGCCGGCCTGCGGCAGTCGAAACATGCGCGGTCGAGGGTTGCCGGGCTGTGCGCGGGGCGTCACGGTGCCGACTTCGATAAAGCCGAAACCGAGCGCGGCGAGCCCGTCGATGCAGGCGCCATCCTTGTCCAATCCCGCTGCGAGCCCGACCGGATTACGAAACGCGATGCCCATCACCGTGCGAGGCAAATCGGGTACGTGCGGGGCGAGCAGACGCGCGACACCGGCGCGGCCCGCAGCGCTCAGCGCGCGTAACGTCAAATGATGAGCGTCTTCCGCATCCATGCGAAAGAGTTGGGCTCGTGCAAACGGATAAAGGGAACTGAGCACGGAAAGGTTGGGGGCGAAAATGGAAACCCGCTATTTTACCGGCTTCGCGGTACTTTCCCCGAAACGCGCGGTGCGATGCCCGGTATGTCGAGGGGCGTTATTCCTCGGTGCCGAACGCCGCATTACCGAGGGAAGGCGAATGCTGACCGGCCGATGTGTCGAGCGGGCTCCAATGCCCGCCGTTCAGGCCTTCGAGCGGCCGGAAATTCGATTTGTACGCCATCTTGGCGCTTTCCCTGATCCAGTAGCCGAGATAGACGTAGGGCAGCCCCAGGCTGCGCGCCTGCTCGATCTGCCAGAGAATGTTGTAGGTGCCGTAGCTTGCCTTGGCCGCTTCGGGTTCGAAGAAGGTGTAGACGGAGGACAGCCCGTCGCCGAGGATGTCGATCATGCTGACCATACGCAACGTTCCAGGTTGCGCCATGGCGGCATCGGCTGGCACCGGCTCGCGGAACTCCACGAGTCGGGAGTTGATGCGGCTGTGCAGCAGGAACTGCTCGTATTGATCGCGGCTGTCGCGGTCCATGCCGCCGCCTGCGTGGCGCGCTGCCTGATAGCGCATATAAAGCGCATAGTGTTCTTCATCATAGTGCAGCGGCGAGACCGCTGCGACGAGGCTGGCGTGGCGCTTCCACACGCGGCGCTGGGTTCGATTCGGCGTGAAGGCCGCGACAGGTACCCGAACCGGTACACACGCGCGGCAGCCTTCGCAGTATGGGCGGTATGTGAACACGCCCGAACGGCGAAAGCCCGCCTTGACGAGCTCGGTATAAACATCCGAATTGATCAGGTGGCTTGGCGTGGCGACTTGCGAGCGAGCAATGCGCCCTTCCAGATAGCTGCAAGGATAGGGCGCCGTTGCATAGAATTGCAGCGCGGAAAGAGGTGAAAGCGGCAGCTCATTCGGGTGAGTCATTGGCGGCTCTCGAAGCATCGTCCCTCGTTGGCAAGCTGCTGACGGTGCGTGGTCAGCGCGCGCGTTTGTCCGGCGTCGCCAGCATCCCGTCGGGCAGGACATCGCGCAAGGCGGATTTATCGAAGCGCCACGGAATAGGTGCTTGTGCCACCGCTTCGCGCACATGTCCGAGAAAGCTCTTGCGCGCGATTTCGCGGCCGCCGAGCGATGCCAGATGCGACGTATTCTGCTGGCAGTCTATCATTTCTACTTCCTGGCGGAGCAGGTGCCCCACGAGCGCGGCGAGCGCGATTTTTGACGCGTCGGTCACATCGGCGAACATCGATTCGCCAAAGAACATGCGCCCGAGCGAAACGCCGTAAAGGCCGCCCACGCGTTTGCCCTCGTACCAGGTTTCCACGCTGTGCGCTTCGCCGGCGCGATGCAGCAACGAGTAGGCGTCGATGATTTCCGCGGTGATCCATGTGCCGCGCTGCCCGCGGCGCGGGGCTTGTGCGCAGGCGCGCATCACCCCGGGGAAATCGCAGTCCACCCGGACCTCCCAGGATGGATCGCGCAGCACGCGCCTGAGTGTCTTTTTCAGCGAAGGCGATACCTTGAATTCCCGCGGTACGAGAATCATGCGCGGGTGCGGACACCACCAGAGTACGGGTTGGCCGTCCGAGTACCAGGGGAAGATACCGCGCCGGTAGGCGTCGACGAGTCTCCAGGGGAGCAGGTCCGAACTCGCGGCCAGAAGGCCTGGCGCGCCGCTCGTGGCGCCGAGCGCCTGCTCGACGGGCGGGAAAGGATCGTCAGGACCGAGCCAGGGGACCATCGGCGGGGCGCGGCTTCAATCAGCCTTCGCGCAGCGAGCGGAAAATATCGCCCGTATGCAGTCCATAGCTGCCGGCCGAACGATCGGCAAAGAAAAAGCGCAATGTCTGGCAGACGGTGGGAAACGCGATATCGTCCCAGGGGATCTCGCCTTCGTCGAAAAGACGCACTTCGAGGCTTTCCTCGCCGGCTTCGATTTCGATATCCAGCAGACGCGCCAGATAGAAGAGGTGCACCTGGTGGACGTGCGGCACATTGAGCAGCGAGAACAGATGCTGGACCTCGACGCGTGCGCCTGCTTCCTCGAGCGTTTCGCGTGCTGCGGCCTCCGCCGTGGTCTCGCCCATTTCCATGAAACCGGCGGGCAGTGTCCAATAGCCATAGCGGGGTTCGATCGCTCTGCGGCAGAGCAGGATCTTGTCCTCCCACACCGGCACGGTCCCTACGACGTTACGGGGATTCTGATAGTGCACGGCGCCGCAGTGCTCGCATACGAAACGCTCGCGATTGTCTCCGGCGGGGATGCGTAAGCTGACCGAGTGGCCGCAGGCTGAGCAGAATTTCATAGGTATCATGGGGACGGCGCGAGCGCGGTGCAGGGCTGCTGCGGACTGAAGCGCTCACGCGAGCCGGCAAAAACGCGCACGTGAAAGTGATGCGAGTTTATCACTGGCCGCCGCGCCTGCCGCGAGTCGCCGGGTGTTTCGGAATGCGCGCCCGAAAAAAAGCCGGGCGCGTCGCCCGGCTTTCTATACGGCTGCTCTTAGGTTCGTCTCAGGCGAACAGCTTGAGCGCCTGACGCAGGGTGTTGACGACCCCCCACGCAAGCGGAATCAGGACGTAGGCCCAAAAGATCACGAGGCGGACCCGGCTGGCCGGTGTCGCCGTAGTGGATGTCTCGTTCATTGCGCCTCTCCTTACTGTTCCTTGGCGAGTTCGACCTCGCTCATATGATGCTTCTCGTTCACGCGCGAGACGAGCAGGTTGCACACGAAGCCCACCACGAGCAGGACGGCCATGATATGGACAGTCATCGTGTAAGCGTCGGCCTTGGCCACGCCATGTGCCACCTCGTACGCGCGGATGTAGTTGACGAGTACGGGGCCTGCCACGCCCGCGGCTGCCCAGGCGGTCAGCAGCCGCCCATGGATGCCGCCGACGAAAGCCGTCCCGAACATGTCGGCGAGATACGCCGGCACGGTCGCAAAGCCGCCGCCGTACATCGAGAGAATCACGCAGTAAGAGAGCACGAAAAGCGCGATGTTGCCCGTCGTCGCAAAACTCGGGACGAAGTAGTACAGCACGGCGCCCAGCACGAAGAAAATGAAGTAGGTGTTCTTGCGGCCGACCCAGTCCGACGCCGACGCCCAGACGAAGCGCCCGCCCATGTTGAATAGCGAGAGCAGTCCGACGAAACCCGCGGCGGCGGCAGGCGTGACCGTGTTCTTGAAGCTTTCCTGAATCATGACGGACGCCTGGCCAAGAATGCCGATGCCCGCGGTGACGTTCAAGAAGAGCACGAGCCAGATCAGATAGAACTGGGGGGTCTTCAAGGCCTCGTCGATATGGACGTGGTTGCGCGTGATCAGTCGGTGCGACGTATCGGGCGGCGTCCACCCGGCCGGCTTCCAGTCGGCGGGCGGCACGCGAATGGCGAGCGCGCCGATCGACATCGAGATGAAATAGACGATGCCAAGCACCACGAACGTTTCGGCCACCCCGACGCTCGTGGCGCTCTTGAAATGGTTCATGAGCGCGACCGAGAGCGGCGCGGCAATCATCGCGCCGCCGCCGAAACCCATGATGGCCATGCCCGTTGCCATGCCGCGGCGGTCCGGGAACCAGCGAATCAGCGTGGACACCGGAGAGACGTAGCCGAGGCCAAGCCCGATACCCCCGATCACGCCATAGCCGAGATAGAGCAGCACGATCTGATGCAGCCACACCCCAAGTGCCGAAACGAGAAAACCGCCGCCGAAACAGCAAGCGGCGGTAAACATCGTGCGTCGAGGGCCGACATGCTCGAGCCACTTGCCCGCGAAGGCCGCGGAGAGCCCCAGGAATACGATGGCGAGCGAAAAGATCCAGCCGAGCGTCGTCAGCGACCAGTCGTCAGGCGCCGATTGGGTGATGCCGATCACTTTCGTGAGCGGGCCGTTGAATACGGAGAATGCGTAGGCCTGGCCAATGCAAAGGTGGACGGCGAGGGCGGCGGGCGGCACCATCCAGCGCGTGAAACCGGGGCGGGCAACCGTGGCCTGCTTCGAAAAAAAGGTGGGGGGCCCGGCGTGGGCCGGTTCGGACATGCTCATCATCGGTGGTCTCCGTACCTGTCGCAGGATGTCGGCTTTTCGCGCAGTCTTTCTGTTTTTTGCGCCGTCGGTCATGTTGCGTCGACAACAATAGGGGGGCGCACGGTTATGCGCAATAGGAGCCGACAGTACATAAGGAAAACATTGGCAGGGGTGGTTTGTGGCTCTCCGTTTTTCCTTCTTTCGATTGCCCGCGCATAAAAAAAGCCCGATCTGGCGATCGGGCTTCGATATTCCTGGACGGCGGCGCATGCTTCGCGCGTGCTTATATTGGTTGCGGGGGTAGGATTTGAACCTACGACCTTCGGGTTATGAGCCCGACGAGCTGCCAGACTGCTCCACCCCGCGTCCGT
>CBJLAJ010000172.1:0-10313 GCA_966421005.1 uncultured Paraburkholderia sp.
CGCTGCAAAAGCCGGTGGTGTGCGACGTGTATGACGAGCAGGCAGCGACGGGCGCATTCGTGCTCATCGATGAAGCCACGCATCATACGGTGGCCGCCGGCATGATTCGTGCATACTCTGCCTGACGCGGCCCGAGACCGACCAGCAGGCGACAGACGGCCGCACGAACTCGAACGGGACGGATGGCGTATGGGCAAGGTGTACTTGATCGGTGCGGGGCCAGGGGCGGCGGACCTCATTACGGTGCGTGGTGCCCGTTTATTGGGCGCGGCGGACGTGGTGCTGCACGATGCGCTCGTCGAACCCGAGATGCTCGAATATGCCCCGAACGCCCGCAAGATCGCTGTCGGCAAGCGCTGCGGGCGGCGCTCGACGGCACAGCAATTCATCAATAAGCAGATCGTCGATGCCGCGCTGACACATGAGTTCGTGGTGCGCTTGAAGGGTGGAGACCCGATGCTCTTCGGCCGTGCCGATGAGGAAATGCGCGCGCTGGAGCAAGCCGGTATCGACTATGAAGTGGTGCCAGGTATCACGGCGGCGCTCGCTGCCGCATCGGCAGTCAAGCGCTCGCTGACGTTACGCGGCGTCTCGCGCAGCGTCGCACTCGCTACACGTAGCCGCGCGCCCGACTCGCAGGAAATCCGCGAGCAGGTCAATGCCGATTCGCTCGTCTTCTACATGGGCCGCGACAGCGCGCCCGACATCGCCCAGCAGTTGATCGATGCGGGCCGCCCCGCCGCGACGCCGGTTGCGATCGTGGAGGCATGCAGCACCCCCCGAGAGCGCACGTTGACGCTGACGCTCGAAGCACTTGCGATGGGCGAGGCGCAGCAGTGGCTCGATCCGGCCCAGCCGAGCCTGCTCATGATCGGCGAAGCGTTTGCTGAGCGCACGGCAGCTACAGCGCATGTGGATCGAGTACTGACGGTCGATGACGCTCACGAGCGGGCGGCCGCTTAATCACGACAGCTTGCGTCCCGCGCGTGGTCAGAGAAAGCGACGCTTTTTGAGGTCGTTTCCGCGAATGCCCAGCGCGGGGCGCAGCGCGTAGAAATCCTTGCCCACGGACTGCGTTTCGCCATTGGATAGGTTCGGTTTCGGGAAGTGGTGGCGCTCAACAGTCCCTTCAATGCCGAAGCCCATGCGCACGCCTGCCTTTCGTGCAGCCTCGAACCCGCCCTTTGTATCTTCAAAAAACACCGAACGCCCAGGATCTGCGTTCAGCTCTTTGGCAGCTGCCAGATACAGCGCCGGTGAAGGCTTGGGCTCGTGCTCGCTTGAGGTCACCAGTACGTCGACGTATTTCACCAGGCCTGAGCTTTCGAGCATGAACTCTGCATGGTCGCGCACGCTATTGGTGGCCACCCCCACGCCGACGCCGCGATCAATTGCAATTCGAAGGACGTCCAGCGCGCCGCGCACTTTTTCGACACCTTCTTGTTGCGCAAGCTCGAAAAATATGTCATCCCGCTCGGCCGCAAGCTCTTTGGCTTGCTCCATATCGATTGTCACGCCGAGCTCGGCGGCGATGTCCATGAAGATTTCCGGGTTGCTTCCGTGGAAGTGATTGGACGCACCGGGGGCCAGGTCGCGATCGAAGTTCCGCCTGACCGAAGTACCCCAGGCCTTGTCCTGCAGCCTTGTGCTATGGACGAGCGTGCCGTCCAGATCCGAAAGCACTGCGTCAGGTAGCGTTCTCCTGCTAGCGAAAGGCTTCGGCGCCCACGAGCGTACCGGAGCTTCTCCTACGACATGAAGCTTGTTTTGGTTCGCCAACCCGCCCAACGGGCCGGCAGCAGGCACGCGCGTCGAAAAGCGCTGCCGTTCGGCACCGATCGTTCTCAGGCCTTGACCGCTGCGCGCCAACGCCATTGAATCGTGACGCACCTGTACCGCTGTGTCTCCCAGTCTCATGTCGATCCTCCTATCGAAGATTTGGCTGCACGTCCATCGCGCGTCGCGCGGGTGGAGCGGGGCTGCGACGGCGCGGCGCCCTCATTCGGTGCGATGCACCTCGAGCGATCGGATGTTAGGCGCTTCGGGTCGTTTCAACCGGGCGCAGGCGAAGGTCCGCGGGCGGAAACGAATTCGCACGGGCAAGCCTAAGCCGTGCGGCGCGGCTTAGGCTTACCGGTACGAAGACAGAAGCCGTAGGGCGTGGAGCGGTGGCGAGTCCGGCGATGTACCGGGCCCATTCCGCTTGGTAGCCCTCAGGAATGGGTGCCGATCTGGCGTTGGCAATACGCAGCGAGTGCGTCGAGCACTGCATCGTCTTCGCCGACTGGCACGGCGCAACGAATGTCGACGGCCGTATGGACCGCGCGACACCGATCGACGATAGCCGGCAGATCGCGGCGGATATGCCCACCGATACCTACGAACACCGGCACGACCGTCACGGCGGTGCAGCCCGCTGCAACCTGAGCGGCGATGGCGGTGGGCAGATCGGGCGTCATCAATTCGAGGAACGCAAGATCGACGCGCGTATCGGGCCCCGTCAACGCGCGCAGTTTCACCGCGAGCCGTTCGAACGGCTCGGCCCAGCGTGCGTCGCGCGCGCCGTGGCCGAACAGGATGATGCCGTTGCGTGCCGTCGTCATGATGATCGTGCTCCCGAGCTCAATGCCGATCGACCCACTTCAGCGCCACGAAGCCGAGCACCAGATAGATGAGCGCGGGCGTGGCGGCCGTGACCGGCGCGGGCCAGGTGGTGAGCATGCCGATGTGCGAAAAGAGCGTATTGATGAGCTGGAAGCTCATGCCGAGCATGATGCCACCGAATACCTTCACGCCGACGACACCGGCGCGCGTATGCAAATACGCGAACGGCAGCGACAGCACGAGCATGACGAGCACGGCGAACGGGTAGAGCAGCTTCTTCCAGAGCGCGATGTCGTAGCGCTGGGTGTCCTGATGATTCTCGGTCAGATGCTGGATATACCTGAAAAGGTTGAACATCGACATGCGGTCGGGCGCGATCAGCAACACCGAGAGAATCTGCGGCGTGAGCTCCGAGCGCAGCGAGTATTCGGGCAGCGTCGTCTGTGCCGCGCGATAGACGGGATTGAGCGCGTCGGCGGGCTGCGCGGTGGGCGGGGCGATACTCGTGAGCTGGGTGTCGTTGACGCCTTTGAGCAGCCAGTGGCCGTTGCCCTGATAGCGGCCGCTTTGCGCGATACGCACGTTCGTCAGCCGGAATCCCGGATCGAACTCGTAGATGCGCACATTGGCGATCGATGTGTCGGGCATCAGTTCGCCTACATTGACGAAGCGCGTGATGCGCTCGCCGTTTTCGCGCGCGGCGAGCGTGTCCTTGACCCAGACGCCCGACGCGAAGTTCGTCGATACCGCCGAGCCGAGCGCTTCCAGCCGCACGCGTTCGGAGAGTTGATCGGTATACGGCCCGACGACTTCGCCGATGAAATACGTCAGTGCGACGAGCGGAACGCCGATCTTGAGCAGCGAACGCAGTGCCTGCCCTGTCGCGAGCCCCGAGACACGGAAGATCGTGTACTCGGAAGACGCCGCCATTTGTGCGAAGACGTAGATCGCACTGATC
The DNA here is from genome assembly GCA_966421005.1 of uncultured Paraburkholderia sp. GTDB lineage: Bacteria > Pseudomonadota > Gammaproteobacteria > Burkholderiales > Burkholderiaceae > Trinickia. The sequence continues at coordinate 3,563 of CBJLAJ010000172.1, forward strand.
AGCGCCGCGACGGGAATGATTTCGTAGAACCGCGACGGCGTTTGCAGCGCGACGCGCAGCACGGCGTAGCCGAACTTGTAGTTGCCGTGCCCGACCGTATTGAGCTCGTTGATCAGATCGAAAAAGAAAAAGAGCCCCGAGAACGCGAACAGGATGAAAATGAACGCGAGATAGATCTGGCGGGCGAAGTACTTTTCGTAGATGCGCATCGCGTCACGCTCCTGCCGTGCGCTTGAAGAGCGCGCGCGAGATCAGCGGCCGGTTGCGCACGCGCAGCCAGAACACGACGACGACGAGCGCCGTCACGATCGCATGCAGCCCCAGCAAACCGACGACAAACGACATCTTGCCCTGCTCGACCCACGACTGCACGACGTTGAGCAGATTCGAGTAGGTCAGAAAGATCAGCACGGCCATGACGAGATTGATCGTGCGTCCGCGACGCGGGTTTTGATAGGCGAGCGGGATACCGAGCAGCATCAGGTTGATGGCCATGAGCGGCAGCCCCGTGCGCCAGGCGAACTCGGCGAGGTTCGTATTGCTGGGGTGGCGCAGCAGCGCGAGCGTGGGCAGCCCCGTTGTCGACGGCTTGTTGACGACGGGCTGTTGCGTGATCTTCACGCCGTAGCGCTCGAATTCCATGATGCGAAAGTCCGGCTTGCCCGGCTCGCCGTCATAGCGGCGGCCGTTGTCGAGCACGACGAATCGCGCGCCGTCTTTTTCTGTTTCGGTATGTCCGTGCTTCGAGACGACGACACTCACCTTGCCGTGCTCGGTACTCGTCACGAAGACGTTCTCGACCTGCGCCTGGTCGGGCGTCATCTTTTCGACGAAAAAGACGCGATGGCTCGCGGGCGATTCGCGGAATTGGCCCGGCGCAAGCAGCGACACCTCGTCACGCTGTTGAAAGCGCGCGCGGATCAGCTTGTTTTGCGCGTTGGACCAGGGCCAGCCGACATACGCGAAGAACGCGATGAGCAGCAGCATCGGCGCGGCGAAGGTGGCGATGGGCTTGATGAATTGCGTGAGGCTCACGCCAGAGGCGAGCCAGACCACCATCTCGGAATCGCGGTACCAACGCGTCAGGACGAAGAGAATCGACACGAACAGCGTTACCACGAGCATCACGGCGAGATAGCCGATGACGGTGAGCCCGATGAGGACGAGCACGTCCTTCGGGTCCACTTCGCCCGAGGCGGCAAAGCCGACGATGCGGATCATCATCGTCGTCAGAAAGATGGTCAGCAGCACCATGAATACGGCGCCTGCCGTATACGCGAGCTCGCGCTGCAAGGAACGTTCGAAGATCATTGTCGGCGAGAGAGGGCGGGGGCGGAGAACGCGGACGGTCTGCGTCGCGGTCCGACGCCGCGAAAAAATAGCGGATAATTGCGGCTACTTTCCTTCAGAGCAGTAGCCGAATTTTATCCGAGGACGAGCGCGATGGACTTTAGCATAAAAGCCTGTGAGTGGACGAAAGGCACGACAAACGGTTTCCTGGCGGGCAAATCGGATTGCATCGTGCTGGGCGTGTTCGAGGCGCAGACCCTCTCCGGGGCGGCGCTCGAGATCGATACGGCCACGAAGGGGCTCATCACGCGCATCATCAAGGCCGGCGACATGCAGGGCAAGAGCGGCACGACCCTCTTTTTGCCCGAAGTCTCCGGTATCGGCGCGTCGCGCGTGCTGCTGGTCGGGCTCGGAAAGCAGGATGGCTTTGGCCAAAAGGCCTATGGCGACGCCGTGCGGGCCGCCTGGCGCGCGATTCTCGGCACGAAGATCGCGCATGTCACGTTCACGCTCACCCAATTGCCGATCGTGGAGCGCGGCGACGAGTGGGCCGTGAAGGCCGCAATCGTCGCGCTTCGCGCCGAAACCTATCAGTTCACGCAGATGAAGGGCAAGCCCGAGCCCGTCAAGCGCAATCTCAAGCGCATCGTTTTCAGCGTCGATGCGCCGGACGAAAAGCTCGCGAAGACCGCGGCCAAGGAAGGCGTCGCACTCGCGAACGGTATGGATCTCGCGCGCGATCTCGGCAATCTGCCCGGCAACGTTTGTACGCCGACTTACCTCGCCGATACCGCGAAAAAGCTCGGCAAGGAATGGAATCTGAAGACGGAGATCCTGGGCACGAAGCAGCTCGAGGCGCTCAAGATGGGCTCGATGCTGTCGGTCACGCGGGGCTCCGCGCAGCCGCCGCAGTTCATCGTCATGCAGTATCAGGGCGCTGGCGCCAAGGCCGCGCCGATCGTGCTCGTCGGCAAAGGCATCACGTTCGATAGCGGCGGTATTTCGCTCAAACCCGGCGAGGGCATGGACGAGATGAAATACGACATGTGCGGTGCGGCCTCCGTGTTCGGCACGCTGCGTGCCGTGGCCGAGCTGGGCCTCAAGCTGAACGTCGTCGGCGTCGTGCCGGCGTGCGAGAACATGCCGAGCGGCACGGCAACGAAGCCGGGCGACATCGTCACGAGCATGTCGGGCCAGACGATCGAAATCCTCAACACGGACGCCGAAGGCCGGCTCGTGCTCTGCGACGCGCTGACCTATGCGGAGCGCTTCAAGCCCGCGGCCGTCGTCGACATCGCGACGCTGACCGGCGCCTGCGTGATCGCGCTCGGCCATCATATGAGCGGGCTCTTCTCGAAAGACGATGCGCTGGCCGGCGAGCTGCTCGACGCCGCGCGCGAGGCGGCGGACCCGGCGTGGCGCATGCCGCTCGACGAGGAGTATCAGGAGCAGCTCAAGTCGAATTTCGCCGATGTCGCCAATATCGGCGGCCGCCCGGCGGGTAGCGTGACGGCGGCCTGCTTCCTGTCGCGTTTCACCGCGGCTTATCCGTGGGCGCACCTCGATATCGCCGGCACGGCATGGAAGAGCGGCGCGGCCAAGGGCTCGACGGGCCGGCCCGTGCCGCTGCTCACGCAGTTCCTCATCGACCGCGCGGCGCAGTGATGGCGGCACGTACGTCCTCGTGCGTCACGGGGAGCCGGCAGTGACGCGCATCGATTTTCATACGAATGTCGGCGATTCGCTGCTCTACGCGTGCCGGCTCGCCCGCAAGGCGTATCTGGCCGGGCAGCCCATCGTCGTGCTGGCCGATGCTGCGCGCCTGCGGGAGTTCGACGAGCGGCTGTGGACTTTCTCGCCGCTCGACTTCGTGCCGCACTGCATGGCCGCTCAGCCGCTCGCCGCGCGTACGCCCGTCGTGCTCGCGACCGATCTCGAAGCGGCGCCTCACCATCGCGTGCTGCTCAATCTCGGCGCGACGGTGCCGGCGCAGTTCGCGCGCTTCGAGCGTCTGCTCGAAGTCGTCGGCAATGCCGAGGACGAGCTGCTTGCTGGGCGCGAGCGCTATCGCTTTTATCGCGATCGCGGCTATGCGCTCAACAACTACAAGCAAGGCGCCTGAGACCGCATACAAGACTAGCGTTTGTCCGACACCCGCAAGGCCGGCATGCCATCGTGGCGCAAAAGCCCGGGCCGTCGAGTCCAAAGGGCCGATTAAAGAGAAAGGGAGACTCATCGTGACCGATCCCAAGCATCCCGAACAATCGAGCGATCCGGACGATCCCGATTCGCTTCCGGTGCTGACCGACGTCCTCGTGCCGGGGCGGCCGCCGATGCCGCGCCCCGCCGTGCAGCCCGAGCCTCATTACGAGGCGCATGTCGAGCCATCGATGGCCGAGTCGCCGCCATCGTCCGAGACCGCCGCGCCGCAGGACACGCATCGCGCGATGGAACCTGCCACCGAAGCGGTTCGCGCGGCTCAGCTCGAGGACTTCGTCGAGCCGGTTGCCGCTGCGCCATCGGCATCGCCCGTGGCATCGGATGAGGCACTGCCCGAAGCGCCGGCTGAAGCAAAATTCGAAGCACCGGCTCATGCGCAGGCTGAGCCGGCGGCCGAGGTGCCTGTGCCGCCGCCGTCAGCCGCGGCCGCCGTCGAGCTGCCGGCCGCGGAGGACTTGTCCGAGCGCGACGCGGAGCAGCTCGCCGAGCGTTTGCGGGTGCGGTTCGCCGGCTATCTGCGCGAAGAGGGGCGCGGCGTCATCGAAGCGCGCTGCCGCGAAGCGTTGCAGGAGCACACGAGCTGGCTCGTGCGGCAAGTGACGCGCGAGGTCGCGCTCGCGCTCGAAGGGGAGGTGGTGGGTTGGGTGCGCGACGCGGTGCGCGAGGAACTCGCCGCACACCGCGCATCGCGCCGTCCCGGCGCGTAATGCCCGAGACGCGTGGCGGGCATCAGCCCGTCACGGCACCCTTGTTCGCGGGCCGCGCAAGCGCCGCATACTTCGCCAGCACGCCGCGTGTATAGCGGGGAGAGGGCTGCTTCCATGCCGCGCGGCGGCGTTCCAGTTCGGCATCGTCGACATTCAGCTGCAAAAGCAGCTTGTGCGCATCGATCGTGATCGAATCGCCTTCCTGAACGAATGCGATCGTGCCGCCGACGAATGCCTCGGGCGCCACGTGGCCGACCACCATGCCCCAGGTCCCGCCCGAGAACCGCCCGTCGGTGATGAGTCCGACCGATTCGCCGAGGCCCTTGCCGATCAGTGCGGACGTAGGCGCCAGCATCTCAGGCATGCCCGGGCCGCCTTGCGGGCCGAGATAGCGCAGCACGAGGACATCGCCCGGCCGAATCTTGTCGGCAAGGATCGCGGCGAGCGCGCTTTGCTCGTCGTCGAACACGCGCGCGGGACCCGTGATGGCAGGGTTCTTGAGGCCCGTGATCTTGGCGACGGCCCCGTCAGTCGCGAGGTTGCCCTTCAGAATGGCGAGGTGGCCTTCCTTGTAGAGCGCCTTGTCGATCGGGAAGATCACCTGCTGATCGGCGCGCGGCACGCTCGGCACGTCCTTCAGTTCTTCGGCGATCGTCTTGCCGGTGATCGTGATGCAGTCCCCATGGAGCAGGCCCGCGTCGAGCAGAATCTTCATGACTTGCGGCACGCCGCCCGCGCGATGCAGATCGGTCGCGACGTATTCGCCCGATGGCTTCAGATTGCAGATGACGGGCACGCGTTGGCGCACGCGCTCGAAATCGTCGATCGTCCATTCCACTTCAGCCGCGTGCGCGATCGCGAGGTAATGCAGGACCGCGTTCGTCGAGCCGCCCGTCGCCATGATGACAGCCACGGCATTTTCGATCGACTTCTTCGTGATGATGTCGCGCGGCTTGAGATCGCGCTTGACCGCCTCGACGAGCACGCGGGCCGATTCGGCCGCCGACGTCACTTTTTCATCGTCGGGGTTGGCCATCGTCGACGAGTAGAGCAGCGACATGCCGAGCGCTTCGAACGACGAGCTCATCGTGTTGGCCGTGTACATCCCGCCGCACGAACCGGTACTCGGGCAGGCGTTTTGCTCGATGCCGTCGAAATCTTCCTGCGACATGCGTCCGGCCGTGAACTCGCCGACGGCCTCGAACGACGAGACGATCGTGAGATCCTTGCCCTTCCAATGGCCGGGACGGATCGTGCCGCCGTAGACGTAAATACCGGGCACGTTCATGCGCGCGAGCGAGATCATGCCGCCCGGCATGTTCTTGTCGCACCCGCCGATCACGACAACGCCATCCATCCACTGGCCCTGCACGCAGGTCTCGATGCAATCGGCGATGACTTCGCGCGAGACGAGCGAGTACTTCATGCCTTCGGTGCCCATCGACATGCCGTCGGAGATCGTCGGCGTACCGAATATCTGCGGGTTCGCGTCCGCGTCTTTCACCGCGCTCACGGCGGCGTCGGCGAGGCGTTGCAGGCCGGCGTTGCAAGGCGTGATCGTGGAATGACCGTTGGCGATGCCGATCATCGGCTTGTCGAAATCGTCTTTCTTGTAGCCGAGGGCGTAGTACATCGAGCGGTTCGGCGCGCGGGCAACGCCCTGCGTGATGTTTTGCGAGCGGCGGTTGTAAGCCATGGGGACTCCGGGTTCGTTCGATTGCCTGTGGATGCCATACACGCGGGAAGCCTGATGCGGGCGCCTTTGGGCCGCCGTGGCGCTCGGCCTTGCGTGGGGTCGCGCCAGAATGCCCTGACTCGATACGCGTGTCCAATATATTATTCAAAGCTGATTAAGTCGAAAAACGTATCAGACGATCGAAACTGTCAACCGGGAAGCGGAAAGGAGGGAGCAATCCATGACGTCGGATCTGCGGCAACTGCGTTACTTCGTCGCTGTGGCCGAGGAGCGGCACTTCGGCCGTGCCGCCAAGCGGCTGGCGATGACGCAGCCGCCGCTTTCCCAGGCGATCCGCGCGCTGGAGGAGGCGCTTGGCGTCGCGCTTTTCGCGCGCACGAAACGAACGGTCGAGCTCACGCCCGTCGGTGCCGATCTGCTGCCGGAGGTGCGCAAGCTGTTGGCCGCGGCCGACGGCCTGCGTCCGCTCGCGCAAAGCCTGGCGCGGGGCGAGGCCGGTACCTTGGCGCTGGCGTTCGTTTCGACGGCCGACTACGGATTGTTGCCGCAACTCATGCGCGAGTTCGCCGCGCGCTATCCCGGTGTGCGGCTGCAACTGGCCGAAGCAACGAGCGACGTGCAGATCGACGAGCTCGTGGCGGGGCGCATCGATGCGGGGCTCGTCATCGCGCCCTTGCCGCCGCGCTACGCCGCGACGCTGACCTACCTTCCCGTGATGCGCGAGCCGCTCATCGCCGCGCTGCCTAGCGCCGCTGCGCGCGCGCACTCGCGCAAGCGGCGCGGCGAGCCGCCCGAGCCGCCCGAGCCGCCCGAGCCGCCCGAGCCGCCCGAGCCGCCC